>NZ_MLBG01000041.1 GCF_001936595.1 Desulfovibrio sp. DV
TACAGAAGGCGAGTGCACTGCTCTTGGGAAAGGAGCGGGCTGGGCGTCCGCTGCCCGCGACGTTTGGGGATCGGGAGGCGGGAAATGGCCTTCTGCGGGGTTTCGATCCGAGCGGACAACGGCAGGTGCACGTAATCCGCCCCAGGCTTGTGCCCCCAGGTGACGGTCACTGCCTCCCCGTCGAATACCGCACGCTCCAGGACCCAGCCCGAGGCAGCAATGGGAAGAGTCAACAGGGCCTTGATGCCGCGCGAAACGAACTCATGCATCTCGGGAGCCGTTGTCCAGGGCTGCGGGAAGTGTCGCTCTGGATGCGCCAAAAGCTCTTGCTTGCGCTGCTCCTTGTTCACCATGGCGACTCGGGTCGCTTCCATGGCCTTTTTGCCCGCCTGGTGGGCCAGGAAGAGTCTGACTCCGTAGCCGCCAAGCAGCAGTACCGCAGCCAGGCTCCCCAGGGCTGCCAGTTTACGCCGCTGCCCCGGTATGGGCTGCAAAGGCTGCAAGTAGCCGTTGCGGCTTCGCAGGCGGCTGAAGGGGCCGGCGCTGATAAGCGGCGTGAGCCAGAGCAAACTCTCGTCTAGGGTCGCGCATGTAGCTGTTTCCGCGAAATCACTGTCGAGCAGGCCCTTCAAGGATTGAATCCATTCTTCGGCCTCGGGACGGTTCGGGAAGACCTGGTCCCCCATGCCCACAATCAGGGACTGGGATATGGCAAACACCCACCAAAATTCGCCGTCCTTATCCGCAAGGCAAAAAAGGCCCAGAAACGAAGGCGAGGTCACGCGCACCGCCGCCGCCAAGGCGCGAACTCCAAGCCAGTCGCGGACCACGCCGCCGCTGGCGGCAAATCCGTACTGACGTTGACGGTATGCCACCATGTCCAGGGAGTGATCCAACTTCCCAGCCGCCCGCCGCAGGTCGGGGGCGGTCTGCTTGGCGGTGCCCATGAACCATTGGAGACCAACCGCCCAGTGGCGTTTATTGATGACAACGCGGCGCATGGTTATACTTCCGCCGATTCCACTTCGATGGTGATAACCAGCAATGTCCGGCCATAGTTTCCGCTATGAGACGTCTTGGTTATTCCTACGGCGTTGCTGGTATCAGTGGATTCTTTTTCAAATCCGCAGAGGACGAGCGTTTGCCCCATCTTCATCACTGATCGTTGGGATAAGGCTCGTGTGGATGTTTGCGGTAACTCGACAGTCACGTCGGAAGTCGTCAGCTCTTTCATTTCGTCAAGAGACGAAATATTGATGTTGTATTGCAATATTACGCGGCGTTGATCCAGGATGTGGGGGATTACGGTCATGGCAAATCCCGTAGTCACCTCGCCTGGAGTGATTTCCGTGGTCTGGCTGTAATCTGAGGTGGATTTGCCTACACCCGCCAAGTAGGCATGGCGTTCGATGGCCAGGACTGGCACGGGCTGGTTGCTCATCACCAAACCACCGGCGGATGTGACTTGCGTTGCTTTTCCCCACTGGCGCAAAGCCTTGAGCACAGCAGAAGAATCCTTGAGCCGCCCGGAAACGATGGTCGCCGTGGCCGTGTTGATGGTCCCGACCCCGCTTATGCTGCCGGCAGAAAGGGCCACGTCGGAGACGTCGGCGTTTTGGAAAAGCGTCTGGATGTTGAAACCGATCTCGGCGTCATCCGTCACTTTCAGCGACCAGACGCGGACCGTCAGAGCCACTTGTCTGGAAATGCGGGTATTGAGTTCGTCCACGTAGGTGGCAACCCGCCGAACGCTCTCCGGGGTATCGCGGACGGTGATCGTGCCGGCGGCTTGGTTGACGACAACCACACCCTTGGGAGTGAGCAGAGCCTTCACCGCCTTTTCCGTGTCCGCCCACACGTCGAAAGTCAGGGTGGTGCCCGATGTCTGCGATGTCTGCGAACTGGTGTCCTCGCGGGAAACCGGTTGGCTCACCAGCGAGCTGCTGATTCCGGTGGATGCGTTTTCCTTGGATTTGTTCGTGAGCTTGTTTTCGTAGCTCACCTTTCCCGGCGCTCCCAGGATGGTGAAGGTGCGCACAAGCGAGTGGGCAAAGGTGACACTGTTGTTTTTCTCGTCGAAATCCCAACCGTACCCTGATAGCGCGGCCAAATGATCGAGGAGGCCACGCAAGGTGCCCTCATAGGAAACGCTCAGGACCTTGCCCTCGCCAAAGGCGAGTCCGGATAGAGCGAGCCCGTTGTGGCCTCCTCCCCCTCCCCGCAACAAGGCTTCCAGGTCCATATTCACACCCTGCCCTCCCGCTGGCGTGGAAGGAACGGCAGCCTGCGGAACGGTCGGGACATGCCCAGCCTCGGGCTGCGCTGCTTTCTTCGCGTCCTCATCCGCAGCGATCTGTACCGGCAGCGAGGACAGCTCACTTATGGCCGACGCAATGCTGGCCAGGGTGCCCTTGCGTCGCAGCATCACCTGCTTGCTTAAGATCGGATTGGTCGAGGAAAGGAGAGGAGAAATTTTCGCGCCCAGATAGGGGGTCTCCACCACTTCCACGGTGCGCGAACGGCTTTGCTCGCGGAACTTTTCCCCTTGACGTTCGATGGGGTCCACTTGGTGGTTCGTTTTAGCGCAGCCGCCACCAGCGAGTGCTAAAACGAAAAGAAGAAAAATATATTTCGTTTTAAACATCCTAATCCTCCGCAACTTCGAGGACATTGTTGCCCCGGTAGAGCGTGACCCGCAGGGCATGGCCACTCCGGTGCAGCCCCGCGAAAAGCTGTTTGATGGCCGTTTCGAAATCCCCTTCGAAAGCGGCTCGGGCCTCTAACTCGAAATCATGCTGGGCTTTCCAGATCAGCTGATAATGAGCGCGCATCGCCCAGTGCCCGAGTTGTGAATGGAGGCTCCCAGGGGAGATGTTCCAACTGGGCGCGGGAGGAGTCGGCGGCGATGGCGGCGGGCTCGCTGGCGTTTGCGCCGGAGGCACTGCCGAGACCGGACCTGAGTCCTGCGGCTCTGTGGCTGGAGTCGTTGTGTGATCAGGGCCGCAGGGTGTCGGGGACGAGATAGGGGCCGGCCCAGGGAGTGGAGTCGGCTGCTGAGGCGTTGCAGTCGCCGAAGTCGCCGAGACCCCCTGTGTTGCCGCAGGCGAAAAGGCGGCCACTTCAATGAGCCGGGGGACCGGGGATGAAGCCGCAGGGGCCGCAGCAGGCGAGGAACCCGCCGGGACCGGAACGGAGGCCTTCACAGGGGCAGGAGGAGCCTTTACCTGCTTGACCGCAACCGCCGGCTGAATCGTCGCTGGCACCGGCTCGTCCGTCGGGGCCTGGATCGGCGTGAACTTTGTCTGGCGAATTTCAGAAGGCGAATCGGCCCGGGCCGCCACTGGCAACGGCGTGAGCGCGGCCGCAGGCTCATGGGGCTCATGGAGCAGCACCTGCTGCCCGGCGGGAATGATCGCGTCCGGAGCCACACTGTTGAGGCGGCAGAACTCCTCCACGGGAATCCGGTTGCGCTTGGCGATCTTGGCCGCTGAACTTTTGACACGCACTGAAATGCCGCCGCGCTCGCGAGAAGCCACTCCCTTACGTTCGAGCTTGGACGACATTACCGGTGTCGGCCTGGGATTTGTCGCAACCGCAGGGGGCAGATCGCTTAGCGGATGGGGCTTCGGAGCCGAAGCCGAGTCCGAAGGAGCGCTTTCGGGAGGGAAGCTTTCTCCCTTGGTCTGCCGGGGTTCGCCGGTCAATGCGTGCAAAGTCCCGAAGGCAACGCCATCAGAAGTCCGGACGCGCAGATAGCAGGTGGGAGGCGTCTCCTCGCGGATGACATCCAGGGTGTACGCGACACGCACGCCGGAAGCGTCCTGAGCGGCGATGGGAAACCCCTGCTCCCGCAAGGCGGTTTCCAGATCTTGGCCGAAGGTGGATTCCGTTTTGACCAGCGCCAGGGTCGTCCGGGCCGGCGGATAGCGGTGAGCCATCTCCTCGGCGGCCGAGGCGGCCAGGGCCTGGGCGTCGCCGGGGTAATCAGCGCTCACGCCGTCATAGGCCGCCATACCGCCGGTATCGGCGCGAGACCCGCGCATAGCGGCGCAGCCGGGAAGCACGATGAGGATCAGGATAATAAGAAGAAGGAAAGTGCCTCGCATCGCCAACCTCACTTCGCCTTGCGGATGGTGATGCGCTGCTGTTTGCTGCCCACTCCGGAAATGAGCTTCGCCTCGGGAAATACCCCGTCCACCAGCAGAGTCAGGTTCTTCATCCGGAAGTTGGCCAGGGTGTCCTGCCCACCGTTGCGGACCAGGACCACCGGAGCATCGCCGGATTGGACCCCTGGCGGGAGCTTGATGAACATCTGGCGGCCGTCGTCGAACACTTGCAGTGGTTTCCATGGGGCATCGCCGCTGATATCGTACCCAAAGTTCAATTGACTCAGGTCCTTGGTCTGTCCATCGACCTCAGCCGTTTTGAATTCCTTTTCCTTGGCGTTCTGGGCCTCTTTTTCGCGAAGCCGGGCGGTGTTATCGCCGGGGTAGAGAAAAGCCACCTGCGGGGTATGGCCGGTTTGCTGGCTTTTTAAGGTGAGGTGATAGGCGCGGCGATCCGTGGTGACCACCGCGCTGGTAGAGAGTCCCGCGTCCACGGGCTTGATGAGGATGTGCGACGTGTTGCCGGATTTGGCGATTTCCAACATCCAGCGGGCGGAGTCGCCGACGATCACTTCATTGACGGTCTCGCCCGGCTGGAGCTCCACGTCGCAAATCTGGAGCGGTGCGCCGATCACCGTGGGCGAGGAAGCGCCATAGGTGTATATGACTTTCCCATTGGCCTGGATCGGGGCCGGGGCCGTGCCTTCCCAGTCCTTGGCCATTTGGACGGCTTTTTTGTCCCGATTGGAAAGAGGAATATTGGGGCTGATGTACTCCAGAGGCGGAGGGGGAATGTTGGGTTTTGTTCTCGCTCCCTTGTCCCCTTTGGAGTTATCCATGGCCTCCATATTGTAATCCTCGGGTATCCATCCTTTGGGTTTGTCCTCGGCAAAGCTTTCTATGGACAAAGCGATCACGCAAAGGCTCACAATGAAGGGGACAGTCACAACTACAAACAACAGTCGTTTCATTGGGGATTCCTACTTCCGGGAAGAGTTGGGACCGGTAGGCTCCATGACCGTGGAGCTGGACATGGCCGTTACGTACACGCCGCCTGGATTACGAAGCACTTGGGCGTCAGTTGTTGGCGGCTGCAATTGAATGGTCAGGGTCGCCTGATACGTCTCCAAGGAGATTTGGACCCCAGCGTGATTGCGGGTGATTTCATCCCATTCCACACGCCAGGATTCCGCACTGACCTGCGATGGCAGGCTCTTGATGTGGACCTGCACAAGTTTTTCCTTGGCACGCTCGTAGGGATTGTTGGTCTCGAACCACTGCCGCATTTGCCCCTTGGCCGCGCCTGTCACGCAGAAAGACAGCTTTTCGAGGAGGCGCTTTTGAAGGTCGAGGTCGGCCGTGACGGAACGCCAATTGGTGACGAAGTCCGCCAGGGTGGCCTGGATCACGCGGGTCGGCGTCGGTGAGGCTTCTGAGGCGCGGGCAACGGCGGCGATTTGGCCAAGCTTGTCTACCTCGACGATGTACGGGACTATTTTGTATTGGCTGGCCTGGATGACATTGCCGGCGACAGCCACGGCAGCGACAGCAAGACAGCCGATAGCAGCCATGCGCCATTGGCGAGCCCGCTGAATGTAGCTGCCGTAGCGCTCAAGCCACTCTTCGCGGCCGGACACGTAGGGGTCGCCGGCCGGGACGCCCCGACCGAGGGCATCACTTTTGGATTTCGGCTTATGTAGCATTCAGCTATTCTCCCTTGCGTTCTTTCGTGTTTTAATTTTTTCGTTCTTTCTTTTTTTCTTTTTTTGACGCTTATTAGCTTTCCTCTTCGTTGCCGCTTGCCATGTTGCGCATCTTCATTTCCTGCAGCCGCTTGCCGGCATTGGCGTTCATGGAGGTGAAGTGCCCCGCGCGTCTCCGATCAAAGCGGGCATCCATATGCGCCCCCAAGAGGGCCTTTCCGAACTCGCCAACTTTGCCGACTCCCGAGGCACCCGACATGCCGGCGGTCTGTGCGGCTTTCTTCACCGCCTGGCTTGCTCCATAGGAACCAGCTCCCATGCCGATGGCGGTCGCTGCCGCGCCGACCGCGCCACCGGCCAATGCCGCCCCGGCTTGACTCAGGGCTGACCCGCCGCTAACATTTGAGCCGCTTATAACTCCTGCGATGGCGTCAGGGAGACTCTTTACAAGAGCAAAAAGCACGACAGAAACTCCAATAATAATAATTATATCTTCAAAATTTGCTTCAGATACGACCATATCTTGAATGAATTGCAAGCCTAGTCCGAGAACAAGTTGCATAACAAAAAGTTTAAAAGCTACTGATAAAACATAGCGCATAACGTTTATTGCGTACTCTTTTAGAAAACTTGCACCGCCAAGACCAAGTAAAATCATAGCCGCGTTCATCACAATTGCCGCTTCACATTTAATAAGGACGACTTGAGCAGTTATAAGAGCAAAAGCTATCATCACAACTAAAGCGGCAATTACATAGCCAACAGATTCGCCAGGGCTAAAGACACTGAGTTTCTTAAAAATAGTTGCTGCCATTTTATATCCCACCTCAAGCGGCTTATCTATTTGCAAATTACTTGGCCCAAGTTCTCCAGCTACATTCTTCAATCCAGTAATTATATTCCATGACCATTCTTGATAGTAATTGATCACGGCAAGGACAAACCCACAAAACACTAGAGTCATAACAAATTGACCAAGAACTTCTCCCAGCTGATGCCTATTAAGAACGGCCTTGACGCCAAACATTGCTATTGTTAATGTTGTACAAAGCTTGAACAAGCCCAAAGCATACTGTTGAAGAGCTGTTCCCCATGCGTTAGATTTCTCTGTGAAAGCGGAAACAATTTTCCCCACAGTATCAACCGAAACCCCAGATTGCGCGAACGCATCGCAAGCGAACACAACCAGCAAAACAACAACTGCAATGGAGGATATTTTTATGAAACGTTTGACCATAATGATTCTCATTTTTGTTTTAGCCCTCAGTTCTTTCGCCCTTCAAGGCTGTGGTGAATCCGATCAAGCCAAACTCGAAAAGGAGCGAACACTGCTCGAAATCGAGAAACTTAAACGCGAAGCTGAAGAACAGGTCGATCGCAAAAAGGTCCACGATGAATTTCTAAAGACGGACAAAATCAAAGACTACAAGGCTAATGTTCCATTCTAGAAATCAGTTTTTGAGGTAAAGTTTCCAATTTTGTCAGTGGACAATGCTCCCTTCCAGGCCTCGTCCTCTATTTGTTGTTTCTTTTCGTCCTTCATAGTTTTCTGGACGCTGGCCTGAACAGAGACAGAGAGAAGAGATCGGAGCTTTTGAGCTTCCTGGAGTTGCATCGTCGCAAGGTGATTTCCGGCTTCCAGAGCCTTCATTTGTCCATCTGGCGTCGTCAAAAGGTCATTGAGCTGGCTCTCCAGTTCAGTGGCCTTTTGTTCGAGGTCTTGGATTTGCATTCCGGATTCTTGAAAGGCCGCTTGCTGCGAGCGATCCACTTCCTCGGACCACTTTTTGCGCATCTCATCGAAGGTGCCGGCAGCCGATTCCATCGTCTCCCTGGTGGACTTAGCCATGTCCCGAATAGTGCCTGTGCCGGCATACGTGCTGCTAAAAATCTGGCTCAAAGCAGAGGCGTCACCTCTTTGCAGGTTCAATGATTGTGATAGCGACGACAATTTTTGAAATGTACCAAGTATCTTTGTTCTAATTTTATCTGGAAGGCTGACTGTGTTTTTGACCATATTTTCTAACTGATCTATATTGTTCTGGACCAGCTCAATTTGTTGCTCAGTTTGTTTGATCGCTTCTGTGACTTGCTTGTAAACTTGTTGTAGCTTTTCAAGGTTTGTAACTCGTTCTAGAGATTGTGTAAAAGTATCGCTGCAGTTTGTGCAGTGCACAACGTATTGAGCGCTTGACGTACTTGAGAGAACAAAAAATATTAAAAACAGGCAGATAAATATGCTGACCAATAAGTAATTTCTCATGACAGACTCCTTATGCGGCAGAACGCTTTTTGGTTTGTTCTACAACCCATGCCCTAGGCCAGTTGGTGCCGTATTCTTTTTGGAGTTCTTTTATTCTTGAGATATTTTCCTTGTCGCTGATACCTACAAAGGCGAGTTCTGTTCTTTGTAAAGCTAATTGTACAAGCCTTCTTCCGTATGGTGTAACAACGTAGTAATCTCGCTTTGGCGTAGCCGAAGCGATGATTTCAATTTGCTTGTTGTTCAGACCCATCTGTTGATACAATTCAGACTGTACGTCCTGGCGCGCCGTGATGTTCGGCAAAAAGACCTTTGTCTGGCAGGATTCAACCAACACATCCAGTATCCCGGAGTTTTTAGCGTCCGAGAGACTTTGCGTGGCCATCACCACGGCACAGTTGGCCTTGCGCAAGACCTTGAGCCATTCGCGTATTTTGGCGCGGAAGGCGGGATGCCCGAGCATGAGCCAAGCCTCGTCCAGGATCAGCAGGACAGGCTGGCCGGTGAGGGCTTTCTCGATCCGGTGGAAGAGGTAGAGCAGCACAGGGATCAGGTTCTTGTCGCCCAGATTCATGAGATCCTCGATCTCGAAGACCATGAAAGGCGAAAGGCCAAGCTGATCCGTCTCGGCATCGAGCAGGTAGCCCATGGCTCCGGCCCGGGTGTAGTGTTGGAGCCCCTCCTTCAGGCGTTGATCCTGGATCAGGTTCACGAAATCGGTGAGGCTTCGCATATCGACCGGGCTGCTGCGTAGCAGTCTCATGGCCTTGTGGATTTCGTTACGGTCCCGAGGAGTGACCGGGGCTCCCTGCAGTTCCAGGAGGGTGCCCACCCATTCTTCGGCCCAGGCCAGTTCGGCGGGATCGTCTATGTGCTGCAACGGGGCAAACGACAGCGCGTCACTGCCGCCGACATCATAGTGGGTGCCGCCCACGGCTTCGCAGAGGGCAAACATCGACATGCCCTTGTCAAAGGCGAAAACCTGGGCCTGGTCATACCGCCTGAACTGCGCCGCGATCAGCGCCAGCAAAGTGGACTTACCGGCACCGATGGGGCCGAAAATCAAGGTGTGCCCGACATCTCTTACGTGCAGGTTAAACCAAAACGGTGTGGAACCGTCGGTCGTGCACACCATAAGGGCCGGAGAGTCGGCCGGATAAAACGGACATGGGCAATTCCGCTCGCCCGCCCAGATACTGGCAAGGGGAAGCAGATCGGCCAGATTGAGGGTGTTGATGAGGGGTCTACGGAGATTGGCGAACCAGTTACCGGGGTGCGTGCCGAGCCAGGCGTCCAGGGCATTGATGGTTTCGATCCGGCAGCCGAAGCCAAGGGTCAAGATGGCCCGGCGGAGTTCCCTCGCCCAATCCTGCAGGATGACCTGGTCCTCATGGAGTAGCACAATGCAGGAGCTCAAAAAGCCGGCCCCGACATAACCTCCCTGGACTTCACTGAGTGCGTCGCCAGCGTCATTGACCATGTTGGCCGCGTCCATGTTTGGACGCGCATTGGGCAAGTTGAAGTATTTGTCGATGAACCGAAAAACGTTTTGTTCCCATCCCTTCCTGTACGATGTGATCGCTTTTTGAGCGTCCAGCTGATCCAGGCAGATGAACCGGGAAGAAAACCGATACTGGAGCTGCAAGCCGTCCAGGACCGACAGCATGGCCGGCCAGCTTTCCTGGGGCAGGCCGTCAATGCTGATGACCGCGATGTGCTGGTCGCCGATCCGGGGCGTCAAACCGCCGATCAGCTCCTCGCTGCCGAGAAGCGCGTCCAGATACATGGGCGTGGACGGGACCTGGACAGGCTGCTCGATGCCCGTCAGGCATAGCTGGAGATGAGACAAAAGCTCGCTGTAGCGCGCCGAGGAGCCGCTTTCGTCCACTTCGGTATAGTCCGCGAGCCGTTTCAGGTGCAGGACCGCCGAAAGGGCATCCTCGAACTCCAGCAGGGTATTTTGGAAGAGTTCCAGGCTGCGTTCCAAAGCGGTGCTGGAGCCGCCGCCAGTCTTGGCGGCGGCAGTCATCTTTTCAGCGCCGAAGTTTGGCTTGAAACTCAGGATGACGACGGTCTTTGTTCGATAGCAGACGCCGCCGCTGAAAAAGTCACGGCGCTCGTCATCGATGAGCTGCGAGACGGGGTCCGGAAAGTGGCTGTCCTCGGGCCGGGAGTAGGCATGATGGATGCTGCGCACCGCATCCACATGCAGCATCCAGCCGGAGCCAAGGAGTTTCACCGCGTTGTTGAATTGGGCGGAAACAAAGGCCAGCTCGTCGGCGGTACTGGAGGCTGTATCCTGCCCATGCGCGACAAATCCCGCCAGAAACGTCCCGTCTTTGCAAAGCACGATGCCTGGGCCAATGAGGGCCGCATAGGGCAGCAGGTCCGAGACGCCACGGGCGCGTGAGCGAAACTTGCGCAGATTGAGCATCAGTTTTTCCTCCAAATGCTGGCTTTGGCGGGGTAGTAGAGCTGTTGTTTGATATGGCGCATCCAGATCTTGCTCATGATCGGGTCCGCCTTGGCCATTCTCCTGGCCACAAGAAGCCCCCCCCCGTAAAACAGCACTGCCGCAAGCCCTGAAAGCCAGGTCATGCCGCCGACGCCGACAAGCATGGCAAGCAGGCAGATGCACAGCGCAATTTCTCGTTCAGCACCCATCACGTGATTGTGACGGTGCAAGGACTGATGGATAGGGAGCGTTCTCATATTAGATTATCGCGCCACTGAAGGAGAAAACGGATTCGACGATGTTCGTTGCGAAGGCGATGAAAGAAATGCCGAAGACGACGGACAGAAGGAGCTTGAATCCCCCGCTGATGTCTTCCTTATTGAAAATGTAAACCGCGCCACAAATTGCCATGGCAGTAATGGAAATCCACTTTCCGGCCGAACCGGTGATCGTCTGGACGACCTTTTCCAAAGGTGATGAGAATTCCGAAATGCCGCCGGAAGCCAGGGCATTCGAACAAGTCGCCAAAACAACGGCCACAGCCAAAACTACACAAACATCTTTTTTACGCATTACATTATCCTTTGATGTATTCTTGATACCACTTGCCTTCGTTCACGCTCATATTGTTCTTGAAGACGTATTCAAGAAGATATGCATGCCTTGCGCGGTCATAACCATGAACGTAAGCGACTTCCGAAATTTGCCGACCCTCGGGAGTCTTGCGAATGAAGACGATCACGTTAATGGCTCGGCTGATCAGACGATGCATCGGGGAGGTCAGGCGTTCGGCGACCAGGTCTTCCAGGCGGCCGAGGGCGTCTATGGCGCTGTCAGCGTGCAGTGTGGCTATGCCGCCGGGGTGGCCAGTGTTCCAGGCCTTGAGGAGATCAAGCGCTGCGCCGTCACGGACTTCGCCAACGAGGATTCGGTCGGGCCGATAGCGCATGGTGATCTTGGTCAGTCGCTGCATGTCCATGGTGTCCGAAGTCCGGAACATCACCCGGTTAGGACTGGACACCTGGAGTTCGCAGGTGTCCTCCATGGCCACGATCCGATCATCTGGGCACACGCGCGAGAGCGCCTCAATCATGGCGTTAACGAGGGTGGTTTTTCCGGAGCCAGTCCCACCGACGACAAGGATGTTGCACTTGCGCAGGATCGCCTGATGCAAAAAAGCCAGGAGGTTTGGGGCCAGGATGCCCTTCTCGACATAGTTTTCGAGGGTGAAAATTGTGCTGGGCTTTTTGCGGATCGTAAACGATGGCCCGGGGACGATGGGAAAATCAGTTCCTTCGAAGCGGCTCCCGTCGATAGGGAACTCGCCCTCCACCACCGGCTGTTCCCGCGTGATGGTTGTCCCGAGGGCGGAGGCGACGAGAGAAACAACCTGGCGACCCTGTTCAGGTGAAAGGTTGCCCACATGGCGCATGGGCTCCCCGAAGCGTTCCAGCCACAGGAGACCACACGGGTTGAGCATGATCTCCAGGATGTCGGGAGACTGGAGAGCGCCAAGAACCATATCGCCCAGGGCTTGCTCCAGGCTGCGGATCAGGCGGGGATCGCTCATCGCAGTGCCCCCACGACGAAAACCGCCACATTGAGCAGTGCTGAGATGGCCGTGATCGCCGCCAGCCATTTCATATTCCCCTGGCACACGTTCACCGCCGCCAAATGCTTTCTGCATGTCTCCTGGATGACACCGACGCCGGAGGCGGCCTCCGCAGCCACCCGGGCTACTTCCAGGTATTCCTGCGCTTGGTCCGCGAGGAAGGCTGTCAATGCCTCGTTGTGGCGGCTGAGCAGCTTGTCGTATTCGCCTAAAAAAGCGTTGTTAATGGTCACCAGCATGAGCATCGGGTCGTCCTTGCTCATGGTGGTCTCGTGCGCCTGGATCAGCAGGGTCCGAACTTGCTCGATGCTCAGGCCGATGCCATCCGCCATTGCCTGGTCCGGGGCCTCATCGCGGGCTTCTGATTCGGGAGCCATTACGCAGCCCTTCCCAGCAGGAGATTGGCCCTGTCCATGATGGCCACCACGTCATCCCAGTATTTGCTGAGCCGCCGCCGGACCATGATGGGCTGTGAGGAATGAATGGCAGCGTCGAAAGACAAACGCCGGGCTAGGTGGTCGGAGAGGTCTTTGCCGAAGGTAGCCGTGTTGCGGTGAGGCAGTTCGATCACCGAATGGAAGCTGTTGCCGTATTCCTTGAACACTTTGAAGTCGTAGAAGGTCAGGCCGTCCAGAGCGATCTCGCCATCCTTGGGATTGAGCCAGACAGCCAGATGAGCCTGAGGGAAATATTTGGCCAGAGCAGCCAAGCCGTTGACCGTGTCCATAATCCCCTGGCCACCCGTCACCACGGAATGCAGCATGACGGTGTGTCCCTCGGACTGGAGCAGGCTGATGGCCTCGTTTTCGAGGAGGTAGGAGCAAAGGGGGATGAAGCTGGACGCGCCATTGTCAACGACGAGATGGGCGTCCTCGGGCAGCCCCAGGGCGGTTTCCATAAGGCTGTCGAACATGCGCGGATCGACGTTGTTTTCTCGCATGATTGGCAAGACGCTCACGTCAAATTCTTTGTAGCCTGCCAGCGTGTTATTGACGGGGTCGGTATCGATGGCGTTAACCATGCACCCCTTCAGCTTGAGATACTGCACGAGTAGGCTGGCGATGTATGATTTTCCAACGCCGCCTTTTCCTTGCAGTACCATATTAATTATTCCCATTAGTCGTCCCCGGTTATGTTGTTTGATGGTATGGAGAAGATAACAGTCTCATGTCTAACGATAGGTTTTATTTCACTTGTCTCCTTGTCCCGAGACGAAGTTTCTTTTGCAAGGTTGTACTGCTGTCTGTCTGGAAGAGGTTCTGTTTTGGGCATTTCTGGTCGAGAATCACTCCGTTTAGCTTTCAAAATTTTTAAATGAAGAGCCCGTAAAAATGTCCTGTATGTGTAATTGCCCTGGACAATCCCTTTTGCGACGTGTGCCTTGTAAATTGACTCTGCTGAATATTTTTCGTCGAGCCAATGCTCAATAAGCTGCCTATGTATGGTTACATCAATACGAGCAAGGCCCTTGCGCTTTGCGTATTTACGCGGCGTAGTGTCTTCTATTGTTGAATTGATACCCATATAACCACCTGCTAAAGTTCGTTGTTGTCGCTTGTGCGATTTGCAAAAGTGTTTCCGGGGCAGGCAACCGTCCCTGGGAATGCAGATATCGCCAAGTGCCCCGCACGTGGCAAAGCTGAGCTTCGGTCAGTTCCCCTGGCCAGACGCTCAAGGCGGCATTGAGTTGCTCCCAGACTCCATCAGGGACCGGCGGACAGGCGGCGCTCAAGGTGGCTGTCTCGCTTCTTCCTCCTTGGAGTCCAACTGCCTTTGGATCGGTCCTGGCCGAGGCTGATGCGACCGGCGTCGAGACTTTGTCCGATCCGGGAAGGACCGGCTTGGCAGGGGCGGCGTCTTCCCAGCGTCGGTTTTTGAGCCAGGTGGCCAAAAACGGCACGAAGCCTCGAAGCCAGCGCGGGTTGCGGGCTTGGTGTTCCTGGATCAGTCGCAGGATCTTTTCGAGGGGCGGCAGTAGGCCCAGACGCTTGAGCCGCATCCACCAGCGCAGGGCGGCGGTTCGGGCTTCCTGAATTGGCCATGCTGTCCACAGGCGTTCGAATTCGGCCAGGGCGGCAGTCTTCCAGGCGGGGGCGGCATGGGCTTGTCGGCCATCCCCCTGCTGGGGGGTAAGGGGGGTATTCTTCTCTTCTCTCTTAATTACAGGCGCAGCTTTTGCGCCGTCCCCCTCTGCAATTTTTTTATGGCCCAGCATCAACGGTTTTGCCGCGTGGATCGGCTGGGGCTGGCGTCGCGCGAGTTCCGTCTGGACGAGCGGGTGCGGCAGGAGGCGGTAGGTGTTGGTTTCTCCGTCCTTGCCTTGTGTGACGGCAATGAATCCCAGCTTTTCAAGCTGCTGGAGGTAGTTTTGCACTGAGCGGACGCTGACGCCGATCCGGTCGGCCAAATAGCGTTGCGAGGGCCAGCAGCGGTCGCCATTACCGCTCAACTGCACCAGAAGGGCGTAGGTATGGCGCTCTCCCAAGTGTAGGCTTTTATGTTGCACACAATCCGGCACGACCAGACCCCTTTTTTGCAAGTCTTTTCCAGAAAAGTTCATTATTCCTGATCCTTAAGCGAGACAGAAAAAGGCAAAAACTATGACTACACTGTTGACAGTGCTGACCCGGGCGGGGTATGGAATTGCCATTCCGATCCTTAAGAAGGTGGGTGGCAATCCACTCATCTGCTTTTGAAACCCGTTGGCGGCAACCAGCGGGTTTCGCCTTTTTCGGCCTACTGGTTTACGCCAACGGCATCTCCCGTGGACAAGATTGCCCGAGCGGCTGGCTCATCAGGGCCGGGCCACCACACCCGGCCGACCGCTCCGAGGGGAACGGTTTCGCCTTGTTGTTCAAGCGAGAAGATCTCTTGGATGAGGCCGATCTTCTTAGGGGGCCGAACAAAAAGCGCGATCATGCCCGCCGCCTGGGGGTAGCGGGCCGGCACTTTTGCTGTTGATGCGCGGGGACGACTGGCCGGACGACCAGTTGGTAGATCGCGAAATCTCCGGGGAATCCGGTGCTGAGGGTGATGAAGCCGTTTCGAACGAGTTCGATCAGGTGGTTTTGAATTGACCTGACAGACTGGCCAAGCATCGCGGACAAAATTTTTTGTCCTGGCGCACAATGATCCTGGCCAGCCGATTTCGCGATGTGGCACAGCGCTGCGTACACCAGCTTGGCCCCCTGGTTGAGATTGGGGAGGCCCAGGACAAAGGGGGGAACCACTAATCCGTCTCGAATATGCAAATGCGGCATGACACGGCCCTCCTAAAGGTCGTGAACCCTATTGGGTTGATTGCAGAAAATATGACGGAATATGCCGAGCAGTGCGGCGTTGAAAGCTTTTTGAAGCGAGTGTTGCTTTATGTCGTCAAGTGAACGAATGTTGTTTTTTGTGCATATAAAAGACAAAATGTTGTGATAGCTTTCACCGAGACACTTGTCCCAAAATTCTATTAACCCATAAAATGCGAAAATTTGTTTTTCGTTCAACGATTCGCCTGTCTTTGACCGGATGGCGAAGAATGACCACCATATAAAATTATATATGCATACAGTATGACTGTCCTGAATTTCTGTTAAGCTCTCTATCTGAAGCACAGTACAAAGCTGCCGAATAGCGTCTTGCTTTTCGATATTATCTATGTAGCACCAGTAATCGATCCACCCCATAATGCCGTCGATCTTGTCTTTGGCCATGGGTTTCCACTCTTTGTAAGAGAAGATAATTTGTCTTTTGCTTTCGGTTGCCTCGTTTTTATGCGGAAGGAGTGTGGGGTTGCATTTTTCCCGAAGCCTGTTTTCCATGGCGTTAAAGGCTTGGATGTAGCGCACCTTCCAGGTCAGGGCTTTGGCCCCGCTGAATCCCATGGCCACGAGGGTGAAGCCGTCCCGGGTGAGGTTAAAGGCGGGGCGCATCTCGCCCTTGGGATCGAGGTATTCAACGGCCGCAAAATTGCGGGCGTTAAAATCTTCAGGCAGACCTCGAATGAGATTTCGGATAGCCTTCAGAACATCATCGTGCCGCTTTCGGAAATGCTCGGCTAACGTGAGGCTTGAAACCACGGGGGTCCCGTTGACCAGGCACAGGTTTGGGTTCTGAGAGGGCTTGGTCATGCATCCCCCCGGTCGTTGGGCCACAGCGGTTGTGTGAAGCATGGGAATGACAGGGCTTGGTGAGTGGCTTTTCTTGGCGTAAAGAGGTTCATTGGCTTTTTGCGCATCCCTCCCGAGAGGCTGCTCCGCAAGCGCGGAGCAGCCTCTGCAGGGGTGGTGGGGTGGAGGCGGCGGGCAAAACAAAAGCCCGCAAGGTGCTGTGACAGCGCGCTTACGGGCTTTACGAGGGCTGGGATGGGGAAAATCGAGGAATAAAAAAGGGAAAGCGACAAGACCCTGTTTTTGCAGGTCCTTGTCGCCATTGAATTCTTGGCGTCCCCAAGGGGATTTGAACCCCTGTTAGCGGCGTGAGAGGCCGCCGTCCTAGGCCACTAGACGATGGGGACGAAGCGGAAGCTGGTGGGCCGTGCTGGGCTCGAACCAGCGACTCTCTGCTTAAAAGGCAGATACTCTACCGACTGAGTTAACGGCCCACACGGGAGAAAAGTCACTATGCCGGTTGCGCGATTGTGTCAAGTGGATTTCGCCCGGTTGTCGAAAAAGAACTCCCGGTCCCGGAAAACGGCCCTTTCCAAAGCAGCGGCTCCCGACTATATCCCCGCCCCATGGATATCGCCCACCTCTGGCACGCCCTTGGCTGGCCGCTTCTGCGTCTGCTTGGTTCCCTGGCCCTTGGCCTGCTGGTGGCCAACCTGATCGAGGCCCTGAACTGGACCCGGTTCCTGGCCCGTTTTGCCGCGCCCATCATCCGTATCGGCCATCTCAAGGATGTCATCGGCGCGAGCTTTTCCATGGCCTTTTTTTCCGGCGTGGCGGCCAATTCGCTCCTGGCCGAGGCCTACGGCGCAGGAAGGCTTACCGATCGCGAACTGATCCTGGCCAACCTGTTTAACAGCCTGCCCACCTACTTCCTGCATCTGCCGCAGATGTTTTTTATCACCGTGCCCTTTATCGGGGCCCGGGCCGCGGCCACCTACGTGGGCCTGACCTTGCTGGCTGCCGTGGCCCGCAGCGCCGCCATCCTGGTCTATGGCCGCCTTGTCCTGCCGCCCCTGGCCGACGGCTGCGTGGTCTGCCATCTCACCGATGACTCCTTTTCCTGGAAAAAGGCCCTCGCCAAAGCCTGGAAGCGGTTTTTGCGCCGGCTGCGCTCCATGGTCCTTTTCACCGTGCCCATCTATATCCTCTTTCACTATCTCACGGTCTGGGGCGTCTTTGACGCCGTGGAGCGCTGGCTGGCCGCCCACCTCGGCTTTCTCTCCTGGATGACGCCCCAGGCGGTCAGCATCGTCATGTTCCAGATGGCGGCCGAGACCTCGGCCGGGCTGGCTGCGGCCGGGGCCATGCTCGGGGCCGGCGACCTCGAACCCCGGCAGGTGGTGTTGGCGCTGCTTGTCGGCAACATCCTGTCCACCCCCATGCGGGCCTTTCGCCACCAGTTCCCCTACTATGCCGGCATCTTCAAGCCGGCCGTGGCTGTCCGGCTGATCGTCCACAACCAGGCCTTCCGCGCCGCCAGCCTGATCCTGGTCCTGGTGGCCTACGCAGTCCTCGGCTGAGCCCGGGGCCGAGCCGGCGCACCAGGACAGCCGGGAGACGGCGGTGTTGGCGCGGCCGCCGGGTCCTGGCCGCCTGGGGAATGCGCCGGGGCGGGCCTACTGCACCCGGCGGTATTCGACGTAGCCGGCCCGGGGATTGTCGCCGCCGGGCGAGAGATAATAAAACACCATGGCGTCGGGCCCTTCGAGCCTGCCCAGGCGCAGGGCGTCGTTGTGGCCGACGAAGTAGAAATCGTCGCCGTTTTTGTCGATGACGCCGGAAAAGGTGTCCTTGCCGCTGACCTTGCCCGACCAGTTCACTTCACCGTGAAAGACCCGGCCTTGCTGTTCCTTGATGACCAGGGTGGCTTTTTCGCCCTGGCCGGTGGTGAAGCCGTTTTTCTGGCTGTGCATGTGAAAGGCGGTGGCCGCCCAGGTGCCGGTCAGCTGGGGGATGCGCGCATCCTGGGCGCGGGCCGGGCCGGACAGGCCCAAAAGAAGGGCGGCCAGGGACACGAGGACGAGAGGCAGGCGCATGGCAGACTCCTTGGGTTGGGGTCGTGGGTGGCGGCCTTTTGCCGCATTGCCACACTACCCGGACGCCTCCAAAATGCAACGCCGGCCTGAAGAGGGGTTGGCGTATTTTTTTTGCCGCAACTCCGGGGCCGGGAGCGCTCCGGCCGGCAGGACCGGCCGGAGCGCATTGGGCCTGGTGGCTGGCGCCCTCCCGGGGCGCGCGTTATTGGTCCAGGAGCAGCGGCAGCAACTGCGTCGACGAGGCATTGGCTTCCAATGCCGCTGGAATGTACACCCTGGGCTTGGACAGACCCGTGCCGCAACCGGTGACGATGGGTGTTCCACCGGCCAGGACCCGGCTGAGAATGGTTCCCACGCTGTCGTTTGGCCGGTTCTGGCGCAGGATGGCCCAGGTCCCGGCCACGTGGGGCGTGGCCATGGAGGTGCCGTCCCAGGAGGCGTAGCTGGTATCCGAGGCGCCGGTCGAAGAATAGATGCCGGACCCGGGGGCAAAGAGGGTTTGCAGGTTGGGGTTCCAGTTGTTGAAGTAGCTTTCTCCATCGCCTGAGGTGGAAGCACCGACGGCGATGGCGGTGGAGATGCAGGCCGGGGAGCTGATGTAGGAGCAGTAGCCGTCGTTGCCGGTGGCGATGGTGGTGGCAATATTGACCGAGCGCAGCAGGTCGACGCCGGCCTTTTGGGAGGCGCTGTCGCAGGGGGTGCTGTAGGCGCCTCCGCCAAGGCTCATGCTGGCGGCGGCGATGCTGGTCGAGCCCCGCAGGGAGTAGACGTAGTTGAGGCCGGCCAGCTGGTCGCTGGGGTAGGAGCCGATCCAGGGGGTCGTGTCCGGGATGATGGAAAAAACCTGGACGGCGATGAGATTGGCGTTTTTGGCCACCCCGGCCACGGTGCCGTCGGCCTTGTTGCCCGTGGCGATGCCGGCGCAGTGGGTGCCGTGGTCGTAGCCCGTGTAGGTATTGGCGTAGTGGACGGCGCTGCCCGGGCCATAGGCGGTTTTCGTCCCGCCGGGGCAGTTGGAATTGGCGGAAAAACAGGCTTCGACGATGGTCTTGCCGGCAAAGAATTCATGGGTGCGCCGGATGCCGGTATCCAGGATGGCCACGGTCCAGCCGGCCCCGGTGTAGCCCCGGGACCAGGCGGTGTCGGCACCGATCTTGGGCGGCCCCCAGTTGAGATTGCCCGAAGTGGGGAGCTGGGGCGGGGCGGTGGAGGCTGCGCCGGATTCGCCCTTGGCGCCGCTTCCGGAGGGCACGGGCAGGGGCAGCGGGATGGGAGCGTCGACCTCGATGGAGGTCACTCCGGGCTCAGCCTGCAGAGCTTCCAGGGCCTTGGCATTGACGGCGACGGCCACAAAGGGAAGGGCCGAATAGGTCCGATAGACCGTGTAAGCGGACTTGGGCAACGAGGCCAGCACGGCGTTGACGCTGCTGGCGATGGCGGCTTCCAGGGCGGCGTCGGCCGCTTTGGAAGCTGCTCGGTTTTTGGGGGCCTCATCTGGCGTCACCACTTTGTATTGGGCTGACCGGGCGGCCAGGGCGTCGTAGTCTGCAACGGTCAGGCCCACGATGACACGGGCCAGCCCGGTGTCGGTCATGGCGGCGGCAGGCAGGGCGTCCCAGGCCGGGCCTTTGCCTCCGGCCCAGGCCGGAGCAATGGAGAAAAGACACAGTACAAGAAGCAGGCCGAATCCGATATTGGTGCGATTGCTGATCATGGTCTGTCCCTTTCTGATGTATTTTCTCTGTCAATTCACTCGGGGTGGCTTGGAGGCAGGCTGGCGATGAAGACGAGTCTTGCGCGGGCTGGCAGTATTTAGAAAACACCTGATTTGGATATGCGGCTTTGTGTCCATTCGTGCAAGTTTTTTTGCTGTATTTTAATAAATGAAATATATGGTGTTATTCCAAGGACATTTTTCAACCTCTGCAAGTCTGGCTTCTGCCTGTGTCAGACAGCCGGCGGATGATCAGGCCGGCTCTCAAATGGCACAGGTGTTTTTTGCCCTTTGGGTCATCAAAAATAATTCCTATCGCATTAATAAAACGGCGAACGATATTTGCCGTGCGTTGTTGTGGCCCGTATGGGCTGCGCCGCTGCACCGATGGCATGGGTCCTTTGCAGTCACGGGACAGCCGAACCAGGCCATTGACTGCAGTGGCCGGGCCAGGGGCATCAGAGGGCTGGCGGACGCTGCATCGCCAGCCGGGCAACCGGCCGCTTGGGATAAAAAAACGGGGGGCCCATCGGCCCCCCGCGTTCTTGCAAGGATGTGCGCTCGGTTTGCGTTGGTGGCGCTAGACGTCAAAGAGCGATTCCAGATCGTTGCGGGTGAGGGACTTGAAGGCGTCTTGGCCGGGAATGACGGCCTCGGCCACGTCGCGCTTTTGTTCCTGCAGGCGCAGGATCTTTTCCTCCACCGTGTTCTGGCAGATGAGCTTGTAGGAGAACACCTGGCGCAACTGGCCGATGCGGTGGGTCCGGTCGGTGGCCTGGTTTTCCACGGCCGGGTTCCACCAGGGGTCGTAGTGGATGACGTAGTCGGCGCTGGTGAGGTTAAGCCCCGTGCCGCCGGCCTTGAGCGAGATGAGGAACACCTTGATGTTCTCATCCTGGTTGAACTTGTCCACCTGATCGAAACGGTCCTTGCTCGAACCGTCGAGATAGCAAAAGGGCATCTGGCTGATGGTCATCCAGGACCGGATGATATGGAGCATCTGCACGAACTGGGAGAAGACCAGCACCTTGTGGCCTTCCTCGATACAGTCGGTGATGAGGTCTTTGAAGGCGTCGAACTTGCCGGAGGGCAGGTTGGTGTTGACGCCGGGCAGGTCGAGCTTGAGCAGGCGCGGGTGGCAGCAGATCTGCCGCAGCTTCAGCAACGCGTCGAGAATGGACATCTGCGACTTGGCCATGCCCTTTTCATCCACCGTGGCCAGCACCTGTTCCTTGAGCTTTTTGGCCAGGGCGGCGTAGAGCTCAAGCTGCTCGTCGAGCAGATTGCAGTAGTAGGTGTTTTCCACCTTGGGCGGCAGGTCCTTGGCCACCTCGGACTTGGTGCGCCGCAGGATAAAGGGCTTCACCCGGCCGCGCAGGTAATCAAGGGTCTCCACGTCGCCGTCCTTGATCGGCTTGACGATGCCGCGCTGGAAGGCGTTCTGGCCGCCCAGAAAGCCCGGCATGAGGAACTCAAAGAGCGACCACAGCTCAAAGAGATTGTTCTCGATGGGCGTGCCCGACAGGCAAAGCCGGGTCTTGCCGACCAGCCGGCGCACGGAGCGGGCCGTGATGGTATTGGGGTTTTTGATGTTCTGGGCTTCGTCTAGGATGATGGAGGCGAATTCGTATTTGAGCAGTTCGTCGAGGTCGCGGCGCAGCAGCGCATAGGTGGTGATGACCAGATCGGCCTCGCCGATCTTTTTGAACATGTTCTCGCGCCGTGCCCCGTAGATGATGAGTTGGGTGAGGTCGGGCACGAACTTCTGGGCCTCGCGCTCCCAGTTGGGCAAAACCGAGGTGGGCACGACGATGAGGTTGGGACCGCGTGCCCCGCGCTCCACATTGTGCTGGATAAAGGCCAGGGTCTGGACGGTCTTGCCCAGGCCCATCTCGTCGGCCAGGATGCCGCCGAAGCCATATTCGCGCAGGAAATTGAGATAGGACAGGCCCTCTGCCTGATACGGCCGCAGGTCGGCGTGGAGGCCCTTGGGCACGCGCACCGGCATGATTTCCCGGAAGCTGTGGATCTTCTGGCGCAGGCTGTTCCAGAACGAATCCGTGCGCGCTTCGGGCATGTCTTCCAGGAGCTTGTCCAGGACCGGAGCCTCGAACTGCTTGAATTTCGTCTGGGGCGGCTTGTCCGTGTCGTAGCCAAGGGCCCGCAGCTTGTGGGCCAGCTTTTCCAGCCAGGCCTCGGGCAGGCTCGTATACGAACCGTCTTTGAGCTGCACGTAGCGTTTGCCCTGGGTCCAGGCCCGCCAGATCTTGTCGATGGGCACCCGCTGGTCGTCGTATTGCACCTGCAGGTCGAGGTTGAACCACTTTTCCTCTTCCTTGGACTCCACCTCGGCCACGATCACCGGGGTGGTCAGGCGCACCTTGTAGCGGGTCAGGTTCTTTTCGCCAAAGACCCGGTATTTTTCCACCAGCTTGGGGTAGGCATCCAGGAGAAAGACGATGGCCTCTTCGGTCTCCAGGAACCAGTTGGCGTTGTTTCGGGCCTGGAAACGCATGTCGGAGAGCATGGTCAAAAGGGCCTGCTCCTGGTCGCAGTCCCGGGCGATCAGGTAGGACTTGCCGTTGTGCAGATACGAAGCGGTCATCAGGTCCGGATTGGGGCCGGGGACCGTGATCTCGCCGTGTTCGGTCTGGTAGACGTTTTGAATCTGCAGGGTGAGCAGGCTGCCTTCCTCATCCAGGAAGATTTTCGGGTCATAGGTGGCGGCCACAAAAAACGGCTGCATTTTGACCAGGAATTCCTCCTGGCCGTACAGGTCGCTCATGGGCAGATGGGTCCAGACCCGGTCGAGAAATTCCGACACGTCCGAGGTGGGAATGACCGGCGGGTTCTGGGCCATCTCCGACACCAGCTGGGGCGGCAGGCCGGTCTGGACCGGATAGAAGGCGTTTTTCCAGCACACCCAGATGGGCATCTGGCCGTAGAAGTAGACTTCCTGGCCGAGGATGGAAAACGGCGCCTTGCCCGGGGTGCCAAGCAGCGTATCAAAGGACAGGCCTTCTTCGGAGAGCTTGGGGGCCAGCTGTAGGCGCATGGTCTTGGATTCGATGCGCACCGGCTGCTCGGTGTCGCGCCAGTAGAGGTAGTATTCCTTGCCGATGGCCCAGAAAAACCAGGCCAAAAGCCCTGGCGGCAGTTCCACCCGGTGGCCGGCATAGTCGAGGTGGTGTTCGAGCATCTCGGCCACCACCGGCAGGGTGGGGGAGAGTTCCGACCAGTCCGGGTTCTTGATGATCTGCTCGAGGGTGATCTCGGAGTGGACCTGGGAGATGCCGGACTTGTTTTGCCTGGCCCGGAAAAAGGCCACCTGCAACCGCCCCGGTTCGGGGTGGAAGCGAAAGATCAGATAGTGGCGGCCGGGTTCCGGCTCGGGTTCGGTGGAGAAATAGGTGCGAAAGGTCTGCCGCCATTCCCCGCGCGAGGCCTGGGCGGCGCGGTCGCTGGCCTCGCTCGTGTCGCCGGCTTCCTCTTCCAGGGTGCGGATGCACTTAAGGGCCGTGGCCCCGACATGGCGGCACACGCCGGAAAAGGAATCCGGGCAGTTGCAAAAGAAATTGATGCTGCCTTCCCGAAGGTTGACAGACAGCTCCGAGGCATAGACCTGGAAATCATCACCCTGGACCTGGCCTTCCACATCCCAGAAGTGGTCGTGCTTGTTGACGGCCAGTTTCTGGATGCCGCCCCCGGCCACGATGGCGTGGGAGCCGTCCAGGATGTATTCAGGAATCGTCTCGCGAACGAATTCCCCAAGCAATGCTTTGATTTTTGTTTCGTCGTTTCCCATGACCATGGGCCTTGGACTCCTTGGTGCGACATATCTGCGTCCGGTATCCTTCGGCCATGCCGCCAGACGGCAGACGGAAGGGACAGACGAGTCCGGGCCGATTACCCGATTTCAGACCAATTTGGAACGGAAATATTGTCGGCGGGGCATTCACCCGGCCGCCGCCGCCAGGTCCGGGAAAAAGCGCTTTGATTTTTGGCAGTCCCCGTATATATTTTAGCTGCACAAGGCTTTGCGCATCCGTTCCAATACGTTGTTTCGGGCGGGCGTTGCAAGCGAAAAGGAGAACTATGCGTCTGGCGCACGCAGCATTTTTTGTCCTTGTCCTGCTCCTCCTTGGCGGTTGCGACAGCCCGCCCCGGGACGCGGACAAGGCCCCCCCGGCTTCGGCTGCGGCCCCGGCCAAGGCTCCTGGCGAGCCGGTTTCGGGCGGACGCATCGTCATGGCCACCATCGGCGAACCCTCCAACCTGATCCCGCCCCTGGCCTCGGATTCCGCCTCCCATGAGGTGGCCGACCTGCTCTATGTCTCGCCGCTGCGCTACGACAAGGACATCAAACTCGAATGTTTCGCGGCCGAGCGCTATGAAGTGCTCGAAGACGGCAAGCTGCTCAAATTCTGGCTGCGCCCGAATATCCGCTGGACCGACGGCGCCGAGCTCACAGCCGAGGACGTGGAATTCACCTACAAGCTCATGATCGACCCCAAAACGCCCACGGCCTATGCCGAGGACTACAAGGCGGTCACGAGCTTCACCGTGACCGGCAAATATTCTTTCGAGGTGCGCTACGCCGAGCCCTTTGCCCGGGCGCTGGTCACCTGGGCCGGGTCGATTCTGCCCAAGCACGTCCTGGCCGGCCAGGATCTGATGACGACCAAGTACGCCCGGGAGCCCGTCGGGGCCGGCCCCTACGTCCTGGCCGGCTGGGAACCCGGCCGCAGCCTGACGCTCAATGCCAATCCCGACTATTTCGAGGGCCGGGCCTACATCGATCAGGTCCTCTATCGCATCATCCCGGACACCTCGACCATGTTTCTGGAACTCAAGGCCGGCAATCTGGACATGATGGGGCTCACCCCGCAGCAGTACCTCTACCAGACCACCGGCCCGACCTGGGAAGCCGACTGGCAGAAGTTCAAATACCTGTCCTTTGGCTACACCTACCTGGGCTACAACCTCAAAAGCCCGTTTTTCACCGACGTCCGGGTGCGCCGGGCCCTGGCCCATGCCGTCAACAAGGAAGACATCATAAAAGGGGCGCTCCTGGGCCTTGGCATGCCCACCATCGGCCCCTACAAGCCCGGCACCTGGGTCTACAACACCGCCATCACGGACTATTCCTTCGATCCGGACAAGGCCAAGGCCCTGCTGGCCGAAGCCGGCTGGCAGGACCGAAACGGGGACGGCATCATCGAGGATGCATCCGGCCGGCCCTTTTCCTTTACGCTCCTCACCAACCAGGGCAACGAGGCGCGCATCAAGGCCGCCACCATCATCCAGAGCGAACTGGCCGCCATCGGCATCAAGGTCGAGATCCGCACCGTGGAGTGGGCTTCGTTTCTCAAGGAATTCGTGGACAAAGGCAATTTCGACGCCGTCATCCTGGCCTGGAGCGTGGCCCAGGACCCGGACAACTACGACGTCTGGCACTCGAGCCGGGCCGTGCCCGGGGGGCTTAATTTCGTGGGCTATAAAAACCCCGAAGCCGACGCCCTGCTGGAGCGCGGCCGGCGCACCGTGGATCAGGCCGAGCGCAAGGTGGTCTATGACGCCTTCCAGGAGCGCCTGCACCAGGACCAGCCCTACCTCTTCCTTTTTGCCCCCTACAGCCTGCCCATCCTGACCGCGCGCATCCAGAATGTGGCCGTGGCCCCGGCCGGCATCAGCTACAACTTCACCAAATGGTGGATTCCCCGCGACAAGCAGACGTTTCGTCTGGAACAGTAACACCCGCGGGCGCGTCCATCCCCGGACGCGCCCGCCATTCACGGCCGCCACCCGGGCACGAGGCCGGGACAATCATGATCCGCATCAACGAAATTCTCGATAAAACCGCCCTGTACTTAAATGAGCAGGACCAAGCGCTTATCACCAAGGCCTACGTGTTTTCGGCCGCTGCCCATGCCGGGCAGGTGCGCCTTTCCGGCGAACCCTACCTGTCCCATCCCCTGGAAGCCGCCGGCATCCTGGCCGACATGCGCCTCGACGCCGCCTCCATCGCCTCGGGCCTGCTCCACGACACCGTCGAGGACACCAAGGCCACGGTGGACGAGATCGAGGAACTCTTTGGCGAGGAAGTGGCCGACATCGTTGACGGCGTGACCAAGATCAGCCTCATCCCCTTTGAGACCAAGGAAGAGGCGCAAGCCGAAAACATCCGCAAGATGATCCTGGCCATGGCCGAGGACATCCGGGTGGTGCTGGTCAAGCTGGCCGACCGGCTGCACAACATGCGCACGCTGGAGTTCCAAAAGCCCCACAAGCGCTCGATCATCGCCCAGGAAACCATGGACATCTACGCCCCGCTGGCCAACCGGCTGGGGCTGCATCGCATCAAGACCGAGCTTGAGGACTGGAGTTTCCGCTACCTAAAGCCCGACATCTACAACCAGTTGGTGGAAGGGGTCGAGACCCACCACACCCTGGACGAAACCTATATCGACCGGGTCATCGCCTACATAAACGGCCTGCTCGAACCCAACAACATCAAGGCCCGGGTCTTTGGCCGGCGCAAGCATCTCTGGAGCGTCTACAACAAGATGCGCGTCCAGGAGCTGACCATCGATCAGGTCCACGATCTGGTGGCCTTCCGGGTGGTGGTGGAGACGATTCGCGAATGCTACCATGTGCTCGGGCTGGTCCACTCCCTGTGGAAGCCGGTTCCGGGGCGGTTTAAAGACTACATCTCCATGCCCAAGGCCAACATGTACCAGAGCCTGCACACCACGGTGGTGGGCCCTGGCGGCGAGCGCATCGAAATCCAGATCCGCACCGAGGAGATGCACCGGCTGGCCGAAGAAGGCGTGGCCGCCCACTGGAAGTACAAGGAACGGGAGAAGGGCAAGTTCAACCCCCGCGATGTGGAGCGCTTCCAGTGGCTGCGCCAGATCATGGACTGGCAGCGGGAGCTGACCGACTCGCGCGAGTTCGTCACCAACCTGCGCTTTGATCTCTTCCAGGACGAGGTCTACGTCTTCACCCCCAAGGGCGACGTCAAGGAGCTGCCCGAAGGGGCCACCGCCGTGGATCTGGCCTTTCTCATCCACACCGCTATCGGCGAGCACTGCGCCGGAGCCAAGGTCAACGGCAAGCTGGTGCCGCTCGATACGCCGCTTAAAAACGGCGACACCGTCGAGATCATCACCGACAAGAACCGCCGGCCCAACCGCGACTGGCTCAAATTCGTCAAGACGGCCAAGGCGCGGATGCGCGTCAAGCATTTCATCCGCACCGAGGAACGGGTCCACTCCATTGCCCTTGGCCGCGAGATGCTGGAAAAGCAGGGGAGAAAGGACGGGGTCAACGTCTTAAAGGCCATCAAGGACGGCTCCATGCTGACCGTGGCCCGCGACCTGTCCATGGGCAGCGTCGAGGACGTGCTCTCGGCCGTCGGCTATTCGCGCATTACCCCCAAAAAGATCATTGTCCGGCTCATGCCCAAGCGCGAGGGCGAAGAGCCCGAAGCCGCCGCCGCCAGGGTTGCCGAGCAGCATCCCCCGACCCCGGAATCCGGGCATGTGCCCAAGGGCAAGCCCGGAGAGGGCGTGCGCATCCAGGGCGTGGACAACGTGCTGGTGCGGCTGGCCCAGTGCTGCAACCCGGTGCCCGGCGACGCCATCGTGGGCTATATCTCCCGGGGACGCGGCATGGTGGTCCACACCCACGACTGTCCCAACGTGCGCAACCTCGAATCCGAGCGGCTCATCCAGGTCAGCTGGGAAGGCGAGAAGGAACAGCCGTATCCGGCCGGCCTGTCGATTCTGGCCAAGAACGAGAAGGGCGTGCTCAGCAAGATTTCCAACCAGCTGGCCGAGGAAGGCGTCAATATCGATTCCGGGGCCATCCACTCCAATGTGGACGGCACCACCCAGCTCACCTTCCGCATCGAGGTCCGCGACTCCGGCCACCTCTACCGCACCATCGAACGCCTGCGCCGCCTGGACGCCGTCATCGACGTCAAGCGCCACGCCGTTTCCGACGAACTTGGGACCAACACCAGCGAACCCGGCATTATGGACTGAGTTGGCCCCATGATCACCCGGCTCACCCTGACCGATTTCATGGCCCACGGGCACACTGAGTTTGCCTTTGCGCCGGGCCTCAATGTGCTGACCGGCCCCAACAACACCGGTAAATCCGCCGTGGTCGAGGCCCTGCGCTGCCTGTCGGAAAATCCCGTGCCCCGCCACGTCATCCGCCACGGCGCTGCCGAGGCCCGGGTGGAGGCCGAGCTTGAGGACGGGGTGACGGTCACCTGGGTGCGCCGGCCGAAATACGCCCTCTATGAAGTGCGCCGGCCCGGGGTGGACGAGCCGGAAGTCTTTGCCAAGTTCGGCCGGGCCGTGCCCGAGGAGGTGCGCCGGCTGCTGCGCCTGGGGCCGGTGCTTCTCGGCGGCGACGGCGAGGTGAGCGTGGATGTCCATATCGGCAACCAGCGCGAACCGGTGTTTCTCCTAAACGAACCCGGTACCGTGGTGGCCGGCTTTTTTGCCGCCTCCACCGAAGCGGCCCATCTGATCGCCATGCAGGCCCGGCTGACCGAACGCAGCCGCAAGACCAAGACCGAGAAAAAACGCCTGGAAAAGGGGCTGGCCGCCATCGCCGCCAGCTTAGGGCGGCTTGCCCCCCTGCCGGAGTTGGAACTGCGCCTGGAAGCGGCGGCCGGGCTGGAGGCCGCTGTTGCCGGCCGGGAGGCCGATGCTTGCGGGCTGGAACGGCTGCTGGCCGGGCGCGGGCAGGTGGCCGGGCGCATCGCCGTCCTTTTGCGCACCGGGCGCACCCTTGACGGGCTGGCTCCGCCGCCGGTCCTGGCCCCGACCGGACAGCTTGTGGCCCTGACCGCCCGGCAGGCCGAACTGGTCTGGAGCCTTCGCCGGACAACCGGCCGGGAACGCGCCCTGGCCCCCCTGGCCCTGCCGCCGGTCCTGGCTGACACCGCAACCCTGGCCGCCCGGCTGGCCGCCCTGGTCCGGGTCGGGCAGGCGGTCGGCCGCTGTGCCGGCCGGTCCGTGGCCCTGGCCCGGCTCGACGAGCCGCCGCCAATGGCCGATGCCAGGGGACTGGGTGCGTTGCTTGCGCGTCTGGCCGAGAGGCAGGCCGCCCTGGCCGTTCGGGAACGCCGCCATGCGGTCCTGGCCGCCCTGGACGAACCGCCGCAGACCGCGGACGTGGCCGTCCTTGGGGCGCTGGTGCGGGCGGTCACCCAGGGCCGGGCCGCCGTTGCCGCCCTGAGCCGTCGGCAGGCCGTGCAGGCCGCCCTGGCCCCGCCGCCGGACGTCGCCGATGTGCGCCCCCTGGCCGAACTGGTGCGGACCCTGGCCGAGGCCAGGGCTGCTGTGGCCGCAACAAGCGCTGCCCTGGCCGCCAGGGAACAGGCCGTGGCGGCCTTTGCCGAGGGCGTGGCCCGGCGTCTGGCCGCCCTTGGAGCCTGTCCCTTGTGCGGCGGCGAACTGTCGGCCGAAGCCTTTCTGGGCGGCGGCCACAGCCACCAGCCGCCGCCGCCCTCGGAGGAGTCATGACCCTGCCGGTGCGTCGGGCCAGCGGCCTGCTCCTTATCCCCGATCCCCATGTGGCGGCCACGCCGCCCATGCAGCGGCTCGACTCCTACATGGACGACATCCTGGCCAAGCTGGCCGCCTGCCTGGACCATGCCGCCGCCGCCGATCTCGTGCCGGTGGTGTTGGGCGACCTGTTCCACTGGCCGCGCGAGAATCCCAACGTGGTCATGGTGGCGCTCATCGAACTTTTCCGGGACCATCATCCGTACGTGCTGGTTGGCAACCACGACAAATATCAGGCCCGGTTCACGGCCGACACCTCGCTGGCCGTGTTGCGCGCCGCCGGAGTGTGCGAGGTTCTGGACGAACCCGGTTTGTTTCTGCGCCTGGACACGCCGACCGGCCCGGCCCTTGTCGGCGCGTCCCCGGACGGCGCGTCCCTGCCGCTCTCGGTGGACACGGCACCCGGCGAGGAGAGCGTGTGGCTCACCCACCACAATGTCGGGTTCCCGGATTTCCTGGACAAGCACGTGAAGATCCGGGAAATTCCGGGTCTGACCTGGCTTATTAACGGCCATATCCACCGGCCCCAGCCGACGGTTGCGGCCGGCTGCACCCGCTGGGCCAACCCCGGCAACGTGACCCGGCTCAAATTTAGCCGCAGCGCCATGACGCGCGTGCCGGCCGCTGCCGTCTGGCGGCCCGGAGCAGCGGACATCGAACACTGGACCGTGCCCTACCGCCCCTTTGCCGAGGTGTTCCCGGACCAGGAGTTCCCGCCCGAAGACAGCGCCCCGGCCGAGGTCCAGTCGCGCTTTCTCGAAGGGCTGGCCCGGCTGGCCTGGAAGCGCACCCGCGAGGGGGCGGGGCTGCATGAATTCCTGCGCGCCAACCTCAACCCCGAGCACCCGGAATCCGCCCTCATCTGGGAGCTGTACCGCGAGGTCACCGATCATGCCGATGCCGAGTAAGGTTGTTGCCGCCGACGCCGACGCCAGCCTGGAACGCGAACTGGCCGGCCTCAAGACCGCCTATGAGCGTTTACGGGACGACAAGGTGCGCACCGAACAGGATTTGCGCCACCAGCAGACCCAGCTGGCCGAACTGGAAGCCAAGGCCCGCGCCGACTACGGCACGGCCGATCCCGAGGCCCTCGCCCGGCTTCTGGAAGAAAAGCGCCAGGAAAACGCCCGTCTGGTCGCCGAATACCGCGAGCACATCGCGGCGGTCAGGCGCGACCTCGACGCCGTGGAGCAGGATTTTGCCGGCTGATTTTTGGGGTGGTGCGTATGCCGCTTGAAGCTTCGCCAGAGCTGGCTGCTCTGGCCGAGGAGCGCCAAACCCTGACGCGCCGCCTCGACCGGCTCTCCGGGCAGGCCTCGGCCAAGGCCGAGGCCTATATCGAGTCGCGCCGCCAGCTCCTGGCCGCCGAGGCCTTTCTCGACCTCGCCCCCCAGGCGGCCGCACGCCTGGAAGACCTCACCCGGGAGCTTTTCGGCGAGGTGCTCGACGAGATCGAAACCGACCTGACACACGCCGTGCGCGAAATCCTCGGCCAAAATCGCACGGTCGTCACCCGGCGCGAGATCAAAAACGGCAAGCTCGTCATCGAATTCGAGATGGAGCAGGACGGCAGGACCGAAGATATCTACGTCGGCCAGGGCGGGTCGGTCTGCAACATCCTGTCCGTCGGACTGCGCCTGGTCGCCCTTTCCCAGCTCGACCCCGACCGCCACAGGCCCTTTCTGGTGCTCGACGAGCAGGACTGCTGGCTGCGCCCGGACCTTGTGCCCGGTTTCGTGCGCCTCATTGCCGCCATCGCCGACCGGCTCGGCATCCAGGTGCTCTACATCAGCCACCATCCGGTCGATCTCTTTGCCCTGGAGGCCCGGCGCGTGTTCGGCCTGCGTCCGGGGCGGGAAAACGGACCAACCCTGACCATCCTGGCCGATCGCACAGCCGCCGGCGCAGTCGATCTGTCGGCCCCGCAAGCCGAAGCCCAGACCACCCCGGGCGGCGAATAGGCCGGGGATGCGTGAAGGGAGATACGGTGGGGGAGATGAGGTGAGACGAGGTGGAATGAAGGGAGATGAGGTGGGGCGAAGGAGTCGAAGAGTGCCTCCGGCGGCCGGGGGGATGATCCCCCCGGACCCCTGCAATGGGAAAAATTAAAAACGGTGTGCATGCTCTCCGACCAGGGACCTCTTCCCGCCTTTCCGGGCTCCCTTCCGCCCGGTGACTTGGCAACGCGCCCGGTCAAATCCAACCTGCCCCGGGTGGGATTCCAAAGGGTGTCAGTCCCTTTGGCCGCCGGAGGCACTCTTTTCTCCTTTCATTCTCCCCTCGCATCACCCGCAACTGATGCAGTTGCAGCTCGGGCAGGCCGGGCAGCCGCAGCCCAGGCAATTTTGCGGCGACGCGGCCAGTTCGTCGCTGTAGGCCGTAAAGGCCGCAGCCGGCACAGCCCGGGCCACGGCAAACAGTGAACCGGCCAACAGGGCGGCCAGGACCGCGCAACAAACAACCGCGCGCATACTTCGTACTCCCTACATGTTTTTGACGAGAAATTGCAGGATCATGCGGCGGCTGATCTCGCCGACCAGGACGCCGTTGGGATCGATGACCGGCACGGCCGGGATGCCCCGTTCCACAATCAGCTCGTTGGCCATGACGAACAGGTCTTCGGGGTGGGCAAAGGGGTAGTCCGAGTCCATGATGTCGCCGACCGGCGTATCGGAAATGGCGGCCATGTTGTGGCGCAGGGCGTCGAGCAGTTCCTCGCGGCCGTCGAGCAGCCCGGCCTTGGCCTGGGCCGTGATCTCCGTCGAGACGATGGTGGAGAGAAACGTGTGGATGGTCACCACCCCGAGCAGCCGGTCGCAGTGGTCCACCACGTAGGTATTGCGGAACACGTGGGTCATGCCGCCGTACCAGATGAGCACGTGGCCGACCGGCGCTTCCGGGCGAACTTTGATAAGCGTCGTGCGCATGATGTCGGCGATTTGCATGGGGGCCTCGGGTGTCGTTTGTGAAAAAAAGTACGAAAAACATAGCACCGCCCGTTCTGCCCGTAAAGGCATTAAAGGCGAGAATAGGGCAGGATCGTACAAGAATTTTCCCGGCCGCCCGGCCATGGTGCCCGAAACATCGGAGGAATCCATGGACACAAATCCGCAGACCGTGTTGGCAACAGGCCGCAGCATCCACACCACGACCGGCAGCCGCCAGGCCGGCGACATCCCCTGGAAAGACCACCCGGCCTTTGCCGGGGTGGCGTTGCGCCATCTGGTCACCGCCGCCGACACCGACGGGGCGCTGAGCTGTCATATTGTGCGCCTGTTGCCCGGAGCCAGCCTTGCCAGCCACGTCCATGACGGGCAATGGGAACTCCATGAGGTGGTGGGCGGCTCGGGAACGGCGGCGCTAAACGGCACACAGGCCGACTACCGCCCGGGTGTGGCCGCCGTCATTCCCCGGGGCGTGGCCCACGAGGTCACGGCCGGCCCCGAGGGCCTCACCCTCTACGCCAAGTTCTTCCCGGCGCTGCTGTAGGTATGAGGGCGTGGGAGGTGGAGGAGGAGTGGGAAGGCGGGGGGAGTGCCTCCGGCGGCCAAAGGGGTGACCCCTTTGGAAACCCACCGGGAAGAAGTGTGTAAAGGGGTTCTTGGCGTTGTGTGGCAATCCGGTCGGCGGCGGACCGGGGAAAGGAAACGATCATGGCCGAAACGCCTGTCCTCACCGTCGTCCGCCATCCGGCTGTGCCGGGGCTTGAGGCCGTGGCCGGGCTTGGCGTGGCCGCCGACATTGTGGCCCATGCCCATGCGGCCATGGTGGTGGGGCTGTGTCTGGCCGGCGGCCGGCGCATCGTGTCCGGAGGCGGCCAGTGGCGCATCGAGGCCGGGCAGGGGTTTGTGGTGCCGGCCGGGGTACGCCATGCCTGTTCGCCGCTCGACGTCGCCGGACACGCCTATCTGGCCCTGGCCATCCGGCCCGAAGCGTTGCTTGAGGCCGGGGTGGCGGTCGGTGCGCCGGAAGTCTGGGTGCGCCCGTGGCAGGACAGGGGTGCGGCCGCGTTGGTGCGCCGGCTGGCCGGCCTCCTGGCCGGGGAAGGGGACGACGCGGGCCGGATACTGGAGACGCTGGCCGCTTTGGCCGCCGGCCTAGGCCTCAAACCGGGCCTTGCCCCGCCGCCCCATCCGGCCACGGTGCGGGCCAGAGCGGCCATGGATGCCGATCCGGCCGCGGCCCACAGCCTGTCTGCCCTGGCCCGGCTGGCCGGGGTCGGGGAGACGTACCTGGAGCGGGTCTTTGCGCGCGATGTGGGGATGCCGGTCGGCCAGTACCTGCTTGGCCGCCGGGTCCGGCTGGCCGCCTCGCGCATTGCCGGCGGCGAAGCGCTGGCCGAGGCTGCCCTGGCCGCCGGATTTTACGACCAAAGCCACCTGACCCGCCACTTCCGGCAACGCATGGGCGTGCCCCCGGGGGGGTATAGCGAGGGGATACGGGAAGAGCCTGCGGCTGGGGATAAAGGCAGAAGATGCCTCCGGCGGCCAAAGGGGTGACCCCTTTGGAATCCCTCCTGGAAGGCAAGCAGCCAGGGAGGTGACGCCTGCCCCTTTACAGCTTTTCCCGTTGCAGGGGT
>NZ_MLBG01000042.1 GCF_001936595.1 Desulfovibrio sp. DV
CGGCTGGCTCGTGGACCATGCCGTGCCTGGTCGCCTCCGGGCCTGGGGCCTTTGGATGGTGGTCCTGTTCGTTGCCATGGTGGCCAGTCGGGTGGTGGCCATGGCGGGCGGTGCGCAGGCCGGCTGGCTGCTCGTGTTCCATGGTCTGGCCCGCACGGGATTCGCCCTGGCCGTCATGGGCCTGCTGGCTGTGGCCCTGGCCCGGACCGGGAAGCAGTCGCTGTGGCAGCGGCCCGGACTGGACGTGGCCTCCTTTGACCTTTACCTTCTGCATTTTCCGCCGGTCATCGTCTTGCAATACGCCCTGGTTGGAACGGAACTGCCGATTGTTGCCAAATTTGTCGTGTGCTTCCTGGTGCCTGCGGCGGCTTGTCTGGGGTTTGGCCGGCTTTTCGGGCGACAGCAGCGTCTGACTGTGCCGGTAATTGCCGCTGTCGCCTTTGTGCTTTGTCTGGTGGTCTGGGGGTGAGGCCGTCGGGAGGATTCATGGACAAGTCGCATTGGGCGCTGGCAGGGCTTGGCGGCAGTGAGGCGCATTCGCAACGGGATCGGTCCGGTCTTTAATTCTTGGCCATCCGACCTTTTCATTCCCTCGTTGCCGACAAAATGGCGGCCGGGGCAGCCAATCGCCAGAAGGAGTATCGACATGACCAATGAAGAGCAGTTGCAGCGCATTGCTCCCTGCGGCCTGGACTGTGGCCGCTGTCTGGACAATCCGGCCAGCCCCATCGGCCGCCATGCCCGGGAACTGGCTCGGGAGCTTGGCGGTTTTGGCCGGCGGGCCGCGTTTTTCGCCCAGCTCGATCCGGCCTTTGCCGCCTATCCGGACTTTGAACGTGTCCTGGCCAGACTGGGGCAGGGCGGCTGTTCGGGCTGCCGGACCGGGAAATGCCTGTTGGCCGAGTGCCGGGTCAAGGATTGCGTGGTGGCGCGGGGAGTGGCTTTTTGCTTTGAATGCCCGAATTTTGCCGCCTGCGACCCGGGCCTGCCGCCGGGACTGGCCGAGCGCTGGCGGGCCAACAACCAGCGCATGGCCGCCTCCGGCCTGGATGCCTATGTGCTATGGCTGGGCGAGCAACCTCGCTACTGAGCGCGTCCCTGGGCGGTGGCTCAGCCGCCGCCCACGGGCGGGAAGATGCCCACCCGGTCGCCGTCGTGAAGGACGCGGTCCAGATCGACGGTCACGCCGTTGACGAACACGATCTTGATCTCCTCGTGGGGAATGGCCAGGCGCGTGGCCAGGTCGAGGATGGTTTCCCCTTCAAGAATGGGAAACTCGCCGGCATTGCCGGGAGTCAGCGGGGCCAGGGTGGCGTAGCATTTGAGATCGATGGGCATGGCGTCCTCCTGGGGCCGGTGTTCTGGCCAGTCTTGTGTTTATGCCAACATATTTTTCTCTGTCTGTCCACGGTGCAGCAGTCGCCGGCAAGGCCCTGCAGCGTTGCCTAATCGGTTGGCCGCGTGTATGAACGATAAGGGTCGAATTTGGTTTGCCGCTTGTCGCGCCTCTCAAGCCGGCCGACAAGGTTTGCCAACCGCCAACCGCACCGGCGACCGGGAATATGGGAAGAATCTGGGGGTATCTCGGCGTTACGGCCGTTTTGGCAATGGGCATGGTTTGCTCGCTGCTCTATATCCGTTCCCCCAATACGCCTGTCCCCTCGGTCTGGTCCGGCGGGGAGATCCGGGTCGGCTATTCCAGCGAACCGCCGTATTCCTTTCGCACGCCCGAAGGCAATGTCACGGGCGTGGGGCCGGAGATCGCCAAGGCTGTGCTCGGCAGAATGGGTGTGGAGCGCATCCGCTGGGTGCTGCTTGATTTCGGCAAGGCCATAAGCGCCCTGGAAGCCGGCCAGATCGACCTGCTGGCCAACGGACTGTTTATAACGCCCGGTCGGGCGGCCAGGATCCTTTTTTCACTGCCCTACTGCGCCGTGGGCCAGGGATTGCTCGTGCGCTCGGGCAATCCTCGCCAATTGCACTCCTATGAAGACGTGGCTGCGGCTTCCGATGTGGTGGCCGCCGTCCTGGATGGATCAGTGGAGCAGCAGGCGCTCGTGAGCCTTGGTTTGACGCCCGAACGCCTGTTTGTCGTCCCGGACCCGGCCAGCGGCCTGGCCGCCGTGCGGGTTGGTCGGGCCGATTGTCTGGCCCTGTCCGGGCCGACGGTGCATTGGCTGGCCGGCGAGTCGGCCGGTGAAGCAGAGCCGGCCGTCCCCTTGCATCAGCCCGCAGCCATTCCCAGGGGCCAAAGCGCCTATGCCGTGCGCCAAAGTGACGGCAAACTGGCTGCAGCTGTCGATGCCATCCTTCGGGAATACATCGGCAGCCCTGAACATCTGGCCCGCGCCACACCGCTGGGTTTTGGCCCGGACACCCTGCCCGAGTGGAGCCGCGTCCGATGAACATCCCGTCAAGCTGCAACGCGAGACGGTCCCGGACACGCGGCTGGATCGATCTGCACCTCTACGCCATGGCCTCGGCCGCGCTCCTGACCGGTGTTCTGCTGTGGTGGACCAACACCTCCTGGCGGGAGAGTTTCGAGGCCTATCCGCCGGTCCTGGACAAGTTGCGGCTGGTGCGGGCCGATACCGTCAAGGGCTATCTGGCTGTTGAGCGCCATATGGCCGGGGAGCAGCTCGTCCGCCTGCCGGATGTGGATGCCTTTTTCGAGCAGGCCATAAGCGGTTGCGACGACATCGCTCAGGCCATGGGTATCGCCGAGCACCAGCCCCACGACAGCGCTGCCAGTTCCGCGTTCCTGGCCACCCTTGCGCAGTATGCCAGAGGCATAGGGCAATTCCGGGATATGGCCAGGCAAGGGGTGTCGGCCGATGCGGCCAGCCTCAAACGCTATGGCGTGGAACGCCAGGTTGCCTTTGCCGCATTGGAGAAGCTGGCCGATACCCTGGACGACGAGGTACAGCATCGTATTGGCGCTGCGGCCAAACGCCAGGACCGGCTCAATAACGTGCTCTTTTTTGCCTGGCTGTCGTTTCTGGCCTTTCTGGCCGTGAGCCTCGCCCTGGCCGCGGCGCGGCGACGCAAGGCCGAGCAGGCCATGGTGGCCAGCGAGGAGAAATACCGGTCCCTGTTCGATCAGGTCCGCGATGTCATCCTGGTGGTGGAACAGGGCACGGGGCGCATCCTCGACTGCAACCGGGCCGTCGTAGCAGAGTGGGGCTACGAGCCCTCCGAACTTGTCGGCAAGACCTCGTCCCTGCTTGGACTGCCGGACGGATTCGGCCTGTTTGGCGATACCGTGGTCCAGTGCGGCCCCAAAGGACCGACCGACAGTCCGACCGCTGTTCGGGAAACCCGTCTTGTTGTCAAATCCGGTGAAGCGCGCGACGTCTCTGTCCGATCGGGGCTGTTCAGCCTTGGTGAAACGCAGGTGCGCCTGGATATTTTTCGAGATGTCACCGAACTCAAAAAAGATGAATTCGCCCTGCGCGAGCGGGAAGCCATGCTGCGAAGTCTGGGCGACAATCTGCCGAACGGGGTCATCTACACCATGGAAATTGCTGCCGACGGCAGCCGCAGGTTTCTCTACATCAGCCAGGGCCTGGAACATATTTTGGGGTTGCCGGTAGCCAAGGCGCTTTTGGATGCCAATGCCGTGTTTGATCTTATCAATTTTGAAGATCGGGAGCGGTTGCGCCAGGCCGAGAGCGAGGCCCTGGCCGGCGGGACGGAGCTTGACATCCAGGCCCGCGTCATTTCCCGCGACGGCTCCGAGCGATGGGGGCAGTTTCGCGCCGCGCCGCGTCCGGCTGAGGGCGGTTTCGTGCTGTTTGACGGGGTATACTTTGATATCAGCGACCAGAAACGGACCGAGGAGCACCTGCGTCAGGCCAAAGCCGAAGCCGAGGCAGCCAGTCGGGCCAAAAGCGAATTCCTGGCCAATATCAGCCACGAGGTCCGCACGCCGTTAAACGGTGTCCTCGGCATGCTCCAACTTCTGGAAACAGCTTCGTTAACCGATGAAGAGGCCCACTATGTGGCCACGGCCCTGAGTTGCGGCCGGGGGCTGGTGCGGGTGCTGGCCGATATCCTCGACTTCAGTCTCCTTGACGCCGGGACCTTGGCGTTAAAAGACGACCGCACGGATGTCCGGGCCATTGTCGCCGATGTGCTCGAGGTCTTGGCCATAGAATGCCGCAACAAGGGCGTCGCCGCCAGGGTCGAGGTGGCGGCCGACGTGCCGCAGCGCCTGTTGGTCGATGCCGCCCGGCTGCGCCAGATCCTGTTTAACGTGGTGGGCAATGCCGTTAAATTCACCCAGGCCGGGTCGGTCTCGGTTTCCGTTTCCGTGGCCTCCCGCCTGGGCGAGACCATCACTGTGTTGTGCAGCGTGGCCGACACCGGCATCGGGATGCCCGATAGCCAGCTCGACGCCATTTTCGAGCCATTTACCCAGGTCGATGGGTCGCTGACCCGCAAGTATGGTGGCACGGGCCTGGGCCTTGGCATCGTCAAGCGCCTCACCTCCCTGCTCGGGGGCCATATGGCCGTGGAAAGCCGCCAGGGTGTCGGAACCCGGTTCGATATTGCCATCCCCTGCCGCCTGTCCGAGCCGGCAACGCTGCAACCGCCCGCCCCGCCCCTCGAACATCCCGGTCCTCCGGGGACCAGGGTGCTTGTGGTCGAAGACGACGCGGTCAATCGCATGGCCACGGTCATTATGCTCAAAAAAATGGGCTTTGCCGTGGAGGCGGTGGAGGATGGGGATCGGGTGCTTGAGACCCTGGCCGGCAAGTCTTTCGATGTGGTGCTTATGGACATTCAGATGCCCCGGGTCAGCGGCGACGAGGCCACCCGACGCATCCGCCAGGGCGCGCATCCCGGCGTCGACGCCACCATCCCGGTCATTGCCCTGACCGCCCATGCCATGGATGGCGACCGCGAACGCTATCTCGACAGCGGCATGGATGATTACCTGTCCAAACCCGTGGACGTCGCCGCCCTGCGCGATGCCGTGCTGCGGGCCGTGGCCGCCCGGCGCAAAGCCCCGTCGGCCTGATTTTTCCCTGTTCGTTGCCCCAAACGCCAGAGACACCGCTTCGGAGGCTCCCCCATGCAACAAACCGTAATCGAACTGCTCATCGCCCGCCTCAAGGAAATCGGCATCACCGACGTGTTCGGCGTGCCCGGCGATTTCGCCTTCGCCTTAAACGACGCCATCGACAACGATCCCGACATGCGCTGGATCGGCTGCACCAATGAGCTCAATGCCGCCTATGCCGCCGACGGCTATGCCCGCATCAAGGGGCGTGCCGCCCTTTGCACCACCTACGGTGTGGGCGAACTGTCGGCCCTGTGCGGCGTGGCCGGCTCCTATACCGAGCATTTGCCTGTCTTTCATCTGGTCGGGATGCCGTCCATTTCCACCCAGCAATCCCGGCGTATCGTCCACCACACCCTGGGAGACGGCCTGTTTGACGCCTTTTCCACCATGACCAAGCCGGTGGTGTGCGCCAGCGCCATCCTGACCGCCGAGAACGCCGCCTGCCAGATCGAGCGCTGCATCGAGGCGGCCATTGCCCGCAACCGGCCGGTCTACATGGCCCTGCCCCAGGATCAGGCCGACAAGCCCCTGCCCGGACAGTATGTCTGCGCCCCTGAGGCTCCGGTCAGCAATCCGCCGGTCCTGGCCGCAGCCATAGAGGCCATTGTCGAAAAAATCACCGCTGCCGGCTCGACCGTGGTCCTGGCCGGCTATCTCATTGCCCGGCTCGGCCTTCGCGGCGAAGCCCATGAACTGCTCACCCGCACCGGCCTGCCCTATGCCACCATGTTCATGGACAAGACCGCCCTGGATGAGACGCATCCAAGCTACATCGGGCTCTACGACGGCCGTATCATGAACCCGGAGGTGCGCGATTTCGTGGAAGGCTGCGACTGCGTCCTGAACCTGGGGGCGCAGTGGAGCGATTTCAACACCGGGGCCTTTACCGCCCATATCGACCCCAGCCGCATGGTCGCAGTCATGCAGCACGAGGTGCGGGTGGGCCACGCGGTTTTTGCCCATGTGGAGATGCGCGACGTCCTGGCCGGGCTGGCCCGGGTGTTGCCCCACAAGCCGGCCTCCGGTCCCCGGGCCAGGGGCCTGGGCCAGCCCAAGGGCGCACCGGAGGATCCCATCACCCCGGACTATCTCTATCCGCGCTGGGAGCAGTTTCTGCGCCCGGGCGACGTGGTCATGGCCGAGACCGGCACGGTATCCATGGGACTGGGGTTTGCGCTCATGCCCGAGGGGGCGGAATTTTTTAATCAGACCCTGTGGGGAGCCATTGGCTGGGCCACGCCGGCCTCGTTCGGGGCCGCCCTGGCCGCGCCCGAGCGCCGCACGCTCCTTTTTACCGGCGAAGGCTCGCACCAGATGACGGTCCAGGAACTTGGCCAGTTCGGGATGCATGGACTCAAACCCATCGTCTTTTGCCTCAACAACGACGGCTATCTGATCGAGCGGCTGTTGTGCAAAAATCCCCTGAGCAGTTACAACGATCTGGCACCCTGGAACTATGCCCAATTGCCGGCGGCCTTTGGCCTGACCGATTGGTACTGCGCCAAGGTGAGCACCAACGCCGAACTGGAGCAGGCCCTGGCCAGGGCCGAGACCTGCGGCACCGGGGCCTATATCGAGGTGGTGATGGATCGCATGGCTGCTTCGCCCCTGGCCCAGAAGCTCGGGGAGTCGATCAAGACGCTCTACGCCAGCGCCAAATAAGCTCAAGCGTCCCGGGCAAAACGCCGCTTTGCCCAGGGCGAGGGCAAAGCCGGCGAAGACAATCAAGCCCGGTGATCGGCCTTAGACCGCAGCGGCCGGGGCCTGGGGCAGGGTCACGACGCATCGCGTCCCGCCGGACAGCAGTCCCATGGCGATGCCGCCGGAATACTTGCGGGTGATGGCCTTGGCCATGGCCAGCCCCATGCCCGTGGCCATGGGATCGGTGGAGTGAAAGGGGCTGAAAATCCGGGTCAGTTCTTCGGCGCTGAGGGTCTGGCCGGTGTTGTCGATGGTCAGTTTGGCAAACCCCGGGCGACCTTCGCTTGGCTGGCAGCGCACGGTCACGCGCGGGTCGCCGGGCGCGGCGTAGCGCACCGCGTTGTCGAGAAGGGCGGCGAGCAGGGCATCGAGGTCGGCCGGGGCCACGGCCAGCCGGTCGGCCTCGGGCGCGATGTCCACGTTAAGGACGGCCTTGGGCCGGTCGGGAAGGCTGGCAATCCGGGCCAGGACCGTGTGCAGCAGCGGCGTCAGCACCGTGGCCTCGGCCACCGGCTCGCGGTCGGTCACGTCCATGTAGCGGGTCACGGAGCGGGCCAGGGCGTCCAGCCGGCCGGCTTCCTCCAGCACGATTTGCGCGGCTTCGGCCACGTCGGCGTCCTGGCTGTGCAGACGGATAAGCCGTCTGGCTTGGCCGCCGATGACCGCGATGGGGTTTCGCACCTGATGGGCGATACCCTGGATGACATCCAGTTCGCACCGGGTGGCGAAGGTCACATAGGCATCGGTCTCCACCAGCAGGCTGAAATCGATCAAGGCGTCAATGGAGCGCAGCACTCCCGGCGCATCGGCCGCAGGCAGGCTGGCCGCGACCCTTTCGTGCAGGTAGGCCCGGGCCAGGGCATAGGCCATGCTGATCAGCCGGTGGTCCACGTTGTAGGCCACATGGGCCTGACCGCTGCGCCACAGCCGGGTGAGGAGTTCCTCGCCAAGGCCCTGGCGGAAAAGCCCGGTAAACCACTCGGCCCAGTTGCGCCGCAACTTGGCCGGGTCCGGCAGATTGTCCTGGATGATGCGCAACTGTGGCGCTTCCTTGACGAACCCCTGGATGCGGTCGGCAAAGTCGTCAGGCCTCGCCCCCAGGACCTCGCCCCAGCGGGCCAGCGGGTTTTCCGTCAGATCCGAGAGGCCGAGCAGTTCGCGAAAGCGGAACAAGCGTTCCGTGGGGATATCGGAAAAGGGCATTTGCCTGTCCCTTCGGGCGGTGCGGCGTCTTGGTCGAGGCAGGGGCCGGCGCTGCCGCAGCCCAGGTCAGAGAGTAACGATGTTTCCTGACCATACTGCCTGTTGCCGTATTGGACAAGCCGGCGCAGTGCCATTGCCGGCCGTCGCCGGGCAGACCATATCGGACAATCACTCGCCGATAATCTTGACCAACACCCGCTTTTTGCGCCGACCGTCGAATTCGCCGTAAAAGATGCGCTCCCAGGTGCCGAAATCCAGCCGGCCGGCCGTGACGGCCACCACGACCTCCCGGCCCATGATCTGGCGCTTCATGTGGGCGTCGGCATTGTCCTCGCCGACGTTGTGGCGATAGCCGGACACCGGCTCGTGGGGAGCGAGCTTTTCCAGCCAGACCTCGTAGTCGTGGTGCAGGCCGGATTCGTCGTCGTTGATAAATACTGAGGCGGTGATGTGCATGGCGTTGACCAGACACAGGCCTTCCGCGATGCCGGAGGCGTCGATGCAGTCCTGGACCTCACGGGTGATGTTTACAAACCCACGACGCGACGGGACATTGAACCACAGTTCCTTGCGATAGCTTTTCATGGCGCGGCTCCAGGCGTTTTTCGTCCTGTAGCCGAAACGGCCGGGATTGTCCCGGCCGTCTCCCCGCAGCCGCGCCAGCCGGGCTTATTTCTCCAGGCCAAAGGGCCAGGCCACAAGCCCCCCTTCCATGACCGTCACGTTGGTGTAGCCGGCCGCTTCCAGCACGCTTTCCGCTTCGTAGCCGCGCATGGACACCTTGCAGTAGGCCACAATGGGCGCGTTCTTGTCTGCCGGCAGTTCGCCCAGGCGCTTGCGCAGCTGCCCAAGCGGCACAAGAGTCTCGCCCAGGCCCAGACGCATTTCCTTAAATTCCTTGGGACCGCGCACGTCGAGTAAAAACGGCGTTTCGCCGGCGTCGAGCCGGGCCTTGACGGCAACGCTTGACTGGCCCTGCATGAGGCCCTGCATCTTGTTCTGGACGATGTGGGCCGTGGCGATGGCGTGGTCGATGGCCAGGGAATAGGGCGGGGCATAGGGCAGATCGGCCATGGCCACGTCGTCAACGGTGAGGTTGCCCAGAATGGCCATGGCCATTTCCGCCACCTGCCGGTTGACGTTGCCGGCCCCGACGCAGGCAAAACCGAGGATGCGCCCGGTGCCGGCCTCGGCCACGATCTTGGAAACGATGGGCTTGGCCCCCATGAAGCCCGGGATATCCGGGCTGGCATTTATGGCCGTGACGACGGCAAATCCCGCTTCCCTGGCCCGACGCTCGGAAAGTCCCGTGGAGGCGGCGGCAAAATCAAACACCTTGCAGATGCCGCTGCCGATGGTTCCGGGGAAGGTCGCCTTGTCGCCAAGCACGGCGTTCTCCCCGGCCACCCGGCCTTCGAGATTGGCCAGATCGCCATAAGGAGCCAGCATGGGCTTGCCGGTGAGGCGATTTTTGACTTCCACGCAGTCGCCGGCGGCGTAGATGTCCGGGTCGGACGTGCGCATATGCTCATTTGTGGCAATGCCGCCGGTTGCGCCGATGGTCAGGCCGGCCGCCTTGGCCAGGGCCACGTTGGGCGCGACGCCGATGGCCATGACCACCAGCGAGCAGGGCAGTTCCCGGCCGTCAGCCAAGCGCACGCCCGAGACCTTGCCGTCCTGGCCGAGGATTTCGCTGATGCCAACGCCCGTGACAATGGTCGCGCCTTTGGCCCGGGCGTGGTTTTCCACCAGCAGGGCCAGCTCGGGATCGAGAAAGCTCAGAATGTGGGGCAGGGCCTCGACCACGGTGACAGCCATGCCGGCCGCAACCAGCGCCTCGCAGGTTTCCATGCCGATCAGCCCGCCGCCGACAATCACGGCCTGGCCGCCCTTGGAGGCCGCGGCAATGGCCCGCAGGCCGTCAGCGTCGGCCAGACTCGCCAGGGTGGTCACCCCGGCCAGCTCCCGGCCCGGGATGGGCGGCACTTTGGGCGTGGAACCGGTGGCCAGGATGAGCTTGTCATAGGGCAGATGGCCGGTCTCGCCGGTGGCGACGCGCTTCCAGGCCACAGTGCGGGCTGTGCGGTCAATGGCTGTCACTTCCGTGCCGACCAGGGCGGCCACGCCCTTGGCTCCGGCGAAAAAGGCCGGATCGCGGACAACCCCGGCCGGGGTGGCCAAGAGCATGTCGCGCTCTCCGACGCTGCCGGCCACGTAATAGGGATAGCCGCAGGAGGCCATGGACAGCTCCGGGGCCTTTTGCAACAGCGTGACCTCGGCCGATTGGTCCAGACGTTTGGCCCGGGCCGCTGCCTTGGGACCGGCAGCCGTGCCGCCGATGACGACAATCCGTTTCTTGTTCATGGCTGTTTCTCCCTTTTTTATGAGAAGGTTGCTATGTTTGTGGCCGACTCCGCGGCCTGGAAAACGCGACTTATTTCGATACTGTTCATACCGTAAACTAAAATGGCCTGCAACGCTTGTCGCGAAGGAGCGGGGCAAAAAAAGTATGCTAGCCGGCGGCAGCGACCAGGGCGTCGAGTGTCTGGCGGGCGGTGCGCTCCCAGGTGAAGCGGGCCTCGTTGGACTTGCCCGCCTCCCGAAGCGCCCGGCGCAGTGCACCATCGGTGACGATGCGGGTCAGCGCCACGGCCCAGGCGTCGATGGACGTCGGATCGACCAGCAGCGCTCCTTGCCCGGCCACTTCCGGCAGGGCGGTGGCATCGGCGCAGGCCACAGGCAGGCCGCAGGCCTGGGCTTCCAGGATGGGCAGGCCAAAACCCTCAAACAGCGAGGGAAAGGCCAGGGCGCAGGCGCTGCGGTACAAAAGCGGCATTTCGTGCCTGGGCACATGGCCCAGCCGGCGCACCCGGTCGGTCAGGCCGGCCTCGCGCACCAGGACGTCGAAATCCTCGCTCCAGGCCAGGCCGCCGGTCATGACCAGATCGCACGGCACGAGATCGGCCATGCGGGCATAGGCGCCAAGCAGGGTGGGCAGGTTTTTTCGCGGCGAGATGTTGCCGCTGTAGAGAATGAACTCGCGCTCAAGCCCCCGGGCGCGGCGAAAGGCAGCCAGGGCGGCGGCGTCCACCGGCGCTTTGTAGAGAGGATCGCAGGCCAGATGGGTGGTGAGCACATGTTCGGGCCGGGCCTTGGTCAGGCGCAGCACATCCTGGCGGGTGTAGTCGGAGATGGCCAGCACCCGCCGGGCGCGCCGGGCGCTGTAGCGGATGGCCGGGCGCATGTAGGCGGTGTCGGCCGGGCGGTACATGCGAAGCGTGGGGTGGAAATAGCCGAGGTCCAGCATGGTGACCACGGCCGGGCAGGGGATGCCGGGCGGCATGTTGGACGAGGGAAAAAGGGCCACGTCGCAGGGCCGGCGGCGCAGGGCCAACGGCAGGGCCAGCCAGTCGAAGGCCAGACGATTGGCCACCGGCAGCACCACTTCCGTGGCTCCGGGAAACGTGCCCAGGTGGCTGGCGTCGGGGTAATAAAGCACCAGTTCGTGGCCGCTATCCAGGGCAAGCAGGGCATTGACGAGGCTTGTCAGATATTCTTTCGGACCGCCGGACGGATAGGCCAGGGTGCGGGCGTTTACGGCGATGCGCATGGCTTATCCGGCCAGATGGTGTTTCTTGCGGGCATAGGCGCGCAGAGGTTCCAGGCGGCAGTTGACCTGGCTGGGCAGGGCCCGGCCCTTGGCGATGGCCCCGAGCTGGGCCAGGACCGAGCCCAGGCGCACCTCCATGGTCACGAGCTTGATGGCCAGTTCATGGAGCAGGCCCCGGCCGTGGCGGTGTTGGCAGGTATAAACATCGCGGCGAAAGACTTCCTGCCAGGTGGCGGTCTTGGCTGATTCGTGGAGCCTGAATGCAGCCAGCACCTTGGGGATGCGCACGATGCGGCCCTGGCGGCTTATGCGCTCGAACAGATCGAAATCCATGCAGTAGGAAAAGGCCGTGTCCATGCCGCCGGCAGCCAGATAGGCGTCCTTGCGGAAAAAGGTGGACTGCTGGGCCACGGCCATGGTGTGGCGCATCTGCCGGGCCGAAGGGGCCAGCACCATGTCGATCATGACCGGCTGGCCGGCCGCGTCGGTCAACACCGTATCGCCGGTGACCATGACCGCGTCGGGGTGGCGGGCAAAGGCCTCGGCCACGGCAGCCAGGACGTCGTCGCTCCACAGATAATCATCGGAATTGAGCCAGCCCATGACTTCGCCCGTGGCCAGGGCAAAGCCTTCGGCCAGGGCCGCGGTCTGCCCGGCGTCCGGGGCCGAGCGCCAAAAGGCGAGATGGTCATTCCAACGGCCCAGGATGTCGGGGGTGGCGTCGCTGGAACCGCCGTCCAGGACAATGTGCTCGACGCGGACGTCTTTTTGGGCGGCGACGCTTTCCAGGGTCTGGGGCAGATAGCCGGCCTGATTATACGACGGGGTGATGATGCTGACCATGGGCCGCTTGGTGCTGTGGCCCGAGGCCTCAATAAGCGTCTCGTAGACGGTTGCCGCGCAGGCCTCCCAGGAAAAGGCTGCGGCCCGGTCCAGGCCCAGGGCGATCTGGCGGCAGCGCAGGGCCTCGTCGCAGCAAAGCCGGGTGAGGCAGCCGGCCAGGGCGTCGGCGTCGTCCGGGGCAAACGCCAGTCCGGCCACGCCGGCCGCTTCCGGCAGCGAGGCGGCGTCGGCATAGGCCACCGGCGTGCCGCTGGCCATGGCCTCGAGCAGGGGCAGGCCGAAGCCTTCGTAGCGCGAGGGGAAGACGAAAACCGATGCAGCCCGGTAGGCCAGGGCCACGTCCTCGTCGGTCAGGTAGCCCAGGCAGCGTACGCGCCCGGCAGCAAGCTCCGGCGGCGTGGCTGCAGCCAGGGTTTCCGTGTCGCCGTACCCGACCACGGCCAGGACCGGCGCGATGTCGTCCGGCAGCCGGGCCATGGCCTGCAAGGCCACCGTGAGATTTTTGTGCGGCATGAGATTGCCGACGCACAGGATGAACTTTTCGGGCAGGCCGTGCCGGGCGCGGAAATCGGCCAGGGCCGGGATGTCCTTCGCCGTTGCCGGGCGGAACCGGTGGTGGTCCACGGCGCAAAGATCCGTCGGCCGGGTGCGGGTGGCCATGGGTCCGTAGAGGCGCAACAGTTCGCGCCGGGTAAAGGCTGAAAGCGAAAGCGGGATGGTCAGGCGCGCCAGGCTGGCCTTCTGGCGCAGGGCGAAAACGAGCCTGATGTGCCAGGGCAGGGTCCCTGGCAGGCGCTTCCATAAAATATCGTTAATGACCCCCACCGACCGGCCGGAGAAGCCCAGCGGCAGCAGCCCGTCCGGGGCGTAGTGGACGTCGGTGCCGATCTGGCGGAGTTGCCAGGCCATGCCGGCCTGCTGCCAGGCATAGAGCGAGGGCGCCTTGACCGTGGCGGCCTGCAAACTGCCGGCAGCCATAAGGTGCAGGGCCGTGGCGTTGACGATGGGCTGGCCGGAGACCAGGGTTATTTCGTCACGGCCGGCGGCCAAAGACGCCAGATGGGGCAGGATGGATTCCAGGCAGCGGCCGATGCCGGTGCGCTTGGGATAGGACAGGGAACTGGCGTCGAGCGTGATGCGCATGGGGCGTCCGAAGCGGCTTCTAAGTTGGGGGGTTGGAGCGGATGCGTTGACATGCGTCAATTCGATCGAATATGCAACCGGCTCCATGCATATATCACCCAAAGCCATGGTCGTGCGGCGGCCCCGGGCCGGATCGTTATGGTCCGGTCTGTTGGCGGGCGTCAGCCCTGTGGCCTTTGTCCGCGCCTTCTGGCAGCGCCGGGAGGTGCTCTCCACCTTCGCCCGCATCGAGTTTTCCTCCCGCTACCACGGGGCGCAGCTCGGCGTGCTGTGGAGTCTGGTCTCGCCGCTGGCTACCCTGGCCGTCTATACCTTTGTTTTTTCAGTCGTCTTCAAGCCATCCTGGGCCGGCGGCGGCGACGGCGGGGTGGCTGGCTACGCGCTGATCCTCTTTGCCGGCCTTTCGGCCTTTGAGGTCTTTGCCGTCAGCCTCAACCGCGCCCCAAGGCTGCTCTCGGAAAACGTCAATTTCATCAAGAAAGTCCTTTTCCCCCTGGAAATCCTGCCCGTTGGCGTCATTCTGGCCGCGGTGCTCGAATCCCTGGTCAGCCTCGTTCTGGTGGCCCTTGGCGTGCTTGTGACCACGGGCCGTCTGCCGGCCACGGCGCTCTTTGCCCCGCTGGCCTATCTGCCCCTTGGCATGTTGACCCTTGGCATGTGCTGGCTGCTCGCCCCGGTCGGCGTTTTCCTCAAAGACCTCGGCAACATTGTGGGTGTGGCCGTGCAACTGCTTTTTTTCGCCACGCCCATCCTCTACCCGCTCTCGGCCGTACCCGAGCCGTACCGCAGCCTTTTGGCGCTTAATCCGCTGCACCCGGTGGTTGACCACCTGCGCCGCACCATCATCTACGGCCAGATGCCCGACTGGTCGGCCCTTGGCCTCGTGACCCTGGTTTCGGCCGGGGTGATGCTGGCCGGGTATACCTTTTTCATCAATATCAAGAGGCTGTTCGCCGATGCCGTCTGATGCCCCGATCATCGCCGCCCGGGGCGTGTCCAAGATGTACGAATTGTACGCCCGGCCCCAGGACCGGCTGCGCCAGATGCTTTTCCCGGGCGGCAAGCCGCTTTACCGGGAACACTGGGCTCTTCGCGACGTGTCCTTCGAGGTCGGCCCGGGCGAGGCCTTTGGCATCATCGGCAAGAACGGGGCCGGCAAATCGACCCTGCTGCAAGTCCTGGCCGGCGTGTTGGAGCCGACTGCCGGTGAAGTGGTGCTGCCCGAGCGCACCACGGCCCTTCTGGAGCTTGGTTCGGGCTTCAAGCCGGAATTTACCGGCCGGCAAAACGTCTTCGTCAATGCCGCCGTACTCGGCATCCCCCGGACCACGGTGGCCGAGCGCCTGGACGACATCGCCGCTTTTGCCGATATCGGCGCGCATTTCGACCAGCCGGTCAAGACCTACTCCAGCGGCATGTTCCTGCGGCTGGCCTTTGCCGTGACCACCAGCCTGGAACCGGATGTGCTCATCATCGACGAGGCCCTGGCCGTTGGCGACGTCTTTTTCCGCCAGAAGTGCTATAAGCGTCTGGAAGGGCTCCTTTCCCGCGGCACGGTGGTGGTGCTCGTCTCCCATGCCATGAACGACGTGGCCCAGTTCTGCCACCGGGGCCTCATGCTTGAGCGGGGCCGGGTGACCTATCTGGGCGATGCCGCGGCTGCGGTCAAACGCTACATGGTCGGCGACGGCGGCTATGCCCCGGGCAACCTGGGCGAGGCTGCGCAGGGTCTCGATCTGCCGGCAGAAGCCGATGCCAATGATCCCTGGCCCGCCCCGGAAGCCTTTGTCGATCTCACCCAGGTTGCCGTCGCCGAAAACGACTGGGCCGGCTGCACCCATGTGGCCATCTGCGACGCCTCGGGCCAGCCCTGCCGCAGTTTCGAGCAGGGCGAGACGCTCTCGATCTTTTGCCGCTACGCCGTGCAGCATGATATGGAAGTGGCCGTGGCCGGCGTCGAGCTCATAAACGACAAGCGTGTCATCGTGTTCGGCAAAAACACCCTGCAATTTGACAGCGACCATCCGACCCTGACCCCGGCCGGCAGCAGCCTGCGGGTGCGCTTTGACGTCAAACTCGAATTGGCTCCCGGCGAATACACCTTCAATCTCGGGTTTTCCGCCATAAGCCGCGAAGACTTCGACCGCCGGGCCAGCCTGTCCCACCAGGAACTGGAAAGCCGCACCACCGTCATCTCCATCCTGACCCGGGCCGGCGATTTCCTGGTGACCTTCCGCAGCCGCGACACCACGCCGGTGCAGCTCACCCACCACGGCGTGGCCAACCTGCCGGGACAGGCGACGCTTCGGCTGTATAGTGGTGGTGGGAAGGAAGAATGCTCCGGCGGCCGGGGGGATAATCCCCCCGGACCCCCTTGATGGGAAACGGTTTTCAAGGGATTCTTGGGGCTGGCTGGCAATTCGGTCGGCATTGATGCAAACGCCGCATGCCTTCCAACATTCCACTTTCAAGCATCACCCGGTGTTCGTACAAGAGCACCTAACCCCCCCCGATGAAAAGTTTTTGGGGAAGGTGGGGGTCTGGGGGAGGAAACCCCTTTTTTCAAAAAGGGGTTTCCTCCCCCCAGTCCTCTCCCCGAGGAGCCTTCCATATGCGACAGTGTTGGTGCGGGACGGGCGGGCTGGAGCCGTTTGGCGAGGCGTACATGCTCTGTCCGGCCTGCGGCACATTGGTGTCGCGGCAGGAGGACGGCGAGGGCTACGGCCGGGACTACTGGTACGGCCATCAGGAGGCCGACCTGGGCCAACCGTCCATCGAGGTCCGAGCGCGTCAGGACATGCCGGAGCGGTGCGTTGCCTGGCTGCAGTTTTTTTTAAGGGCCTGTCTGCCGCCGGGAGACGTGCTGGAGCTTGGCTGCGCCCATGGCGGCTTCACGGCCCTGCTGGCCCGGGCCGGTTTCCGGGCCAGGGGCCTTGAGTTGGACGCCTCGGTGGCCGCCCTGGCTGCCCGGACGTTTGGCATTGAAGTCCTGGCCGGGCCGCTGGAAGAACAGGACATCGCGCCGGGCAGCCTGTCGGCTGTGGTGCTCATGGACGTGCTGGAGCATCTGCCTGATCCGGTCGGGCTCTTGCGCCGGGTGGGACGGTTGCTGGCTCCGGGCGGCGTGGTGCTGGTGCAGACGCCGTGTCTGCCGGCCGGGGCAACGCACGAACGGCTGGCCACCGAGGCTGATCCTTTCCTGCGCATGTTGCTGCCGGCCGAGCATCTTTATCTGTACAGCGAAAAGGCGGTGCGAGCGCTTTTTGCCGCGGCCGGCCTTGGCGAGTGCCGGTTTGGCCGGGCGCTTTTCCCCTATGACATGCTTTTTGTGGCCGGCCGTGCCCTGCTTGCCGATCACGAGGCGGCAGCGGTGGAAGCGGCCCTTTGCGCCACGCCAGACGGGCGCATGGTGCAGGCCATGCTTGATCTGGCTGTCCGGGCCGAGGCGGCCGAAGAGCAGGCGGCAAGGCTCGCCGGCGAGGATGCGCCCGTAATCGGCGGCCTGGAAGGCGTGGTCCGGGAGATGGCTTCGGGCTGGGTTTCGGAAGGCCGGTTGCCGCTGTTGGCCAACAAGATTCTCACCCGGGTCGGCCGGGTGGCTTGGTTGTGGAACAAGGCCGTCAAATATGTGCTCAAGGAGCGGGGCTGTCGGGTGGCCCCGGCCGGCGGCAAGTCCGGGCCGGCATTGGTGCTGGTCGATCTGACCCCGGTGGTTCCCGGCGGCGGCAACGGCGGGGCCAAGCTCATGACCATCCTGCTGCTCGAGGCCCTGCGCACCATGCGGCCGGATTGGCGCTTTGTCTGCCTGACGTCTGACGCGGCCCACGACGAGCTGGCCCATCTTGATGCGCCCAATGTCACGCGGGCGCGGGCTTCGGGCCTGGGGCGGCTGCGTGGGTTGTCCCACTGGCAGGGCGAGCCGGTCGATCTCCTTTTCTGTCCGTTTACCATGCCGTATTTCCACCATCCGGACGTGCCGGTCGTCTCGGTGGTCTATGATCTGCAATATGCCTATTATCCCCAGTTTTTCACGCCCGATGACGAAGCCGGCCGGGAGCGGACGTTTTTAACCGCCGCCCGGGTGGCCGAGCGGCTGGTGTGCATCTCGGAATTCACCCGGCAAAGCGTCCTCACCCAGGGCCAGGTGCCGCCGGGCCGCACGGCCACCGTCCACATCTCTCTGCCGCGTCGGCTGGCCCGTACCGACCCCGAGGTGGTGTCCGCCATGCGCGCCCGCCTGGGCCTTGGTGAGGCTGACTATCTGCTGTTTCCGGCCAACTACTGGCCGCACAAAAACCATCGGATGCTTCTGGCCGCCTTTGGCATGTTCGCAGCCTCCCGGCCAGGGAGCGGCTGCAAGCTGGTGCTGACCGGGTCGGATACCGGGCTTCGGGACGAACTGGGGCAGGCTGCGGCCCGGTTGGGGCTGGCCGACCGGGTGGTCTTTGCCGGCTATGTGCCTGATGCCGAACTTTCGGCGCTTCTGACCGGAGCCAGGGCGCTTATTTTCCCGTCGCTTTTTGAGGGATTCGGGATGCCGCTGGTCGAGGCCATGGCCGTGGGCACGCCGATCCTGTGTTCCGACGTCACCAGCCTGCCCGAGGTCGGCGGCGACGCGGCGCTGTATTTCGATCCCCGCCGTCCGGACGACATGGCCGCAGCCATGGCCCGGCTCCTGGATGAACCCGGGCTGGCCAAGACGCTCGTGGCCCGGGGCCGGGAGCGTCTGGCCGCCATTGGCGGGCCTGAGGACATGGCCCGTCAGTATCTGGCCGTGTTCGAGGACGTGCTGGCCCGGCCGGTGTCCCAGAGCACGGCGGTGCGCGGGCTTTTCGCCGACGGCTGGTGCGGCGGACGGCTTTTTGTGGCTTACGGTCCGGCGGCCCACCGCCAGTGGCTGCGGGCGCGGTTTTTCCTGCCGGCAAAGGCTCCGAGCGGGCGGGTGGTGGTGACGACCCTGGTCAACGGCCGGACCGTCGGCAAGCCGGTGGTCCTGGCCCCTGGCCGCTCCGTCAGCCTGGACCCGGATCTGCCGCCAACCGGCGGCTGCGTGGAGTTTGTTCTGGACGGGGCGCGGCGCGGCAACGGCCAGGGGCCGGCGGCCGACCGGCGGCGGCTGTCGGTACGCTGCGAGGAACTGCGTCTGACCGATGGCGAACGCGACGTCGATCTGCGCTATGCGGAGGCAATACGTGGCTAGACTTACGGTATCTGCTGTCACCCCGTCGTATAACCAGGGGCGTTTTATCGGCCGCACCATCGACAGCGTGCTGTCCCAGGGCGTGCCCGATCTGGAATACGTGGTCATGGACGGCGGCAGCACTGATGCAACCGTGTCGGTCCTTGAAAGCTACGGCGACCGGCTGCGCTACCGCTCCGAGCGGGACAAGGGCCAGCCGGACGCGGTCAACAAGGGCATAGCCGAGACCACGGGCGAGATCATCGCCTGGCTCAATTCCGACGATGTCTACACCCCTGGCGCACTTCAGGCAGTGCTTGAAGTTTTCGAAAAAAATCCTGAAGTTGATGTTGTTTATGGAGACGCAGACCATATCGACGTCAACGACGCCTTCATCGAGGCCTATCCGGCCGAACCGTTTGATCTCACCCGGCTCAAGGAGCGCTGCATCATCTGCCAGCCGGCGGCCTTTTTCCGGCGACGGGTGGTGGAACGCTTCGGCAACCTCGATCTGCGCTGGCAGTACACCCTTGATTATGAATTCTGGCTGCGTCTGGCCAAGGGCGGGGCGGTGTTTTCCTATCTGCCCCGAAAGCTGGCCGGCTCGCGGTTTTATCCCCAGACCAAGACGTCCGGGGCCAAGCTCACCGTACACGGCGAAATAAACGACATGATGCTTTTCACCTTCGGCCGGGTGCCCGAGCGCTGGCTTTTTAACTACGCCCACGCCCTGGTGCGGGAGAAATGGCAGGTGGCCGACGCAAGCGCGCTCTTTACCCCGGCCGTGGCCCTGGCCTCGGTTATGGCCTCACTGCGCTGGAACCGCACCCTGTCGCCGACCGTCCTTCGCACTACGGCCTCCTGGCTCACGCGCGGCGTCATCCGGCCCGGTAGCGGCGCAATATGAAGATCGGCTTTGACGTGTCCCAGACCGGAGCGGGCAAGGCCGGCTGCGGCTTTTTTGCGGCTGCCCTGCTCTCGGCCCTGGCCGAGGTCGATACGACCAGTCAGTACGTGCTCTATCCGGCATTCGGGGATTTTTTCCGTGAACCCCATCCGGAGAAATGCCTGGATCCGGCCGGCAGCCGCTTTCACCAGGGGCCACGGTTTCGCCGTTTCTGGGACCAAAAGCACTTTTTCCGCCAGCCGCCCGAGGATTTTGAAGCCCGCCTGGGCCATCCCGATATTGTCCATGCCAACAATTTTTTCTGTCCAACCGGCCTCACCCGGGCGCGGCTGGTCTACACGCTCTATGACCTGTCGTTTTTGGTCGAGCCGGCCTGGACCACTGAAGGCAACCGTACCGGCTGCTTCGACGGCCTGTTCCGGGCCGCCACCCAGGCTGATACGGTGCTTTCGATTTCACAGTATTCCCGTGACCATTTCCTGCGGATATTCCCACACTACCCGAAAGAGCGGATCGTTGTCGCACCGCTGGCCAGCCGGTTCAAACCGGACGGACCCCAGGAACGGCCCAAGGCGGCCGCGCAGTTGCAACCGGATGGCTTCTGGCTGTGCGTGGGCACCATCGAACCGCGTAAGAACCATGAGCGGCTCTTTGCCGCCTATGCCGCCTGGAGGCGCGAGACCGGCGGGACCATGCCGCTGGTGCTGGCCGGCGGCAAAGGCTGGCTCATGGACGACGTGGCCCGCACCGTGGCCGAACTCGGCATTGCCGAGCATCTCGTCTTCACCGGCTACGTGACCGACGCCGAACTGGCCTGGCTCTATGCCTCATGCCACGCCTTTCTCTATCCGTCGCTGTTTGAAGGATTCGGGTTGCCGGTGCTGGAGGCCATGAGCCTCGGTGCGGCCGTCATCACGTCCGATACCACGTCGCTGCCGGAAGTGGCCGGGGATGCGGCCGTTCTGGTCGATCCCCTGGACGTTGCCGGTTTGACGGCGGCCATGACGATGCTGGCCGGCAACGACGCCTTGCGGGTAAGCCTGCGGCAACGGGCGCTAACCCGGGCCGAACTCTTTTCCTGGGAAAAAACCGCCCGCATCGTGGCCGATACCTACGCCCGCGTCCTTGGCCTGCCGCCGGCCTGGGGTGAGGTGAGGAGAGGGACGCTGCCTTGCATGTATCCCCATCGAGGATAACTTGATGGGGTCAAGGGGACGACAGGTCGAAATTGCCTTGAGTTTTTTGGGATCATACTCCACTGACATTCTGTTTTCAGACGGAAGATACTCCCGTTAATTTCGTTGACAATCGTTATAGTGCTTTCAAAACGTAAGTGAGAGCCAGATGTCGCACCGTCGATCACTGTTCATATTCATAGCCGCCTGCTTCGCGACAATCTCTGCGTTGGTAGCCGTTTCATCCGCGGCAAGAACTGAGGTGGTTCCCGATACGGCGCAAAGTGTACCCCTCGACCAGACAACGGTAAGGCAAGTGATCGGCGGCATCACCGCCGAGTTGCTCGAAGGTTATGTATTCCCAGATAAGGGAGCGCAGGCGGCAGATGCGCTTGAGAAGGCATTGAGAGCGAACGCCTATGCCGGCGTAACCGACCCGGTTCAGTTTGCGCTGCAACTGACAGAGCAACTCCAGGCGATCACCAAGGACAGCCATATGAAGGTGATCTTTGGTTCGCCGTTTCGTCACCAGTCTCCACCTTCCGCGCCGCAGGATGCCGGCTTTGAGGTGAAACGGCTAGACGGCAATATCGGATACATCCACTTGGCGCGGTTCGTTCCGCCCGAGGTCTTTAACCCGGCGGCCGACGACGCCATGCGCCATCTGTCGGACACCGCCTCGCTCATCATCGATATGCGGGACAATGGCGGCGGACATCCGGCGTCTGTGGCCTACCTTATCAGTTTCTTCCTCGATCCGGGCAAGCGCGTTCATATCAACGACCTCATCTGGCGCAATCGTGGGACTTCGACTTTCAGAACGGAGTCGTTTTGGAGTTCGCCGACGCCGGTGCGCTATCTCGGCAAGCCCGTCTATGTGCTGGTTGGCCCAAAGACTTATTCGGCCGGTGAGGAGTTTGCCTATGACCTACAAGTACTCAAGCGCGTAACCGTGGTCGGCGAAAACACACGCGGAGGAGCGAATCCGGGCGGTCTGAATGAACTCGGTTCCGATCTCTTCGTTGTCATCCCAATCGGCAGGGCTGAAAATCCGATCACACATGGCAACTGGGGGGGCGTCGGCGTGCGCCCTGACGTTCAGGCCACGCTTGGGGCCACTCAGGAAACTGCCGTGGCCTTGGCCAAGGGCCAGCCAGCTACGCAGTCGGCACGATAGCCGCATACTGGATATCCGGCACGACTAGTGTTGTGCCGAAATCTTTCTGAACACGATGATTGCTCAGGCCAATTTCGCAAAAGCGAAGAAGGTCGATAAAGAGTGGCAAGATCTCGTTCTAATACCGCGAAAGCCTTTCAGCAACCACAGTTGCTTCGGTGGCCAGGGGCCTGAGGCACCCGGACCAAATGAGTGGAGGGCGGGCGACCTTACCGAGACAGTGGATGGGAGCGAGAAAAAAATCTCATCAGTTGGGCGATGTTACTGCAGTGAACACTTGATGGGAAGCGACGTTTATTGGGATTGCAGCATAATGAAAGAGGCGGCCAAAGGGTGTTTCCCTTTGGCCGCCTTTACCGTGTGAGCAGGCAGTGTTTGATGGCTGCCGCAACGGCCCGGTGCCGGGCTATTCGAAGAGCTTTTTGATGTCCGGGTCGGCCGGGAAGGTCTCATCCAGATTGATGACCTCGGCCTTGAAGGTGCCGTTCGGGGTCCAGGTGAAATCCGCTGCGCCGGGCAGGGCGAGCAGGTCCAGGCGGTTGACGGTCTTGCCCCGGGTATAGGCCCTGGCCCACAGGGTCTTGCCCCCGGGACCGGCCTTGCCGGCGTTGCCGGCATTGATGCCGCTGCCAAGGAGCACATCCAGGGCATCCGGGTGGGCGGTCAGGAAGGCCTCTTCGTCCATCATGCCCAGGCCGCTGAGGCCGATGACCAGCTTGGCCTTGGTGCGAAGCTCCCTGGCCGCCTTGGCCACGGCGTCGCCGATGGCTGGCGGGGCCGGTTTGGTCAGATCCGGCGGCGGCGGGAAAAAGACAATGCCGATGGTCGTGCCGGCCGCCTCGACTACCGTGGTCCGCGGCGTGGTGTCGGCCACGGTGAACCCGGCCGGAATCGGAGCCTGGGCGCTTTTGAGATAAGCGGCCTCGTCCGGGAGCAGGGCCCCGGCCGTATAGCCGGTAAGCGTCAGGGCCTGGCTGATGGCCGGCAGCCGGCGTGCGTCAGGCCTTCTGTCCGGTCCGTCGGGGAGAATTTCAAAGGGAGCGCCAAGAACCAGGGTGCGTTCGCGGCCGGCTTCCGTTGCGCGAAGGGATTTGATGAAGGTGGCCCGCCGGGCCAACCCGCCAACGAGCTTGCCGCCTCAGGACGGGCAGGGCTCGTAGTTGCCGTAGGTGTTGCCGGAAAGGACCAGGGTCAGGACCGGCTCCTGGGCATGTACCGGCAGGGCGGCGCAAAGGGCCAGGATAAGGGCCGAAACGGCCGCCTGGACAGGGCGGAAAAGCATGTTCACGGGGTTTCGCCTCAAGGGGGGTTGGCGGTTGGCGAACACGGGCGCGGGCGACCGGATTCTTAAAAGAGCAATCCGGTCGATGCCGACAGCAGGTTGGCGGGCGCGGGCCACGCCGCTGGATTATTTGAGAAGGGCCTCAACCGCCGCATCCTGGGGAAAATTTTCGTCCAGGGGATCGACCTTGGCTGTGAAGTTTTCGCCGATTTTCCAGGTAAAGCCCGGTTTTCCGGGCAGAGCCGTCAAATCCAGGCGATTGATCGTTTTGCCCTTGATGTAGGCCCGGGTCCACAGGGTGCGGCTGTCCTTGGAGAGCCGGGAGGCAAAACCCGAACCGCCGCCGCTGCCAAGCAGCACGTCAACGGCTCCGCTCCTGGTGTTGATGAAGGCTTCCTCGTCAATGGCTCCCCAGGGGCTCACGCCGACCACCAGGGCGACCTTGCCCCGCAGCTCGGAAGCGGCTTTGGCCGTGGCGTCCATGAGTTTGTCCGGCACCACGGCGCTTATGTCCTTGGGCATGGGGAAATAGACCAGCCCGATCGTCTGGCCGCCCACGTTGACCACGCGGGTCACCGGGGCGTCGCCGAGCAGTTGGGCTCCCTTGGGTAGGGCGGCCTTGCGCTCGGACAGGATGGCCATTTCCTGGGGGGTCACAGCCATGGCGTCATAGGCCAGACGCTCATGGGCCTTGGCCACGACCGGCAATTTGTCGGGTTCCGGCGGCGCGGCCGAGACTTCGGGGGCAAATTCCCACGGTCCGGCCACAGCCAGCAGCTTGCCGGCGGTGGGGCCGCTTTTGCGCAGGTTCTCCACAGCCGTGGCCCGTCGGGCCAGGCCGCCGAGCTTCTGCGGACCGCAGGTGGGGCACGGGTCAAAATAGCCGTAGGTGTTGCCGGCGTAGAGAATGGTCAGGACCGGGTCGGCGGCAAAGGCCGCAACCCCGGTTGCTGTCGTCAGAACCAGGGCCAGAAGCAGGGAAGTCAGTGTTGGCATAGGGTCACTTGTTGAGATATTCCTTGAGTTCTTTGCCGGGACGGAAGAACGGCAGTTTTTTGGGAGCCACGGTGACCACGTCGCCGGACTTGGGATTGCGCCCGGTGTAGCCCTTGTACCCCTTGATCTTGAAGCTGCCAAAGCCCCGTATTTCCACACGGTCTTCGTTAATCAGCGCCTGTTTGACGGAGTCGACAAAGGCATTGACGATGTCGGCGGCTTCGTCGATGTGCAAGCCTTTGGTTTCGGCCAGGGTCTTGATGAGTTCGCTTTTGTTCATCGCGTGGTCCTCGCGCTGTTGACGGTTGGCCGATGCCCGCCTGATGGCGGGTGGTGATCAATCGTCCATCTATTTCATACCATTGCCGAAAAAAACCGGTCCCCGTCAAGGCTTACTTGCGAATTACCGGTATTTTTCCGAGAACCGGGCCGGCGATGAGGGCCTCGCGTCGCTGTTGGCGCACCCTGTGGAGCTTGACGGCACCGCCGATAATGTCCTGGGCGGCCTGGCAGCGAGGAGCATGGCGTAAAAGCGGAATCTGGCGGCGCACGGCGTCGGGCACGGCCGGATCGGAGTGCACGCCGCCGATAAGGACCGGCGTGAAGCCCAGGAAATGGCTGCAGGCGGCCGAGAGGCGGTTGAAGGTGGCCTGGGTGTCGGCCGGGCTTTCCACCTGATTGACGAGCACGTGGAAGTCGGAAACGCCGTACTGGGTGTGGAGCACCTTGATGACGGCGTAGGAGTCGGTCAGGGATGTGGGTTCGGGAGTGACGACCAGGACGCGCACCTGGCTCATGGCGGCGACCGATAAAACGGTCTGGGAAATGCCGGCCCCAAGATCGAGCATGAGGTAGTCGTAGCTGCCAAACACGGCGTTGAGCTTGTCAAAAAGCACTTCGCGCATGTCATCGTCCATTTCGAGCAGTTCGGGCACGCCGCTGGCTGCCGGCAGAAAGTCGAAGCCGCCCGGTTCCACGGCCAGCATCACGTCCTGGGCCTGCACGTCGGGGCGGAAAAGGTCCTGGAGGTTTTTTTCCGGGGACAGGCCAAGCAGCACGTCCACGTTGGCCAGGCCGACATCGAAGTCCATCAAAAGGACGCGATGGCCGGCCCGGAACAAGGCGTAACTCAGATTGAGGGCCAGATTGGTTTTTCCCACGCCGCCCTTGCCGCTTAATATGGCCACGGCCAGAGTGGCGTTGGGATTAGGGACTTGGGACATAGGCCGTGTCATCCTTTTATTGATCCGGTAAAGAGGAAGCGTTTTTCGTCGGCGCGCACCAGGGTCTTTTCCGGCGGCGCGGTCAGATCGGCGATGGGGGCGCTGTGGAGCCGGTCCTTGCCTTGGGCCTTGGCCGTATAGAGCGCGTCGTCAGCCATGGCGTAGAGCTTTTCCCAGGTGATGGCCAGCTTGCCCTTAGTGCAGGCGATGCCGGCCGAGATGGTGACCCGAAGCGGCATGTCCACGCCGTCGCAGATGATGCGAAGCGACCGGGCCGACTCGATGAGCCGCTCGATGACGCCCTCGGCCCGCACCAGCCCGACGCCGGGCAGGATCAGGGCGAATTCCTCGCCGCCAATACGGGCCGCGTAGTCATAGGTCCGCTTTTCAGCGGCCAACAGCGCGCCCATGGTGGCGATCACCCGGTCGCCGCAAGGGTGGCCGTAGGTGTCGTTGACCAGCTTGAAATCGTCGAGGTCGATCAAAACCAGGGCCAGGGACTGGCCGGAACGGGCCGAACGGATCAGTTCGGCCGCCAGGATGCGCTCGAAGGCTCCCCGGTTGTGGAGCTTGGTCAGGGGGTCGTGCTCGGAAAGAAAAACAAGGTCTTTGAGCGTCTGCTGGATACGGGTCAGATAGGGAAACGGATTGGCGGACAGGGGCAGGGCCATCCAGTCGCGCAGATCCCGGCGGTTGCGCAGGCTTTCCCACTCGGGAAGGGTCAACCCCGAGCACAGGCGCATGATGACCAGCCCGTCGCCCTCGACGGCGCAGTCCGGTTTGTCCACCGTCGCCAGCATCCGACGCAGGGCGTCGAGTTCGGCCAGCAGGGCCTCGTCCGGAAAATCCGACGAACAGTCGGTATCAGCGGGTTTCATTGCCGACGCTAAGGAGGAAGCCGCGGATGAATTTGTCCAGTTCGCCGTCCAGCACCGCTTCGACGTCTCCGGCATCAACGCCGGTGCGATGGTCTTTGACCAGTCGGTAAGGCTGCATGGTGTAGGTCCTTATCTGGGAACCGAAGCCAATGGCGTTTTTGGAATCGTAGTTTTCCTGCTTTTCGGCCTGGATCTTTTTCAGTTCCAGATCGTAGAGCCGGGCCTTTAACACCTTCATGGCCGATTCTCGGTTGCGGTGCTGCGACTTCTCGTTTTGGCACTGCACCACGATATTGGTGGGGAGGTGCGTGATGCGGATCGCCGACGAGGTCTTGTTGACGTGCTGGCCGCCGGGACCCGAGGCCCGGAACACATCAACGCGCAGGTCGTCATCCTTGATGTCGATATCAATGTCTACTCCAGCATCGGGGTAGACGTCTACTGAGGCAAACGACGTATGGCGTCGTCCCGAGGAATCAAAAGGCGAAATACGGATCAGGCGGTGGATGCCTTTTTCCGCAGCCAACAGACCGTAGGCATAGGGGCCGGAAATCTGCAGGGTGACGCTTTTGACGCCAGCCTCGTCGCCGGGTAGGAAATCGAGCAGCGAGACGGTGAACTGCTTGCGCTCGGCCCAGCGGCGGTACATGCGCAGGAGCATTTCGGCCCAGTCCTGGGCTTCGGTGCCGCCGGCCCCGGGGTGGATTTCCAAAATGGCGTCGGCATTGTCTTCGGGACCGAAAAAAGCGGCCAGTTCGGCATCGGCCAATTCGGCCCGCAGGGATTCGATCTGCTCGGCCAGGGCGTCAAGGACTTCAGGGCTGTCGTCGTCCTTGGCCATGCCCAGCCATTCATCGAGATCGGCCTTGGCGGCAAGCAAACGCTCTCCGTCGCCGACCTTGCCGGCCAGCACGCTTTTTTCCCGCAAAACCGGGGTCAGGCGTTCGGGATTGTCCCAGGCGCCGGGTTTGGACAATTCGGCCTCAATGGCGGCCAGGCGTTCTCGGCTTTTGTCCAGGTCAAAGACGCCTCCAGAGTTCCTCGAATTTCTCCAAAAGTTCCGTACCCTGGCTGCGCAGTTCCGAATATTGCAACATGATGTCGTAATCGCTTGGTTTTAAAGGGTTAAGCTGCCGGGACGGATTTTGGCCCGGCGCACGGGCAAGCCCAGGGCGGCCAGGCCCAGGGCAGCAAATAAAACGGGAATGCCCCAGGTAATGAGGGTATTGTGGCGGTGAAACCAGGTCGTTTCCGACATGATGGGCACCTCCGGACAGGGCAGGGTCAGCGCCGTGAAAAGGCCGCCCTGGGCTATGATGCGGCCCCGTGGGTCGATCACGGCGGAAATGCCCGTGTTGGTGCCGCGGATGAGCGAGCGTCCCTGTTCCACGGCCCGCAGGAGCGCCAGATCGAGGTGCTGGTGCGGAGCCGCCGAATCGCCGAACCAGGCGTCGTTGGAGATGTTGACCAGGACATTGGCCCCGGCCGCCACCCGCTTTTGCGCAAGTTCCGGAAAGATTGCCTCATAACAAATGAGCGTGCCCAGGGCAAGGCTGCCATGGGCCAGGGGGGCGTCGGTCCGGCCCGGCCGGAAGTCGCCCACGCCTTCGACGAGCTTGCCGATAAAGGGAAAGTAGTCGCCCAGGGGCACATACTCGCCAAAGGGCACAAGATGCACCTTGTCGTAGGCCGCGGTTTCCCCGGATGGGGCAAGCAGATAGGCCCGGTTATAGAGGACGTGGCCGCCGAGTGAGCGTTCGTAGGCCGGCGCGCCGAAAACCAGCGGGACGGCCGCCTGGGCGGCAAACTCCCGGATGCGTTGGGCCAGCGGGCCGCCGTCCTGGTAGAAAAAGGGCATGGATGTCTCGGGCCAGATGAGCAAATCCGTGGGCGTGTGGGCAATGGCCTGCCGGGACAGCTCCAGATACTTCGTAACCGTCTCGTCCTCGGCCTCGGGAGCCCATTTCCGGCTCTGGTCCACATTGCCCTGGACAATGGTCACATGGGCCGCGCCATCCTTGGCCAGCGGTTCGTCCAGGCGGCGGTTGCCCAGGAAGAAAAGGGCCATGGCGAGCACAATGACGGCCAGGCCGGGACGGGAAAACGGGCCGTAGACGGCCAGGGCGGCGGCCAGGCCGGCGAAAAGGCCGGACAGGCCGTAAGCGCCGAGAAAAGCCGCTCCCTGGACAGCCGCCGGCCAGGGAGAGAAGGCAGCGGCCAGGGTGAGCCAGGGGAATCCGGTAAAAAGCAGGCCCCGGGCCGCTTCCATGACGGTCCAGGCGGCGGCGCAGTATGGGATGAAAAGCCAGGGAGGCAGCCGCTGCGCGCCCAGGCGCAGGGCCAGGGCCAGGGCGGCGGTGTACAGGCCAAGGACCAGCCCCATGAGAACGGGGACGGGCAGGGCCAGGACCCAGGGCAATCCCCCGAAATCGTGAATGGGCAGGCAGGTCCAATAGAGGCTGGCGCTGGCCGACAACGCGCCGATCCAGTAGGCGGCCCTGGCCGCAGCCCGGGTTGTTGGCGCGTACACGGCCACGTAGGCCAGGGCGGCGGGCAGCAGCAGGACGAGAAAGGGCAGACGATACACAGGATTGGCCAGCCCGAGCCAGGCTCCGGCAACGGCCAGTATGGCGGCTATGGTCACGGTGCTTCTTTTCGAAACCATCGAGGGTTGCAGATTCGGGGTGGGGCCGGCGGCAATACCTTCGGCCCGGGCGGGACCGAATATGGCCGAGCCCGCAGCCAACTGCAAGCCGAATCCGGTCCGGAGGCGCACTGCCTGCGGCCTGCCGACGGCATCAGAAACGGCAGGCCGCAGACCCCGGCCTTTGTCGGTTGCAGCCGCCCCGGGTCAGTCGGCGGTCGGCTCGATGACAATCCAGCGGATTTGCCGGCGGTCGGCTTCGCGGATGGTGAAGCGGCGTCCTTCCAGGGTAAAGGCGTCGCCCTGGCGCGGCACCCGGCCGGCCAGTTCGGTGAGAAAGCCGCCGATGGTCTCCACCTGCTCCGATTCGAGCGTCAGGCCCAGTGAGGTGTTGAGATCTTCAAGCATGTAGCGCCCGGAGACGAGGTAGACGTCCTGGCGCAGTTCCTTGATTTCCTCGGGTTTGCTCGGGTCGTGTTCGTCCTCGATCTCGCCGACGATCTCTTCGAGCACGTCTTCCAGGGTCAAAAGCCCGGAAGTGCCGCCGTATTCGTCCAGGGCCACGGCCATGTGCTTTTTCTGGCTGCGAAATTCCAGCAACATTTTCTTGAGATCAAGGGTTTCGGGAACAAAAAGAGCCTCGCGCATGACGGCGCGCGGGTCGGGAGTCTCGCTGCAGGCCGGCAGCATCTGGCTGAGGATATCCTTGGCGTAGAGCACACCGAGAATATTGTCCCGGTTGCCCTCGTAGACCGGGATGCGCGAATGTCCGTGTTTTTTGATCAGCGCGCACACGGCTTCAAGGCCGTCGTCGATCTCGGCGCAGACAATGTCCGGGCGGGGCACCATGATGTCGGACACCTGCTTGCTTTCCAGCCGCAGAATGTTGAGCAGCATGGAGGCGTCTTCCTGGATGATGGAGCCTTCCGCCTTGGCTTCAAGAATCAATTCTTCGATGGAAATGCTTTTTTGGCGGAAAAACTTGGTCAGGGCATTCCAAAACCGACCATCGGAATCGTCGTCCAACCTGGTCCTCCTTGGCGGGCCGTGTCGTCACGCAGCGGCAGGCGCGCAATAGTCTGTGTTATGCGTCGTTTCCGTGACAATCCTTGAAAAAAACAACAAGAGGCTAACAAAGAACCAAAAGCGCGTCCATGCCCGGGAGGCTACTCGCCGCGCTGGCGGTAGATGGCCAGATGCCGGCGAAAGGCCCAGTCGTCCAGGGCCGGCACCCCGGAGGCGGCGGGTTTCCAGGATAAGACTTCGCCGGGAGTGTCGCCCGGGACGGCGAAGCTCATGATCCGAAATCCCATGGCCACCAGTCCCACGGCCTGCGGGTTGCCATAGATGTTTTGCAGGCGCAGGGCCAGATGAAATTCCATGGGTTGTTCGGCTTCGGGTTCGGCCAACAGCAACCGGATGATGAACCGGGAACCGGGTTCGATCAGCCGGTGGTTGATGCGATAGGCTTCATGCTGGAGTTCCAGGCGCAGGCCGCCGCCGGAGAGGTTGCGCACTTCGATGTCCGGGGTTTCGAGCCTGGGGTCAAACCGCAACAGCGGACGTCCCCAGGTGGTCGGATCGCCGAAGCGGCCCCGGATATTTTTAATGGTGGTCTCGTGCCACAGTTCCAGTTCCAGGATGCAGGAGCGGGGCGGCTCCACCCGCAAAAAGCCGCGCTTCTGTTCCAGTTCGAGCCGATGCGGCCAGCCCACGGTCATGTGGATGAACTCGTCGCCGGCCTTGTTGACGGAAACGATGGGGGCCACGAAATTATAAAAGCTGTGCAGGTCCTTGTGGGGATCAAGGCGGAGTCGGAAATCGCAGGCCACGAGTTTGCCCACCCAGGTGGTGTTGGCGCGCACCAGCGAGGTCATCTCCAGTTCGATGCCGCGTCCGGGCGAGGCGGCCAGGATGGTGGCGTCGGTGGAGCGGGCGCCGGGGTCGTCGCGCACAAAGCTCACCCGGATCTTGCTGCGCTGGGTAATCGCCGTATCCACCAGGGCGCGGATTTCGCCGGGCTCGGTGATCCAGGTGGAGGGTTTGATGTCGCCAGGCCGATAGTGGCTTTTGGCCATCAATCCGACGGCGATGAGGATGAAAAACGTGCCAAACATGGCCGCCATGAGAAGCAGCGCTTCCGGGGATGCATGTCCGCTATTGGTGGCGTCAAGCATCCTGTCCCACCAGCCGGGATCAAAGAGGCTCATAAAGGCCGGAAGATCGTCAAAACCCCTGAAATACGCCATGAATAAGTCATAAGCCATCCCCACGGCGGACACAAGGGGGCTCCCCCTCCCTCTGGCGCTTTTTGAGATGAATTTCCAGGCAGGCCACGGCCGCCGGCGTCACCCCGGAAATCCGTCCGGCCTGCGCCAGGGTGTGCGGGGCCACCCGGGCGAGCTTTTCCACCACCTCCCGGGACAGGCCGGAAACCGCCTCATAATCCAGGTCCGGCGGCAGGGCCACGGTCTCATGGCGGCCCATACGGCCGGCCAATTCCTCCTGGCGCTTGAGGTAGCCTTCATATTTGATGCGGGTTTCAGTTTCCACCGCCGCCTGCTGCTCGAGTTGCGCCAACTCGGGCCAGAAACGGACCAGATCGGGCAGGGTGACGTCCGGGCGGCGCAGGAGTTCGTCCAGGCGCAGGCTGCGGTCAGCCGGCCGGCCGCCCAGGGCGGCCCAGGCGTCGTCGTCGCAGTCCCCGGGCCGCACTCGGCGCTCGGCCAGACCGGCCAGGACGGCGGCAATGGCCGCTTCCTTGCGACAAAAAATATCCCATTGGGCCTCGCCGACCAGACCCAGGTCCCGACCCAGGGCGGTCAGGCGGGCGTCGGCGTTGCCCTCGCGCAATAGCAGCCGATGCTCGGCCCGGGAGGTGAACATGCGGTAGGGTTCGGTCGTTCCCTTGGTGACCAGATCGTCGACCAGAACGGCCATGTAGGCCTGGTCGCGGCGCAGGAGAAAGGGCGGCCGGCCGGCCAGGGCGCAATAGGCGTTCAGCGCCGCCCAAAGGCCCTGGGCCGCTGCTTCTTCGTAGCCGGACGTGCCGTTGATCTGCCCGGCCAGATAGAGTCCGGCCAGGGCCTTGGTCTCCAGCGTAGGCTTTAATTGAACCGGGTCGGCGTAGTCGTATTCGATGGCATAGCCCGGCCGCACGATCCGGGCGTTTTCCAGGCCCGGTATGGTGGCGATCATGGCCTTCTGGGTTTCGATGGGCAGGCTGGTGGAGATGCCGTTGGGGTAGATCTCGGGATTATCCAACCCTTCCGGCTCCAGAAAAACATGATGCCGGTCGCGTTCGGGAAACCGGGCCACCTTGTCTTCCACCGACGGACAGTAGCGCGCTCCCGTGCCCTCAATGACGCCGGTAAACAGCGGCGAACGGTCGAATCCGGCCCGGATGGCGGCGTGGGTGGCCTCGTTGGTATGGGTCAGGTAGCAGGGAACCTGCGGCAGGACCGGTCCGGGGCCGTGGAAACTGAAGCCCGGCGGCGGGGTGTCGCCGGGTTGGGGTTCGGTCTTGGAGAAGTCGATGCTTTTGGCCAAAAGCCGCGGAGTGGTGCCGGTCTTGAGCCGGCCCAGGGCCAGGCCGTGGCGGGCCAGACTGGCCGAGAGTCCGTCGGAGGGCGGATCGCCGAGCCGGCCGCCGCGCAGTTGGGTCAGGCCAATGTGAATGAGGCCGCCGAGAAACGTGCCGGTGGTGACCAGCACGGCCCGGCCGGCAAAGACCTCGCCCGAGGCGACCCGCACGCCGCACACCCGTCCGTTCTCGGCCAGGATGTCTTCCGCACTGTCCTGGCGCACGGCCAGATTGTCCTGGGCGAAGACGTCGCGCTTGACCACCCGCATATAGGCGTCGCGGTCGATCTGGGCCCGGGTGGCCCGCACGGCCGGTCCCTTGCTGGTATTGAGCGTGCGGAATTGGATGCCGGCTGCATCGGCCCAAAGGCCCATGCGCCCGCCCAAAGCGTCGATCTCGCGGACCATATGGCCCTTGGCCAGGCCGCCGATGGCCGGGTTGCAGGACAGGTGGCCGATGCGGTCCACGTTTTGCGTCAGGAGCAGGGTGGCCAGGCCCAGCCGGGCCGCGGCCATGGCCGCCTCGCACCCGGCATGGCCGGCCCCGATGACGATGAGATCGAAAGTCATGAACTGGAGCCTCCAAAAGAAAAGAACGCAAGAGAAACAGGGGCGCTGCCCCTGCACCCCGCCGGGGGGGATAATCCCCCCGGACCCCCTTGATGGGGGGACAGAGCCTGAAAACGTGTTGCGTAAGCAAAGTTTTAGGCAATCAAAGAGGGCTTTTGGCCAAGGCAGCACAACCAGCCCTGGTCGGTCTCTTCATGGACGGCGACGTCCTCGAAACCGGCGGTGGTGAAGAGGTCCCGGAACTGGATCGGGCTCAAGTAGGCCATGGGCACGAGTGCCAGCCATTTTTGGTTGCGGGCGTCGAATTTGGGGGTGTCGTAGACCTCGGCCAAGAGCAGGAAACGACCGCCGGGGCGCAGCACGCGCCGCACTTCGTGCAGATCCGCGGCGAGGTTGGGCCAGAAATAGTGCGTCTCCACGGCCGTGGCCAGATGGAAGGTGGCGTCGGGATAGGGCAGGGCCGAAACCGAGGCCCGGCGCACGTCCATGCGTCCCTGGGCAATGGTTTGGGCATTGTACCGCCGGGACAGGGCCACGCTTTTTTCCGAGGCGTCGATGCCGCAGATGCGTCCTTTGGGGGCGAGCGTAGCCAGCCGGGCCAGGGTCCGCCCGCCGCCGCAGCCGATGTCGAGCACGTCGTTGTCCGGGGCGATAGGCACATGGGACAGGCCCCAGCCGGTCAGCTCGAAATGGCTGCGGTTCATGCGCCGGCCGATATATTCGCCAAGGATGCCACCGGGCCGGCGGCACTGCTCCATCAAGAGCTTTTTCCAGGCGCGCTTCACGTTCATTGCGACCTCTTAGCACCTGCCCCGTTGCCGGGGGTCGGGGGCTATACTCTCCCCGACCGTCGGAACAGGCGGTGGTTCCCGTCACGTGTCTGCCGCGGCTTCCCTGGCCACAGCAGAACAGACTGTCGACCAAC
>NZ_MLBG01000043.1 GCF_001936595.1 Desulfovibrio sp. DV
GACGCTTCTGGCCCCGGGCGACGCCTGCCGGATGCCCCGGACGGCGGCCGGGTGCTCCACATAAAGGCCCACCGGGGCCGGTTTTTGCGCCCCTGCCCGGCCACGCGGCACTACCGCTGCTGCGGCTACCAGATCATCCACATCGGCGAGAACTGCCCCATGGACTGCTCCTATTGCATCCTGCGGGCCTATTTCCGCGACCGCACGCTGACCGCCTTTGCCAATACCGAGGCCATGTTCGTCGAGCTGGCCGAGACCTTTGGCCGCGATACCAGCCGCATCTTCCGGGTGGGCACCGGCCAGTTCGCCGATTCCCTGGCCCTGGAGCCGATCACCGGGCACACCCGGGAACTGCTCGGCTTTTTGGCCGGCTATGACAACGTCAGCCTGGAACTCAAATCCAAGACCGCCGATCTCACCTGGATGGCGGCCGGTCCCCGGCCCGACCGGGTGCTGCCGTCGTGGTCGCTCAATGCCCCGGCCATCGTGGCCGGGGAGGAGCGCGACACCGCCCCGCTCGAGGCCCGGCTGGCGGCAGCCCGGACCTGCGCCCGCGAAGGCTTCCGGGTGTGCCTGCATTTCGACCCCATCTGCCACTTCACCGGCTGGGAGCGGGAGTACGGCCACATCATCGACATGATTTTCGACTATCTTTCTCCGGCGCAAATCGCCTATATGAGTCTGGGTTCGTTTCGTTGCCTGCCGGAACTGCCCGGCCGGCTTCTAGCCGAGGGCCGGGAGCTGCCGGACTACATGCTCGGGGAGTTCGCCGTCGGGGCGGACGGCAAAAAACGGCTGCTGCGGCCGCTTCGGGTGCGACAATTCCGGTTCATGGCCAACCGACTGGCCGGCCATGGCTTTTCGCGGGGCCTGTATTTTTGTATGGAGTCTGACGAGGTGTGGCGGGCGGTTTTCGGCCGCACCCCCAGGGACCTGGGCGGACTGGCCGCCTATCTGCTGGACTGCGCCCGAAACCCCGGAGGTTAGCGGCCATGCTTGTGGACTACGCCGACATCCTGTCGCGCCTGGAAAAAGGCCTGGGACGCCACTTTGCCGAATCGCCCTCCATTGTAAACGTGCCGGGCGTATCGGTGGCGCTTAAAATCGATCCGTTTTACTATCTGGTCCTTCGGCCGGCCTTTTTCGAGCTGCTGGGCAAATGGGCGGCCGTGCCGCCGGCGCGGGTGGAGGAAACCCTGGCCCGCACCGGCAATCTGGTGCTCGGCCCGGGCCGCAAGGGCTATGACAAGCCGGTTTTGGTCTACGAGGAAGGGACGGGCACGGTGCTGAAACTGCCGGCCGAATTCGTGCCGGCGGAACTCATTGACCGGGCCGTCGTCCTGTACGGCAACGAGCCGGGGCCGCTGTCCGTCTCCGGGCTGCGGCTGGTCGCGAGCCAGCGCGACGCCCTGGCCGGACACTTCACCGGCGTGACCGAACTGGCCGCCCTGGCCTTTGGCACGCCGCAGCAAGGTTGATCGGTATCCGCCTTCCCTTGACATGGACGGCGGTAGGAGTCATGTGGGCAACATCGAGAACGTATGGCTGCTGGCCATGGAGGGATATTTGTGAAACGTCTGCTTGCGATACTGCCGGTACTGTGTCTGCTGCTTGCTTCCTGCTCCTCCACCATGAACTTCTTCGGTATTGGCGGCAGCGAGGCCAAGCCCCAGGAGCCGACCATCGTCATGGTGGATTTCGGCATCTATGAAAACGGGGCACTGACGCTTTCCACCACCAGCGTCCCGCGCAAGCTCGGCTCCACCTTCGGGATGCGTTTCCGCACGTTAAAGCCCGAAGGCGGCTCCTCCAAGGTCAAAATCATCACGGCCACCCCGGGCCTGATCGATCCGAGCAAGAACGCCGTGGTGTTTAGCACCGAGTCCGTGGAGACGATCGTTACGGGCAAGGAATACCACTGCACCTTCACCTTCCAAAAAGAATGGGAGATGGCCTCGGGCGACTGGACGCTGACGGCCATTGCCGAAGACGGCACGCAGGTCAAAAAGACCTTCCAGGTCTTCAACCCGCAGCCGTAACCCCCGTCCCGGAACCTCAAACGGCCGCGACCGGCAGGCGAAAACGCCCCGGTCGCGGCCGTTTTGCGTGGAGCGGCCGGTTGTCCCGCCGGCGGGCCGGCGCAGTTGTCGGCCAGAGGTGCGGCCGGCCGGGCCGGCGACCTGGAAAACCGGCAGCCGCTTCCTTTTCCTTCCCGGCCCTGTGCGTTTGTGCCTAAGCCAATTGACCGCTTGTTTTTATTGATAAAACTACGAACACACAACGAACCGCTTCGCCTTGGGCCCATGGAATCGCACAGGGAATCGCCCTCCGGGCCGCCGGGACAACGGCGGTTCCCGGCCAGCGCACACGACGGCGGGGCACGGTCCCCGGCCGACCGGCTTGCCAGCCAGGGCCAGCAACCCCAATATAAACTTCCCCCGTTGCCGGGGTCCGGGGGGATCATCCCCCCGGTGGGGTCCGGGGCAAAGCCCCGGCCGCCGGAGCATTCTTCCCGCATCATTTCAATATATTACTTCTTCGCCTTGGTCTTTGCCGCCTGCAACAATTCCCACTTGATGCCGAGTACGGCAGCGACTTTTTTTCAGCGTGGCCGCGCGGGGCCGGGCGTTGCGGGCTTCGAGCTGGGTCACGGCGGCGGCGACCACGGACAAGCGCCGGCCGAGTTCCTCCCGGGTCACGCCCAGGTGTTCGCGCCAGGCCCGGATGGGCGAATGGCCTTCCCGCAGCAGCCAGGCCACTTCGCTTGGCAGGCCGGGTGTTTCCTGGTCGTCCGGCGCACCGGCTGCCGTTTTCTCAGTCTCGTCTGTCGTCATATCCGCTCCTTGGCTTGCGCCACTTTTGCTCATCGACCAGACAACGCGCCCGGTCAAATCAAACCAACCCCAGGTGGGATTCCAAAGGGTATCATTCCCTTTGGCCGCCGAGGCATTCTTCCCGTCTTTTCTGGCACCACTTTCGCGCATCGACCGGACAACGCGCCCGGTCAAATCAAGCCCCCCAAGTGGGATTCCAAAGGGCTCAGCCCTTTGGCCGCCGGAGGCATTCTTCCTGCCTTCCTGCCTTTCTTTCTACAATGTCACGCCGAAATCGTTTGCCAGCCGTGCGGCGGCTTCTTCCTCGCGCCGCCGGTACAGGGCGGGATCGCTCATGGCGGCGTGGCCGCCGATGTGGCGCATGGCGTCGTAGAGGTGAAAATGTCCGGCGGTGAAACCCAGGCGGTGGACGTCGTGGAACCACTCCGCCGCGGTGTCGAGGCCGTAGTCGCCGCAGTCGGTGATGGCTCCGAAGGGCACGGCCGGGCCGAAGGGGGCGGTCACCGGCCGGGCTTTGGCCAGATTGACCAGGCAGCACCATTCATTGACCCGGCATGGCGGCAGCGGCCAGGGTTCCTGGCGGTACTTTTCATTGAAATCGGTCAGGTGGAACGGGGCGCAGTACTGGCTGCCGGCAGCGGCGTGGGCGGCGTAGAGGGCGTAAAGCTCCGCATGGCTTGGCCGGTAGTCGAGATGGCGGGTGCTGTCGCAGACCCCGGCGTGGAAGGCCGGGCAGCCCTGGCAGGCCCCGAGGTGGCCGATGGCGATGCGGTCGCCCAGGGCCTGAATCATGGGACCGACGACGTCGCCGAAAAATTCGCAGTCGTTGTGCAGGACCAGGACCAGCCGCTTGTCGCTTCGTTCCCAGCCATACTGGTAGCGAACCGACAAACGGATGTCGTCTTCGACATAGCGGGCCCGGTCCACGGTGCGTATCCAATGGCAGTAGGCCGGCTTGTGGACCACCAGCCGCGCGCCGAGGCGCTCTTTGAGAAACTCGTACTTGCGCGCCTCGCCCGGCGGGGTGGCCGACTCCTCGTTGAAATAGATGGTCCCCAGGTACCGGCCGCTGTGGCGCAGCAGAGTGAGCAGGGTCAGGGTGGTCTGGCAGGGTTTGCCCAGGGCGTTTATGAGGACATCGACTTTTTCCGGTTTTTCCATGGCCGCTCCCACCCCTCACAATCCGCCCAAGGCCCGCATGGCCTCGGCGGCCTGGCTGAACTTGCCCGGGTCCAGGCAGATAACCCCGGAAAACGGGGTGTCCAATTCGTAGAGCAAGAAGATGTTGCCGATGACCATGGCCAGGAGCATGACCATGAAATAGCGGTCTGCCGGCCGGTGTCCGGTCTCGATGAAGTAGAAACAACCGATGGTGAAGGCCACCCCCATGTAAATGATGATCCAGATGGGCGTATAGAGGCTGCCGTCAATGAGCAGCAGGCGCTCGTGGCGCAGCTTGTTGAGGTCGATCATGCGGGACAACATCAGGGCGTAGATGGCGTGGCCGTGGCTGTCGGCCGGGGGATCGACAAGGCGCATCTGGTTCCAGACAGCGTCGTAGAGCGCCCCTGCGCCGTCGGTCGGTTCGCCGTCGCGCATCATGGCCCAACCCGGATCGCGCACCGCCTCGACATAGCGCAGCAGCGACTGGCGCAGGGCCTGGGTGCCCGGCAGGGCCTGGGACAGGCGGTACTCCACCACGAGCAGGTCGGTTTCGTTGGTAATGGCCGAATCCGCCCCGTTGTAGGTCTGCCACAGGGACACCACGGCAAAGCCCAGGAAAAAGGTGTACAGGGTGGTAAAAAAACCGAAATTGGTGCCGAACAGATTGCGCTGTTCCAGGCTGAGCGAACAGGCCGCCCGCCGCCGGATGAAGCCAAGCAGCAAAAAGGCGGCCGCCACCGCAATGATGACGATGCCCAGATAGCGCAGATCGCTGTACATACCCGCTCCCCTGAATCCGACCGATTGCGACGCCTGGCCCTGTGTTGCCGCCTTTGGCCCCGTGCGTCAACGGCGCAAAAAAGGCCGCCCGCCAACAGCGGGCGGCCCAAAGAGCCGCAATGCGCCCGGTCCGCCTACTCCGGGCGCGCCCAGGTGGCGGCCACGAAGGGGGTGAAGCTGTCGTCGGCCTGACGGTACAGGTCAAGGGCGTCCCCTTCGGGACCGGACCAGCGCACCGCCAGTTCCACCCCGCCGGGACCGCGAAAGGCAAACAACGGCCGGTAGGCTTCCAGGGAAAATTCGCCGCCGTCGTCCAGCCGCCAGGTGCCGCCCGGATCGGCGCTGCCCGGATATTCGAGATAGGCAGCCTTTCCTCCGGGGCCGTTGTAGGCCAGGACCACCAGCTCGTCGCGGCCGTGCGTGACAAACCGGGCCAGGGACAGCCGGCCGCCGTCGGACAGGCCCGCCACCTCGCGGCACCAGACGATCTCCCGCCCGATGCGCTGCAACAGGCCCTGGCGGGCCTCGTCGCCGCAGGCCTGCTCGCCGGTGGCCGGGGTCACGGCCAGCACTTCCCGTTCGGCCAGAAAGGCCTCGGTGGCCACCAGCACGTCGCTGCCCGGCTCCACGCCCTGGCTGGCGGCAAAGACCGCCCCGGGCATGTCGGTGAACCGGTTGGGCAGCTGGCCGGCTTCGGCCTCGGCCCCGTGCTGCGCCCCGGCATAGGTCAGATCGACCACCCGGCCCGGCTCGGCCACGGCCTTGCGAAAATTCTTCATGCCCCGGGCCAGGGCCGTTTCCACCGGCACCAGCACCTGTCGGCCCGGCAGATCGGCATAGCCAAAGGCGCTGCCGGACAGCACCTGGTTGGCCTGCGGATCGTCGGCATGGTAATTGGCCTGGGCCATGGCGATCATTGAAAGGGTCAGAACCAGAACCGCAATGCCGCACGCAGCCCGCCAGGAAAGTCCCTGGCCGGACGTTGCCGCCTCACTCATGTCGTATTTCTCCTGCGCAGTGCAAATCCATCAGTCTTGCGTCAGCGATGCCGGTTCGGGAGTCCCCAGACTTCGGCCACAGCCGCCGACACAGCCTCAATAAGCCGATCCACCGCCCTCTCCCGGCGATAGACCAGCGACAATCCAAGAGTCATTCCCTGGCCGCACCACAGGCAGACCTCTCCGGCCGCCTGGGCGTCCAGGGCGTCGTCCCGGCGCAGCAGGGTGAGTCCCACACCGGCTGCCACCAGGGTGCGCAGGGTGGCGTCGTTGTCGCCCACCATGACCTTATTGAGCGGCAGGCCGCGGCAGGTAAACGACGCCTCAAGCAGATACTGGAACGGGCAGCGCTCGGAAAACCAGACCCACGGCAGCCCGGCCAGCTCGGCCCAGTCGGCCCGGCACACCCGCTCGGCCCAGGAGGTCGGCCCGACCACGGCCATGGGCACGTCTTCCAGGGGCACGGCCGCCACTTCATGGCCCGGCTCGATGATGTTGTCGTAGACAAACCCGATATCGAGCTTGCCCAGGCGCACATTGTCGAGGATGCGCGGCGAACTGGAATTGACCAGATGCAGCTCCACCCCGGGATGCCTCCGGGTCATGACCGAAAGCAATTCCGGCACGCGCATCCGGGCGGCCTCGTTATTGAGCCCGATGCGGGCCACGCCGGTCACGTCCTGGCGCAATGCCCCGGCCCGCAGCCGCACGGCCTCGACGCTCGACAAAGCCGCCTTGGCCTCGCCAAGCAGCGCCCGGCCCTCGGCGGTCAGCCGCATGCCTTTGGGCGTGCGCGAAAAAAGGGCCACCCCAAGCTCGTCTTCCAGGCTGCGGATATGGGCGCTCACCGCCGGCAGACTGGCGCTTAACCGCTCAGCCGCCCGGGTGAGGTGCTCCTCCTCGGCCACAGCCACAAACGTGCGCAGGTGATAATATTCCACAACGCCCCTCCGGCGTCGCCAGTCTCTTCAGCCAGGCTGAAGGGCCGCTTCAGACATTGCGATTGGATGGCAAAGCCCGCAACGCGCTACAACCCGCCCATAGCTCCACTGGCCGTATGGCACAGGGCCGACCTGTCGTAAAGGCCGGGCCGGAGTATGAAATGGAGGGAAAAACCATGCCTGATGTCAAGAAAATCGTTGCGGCCGGTGCGTTCGCCCTGGGCCTTCTCGCGATCTTCTTCCTGCAAATGCCGGCAGCCGGTCCGGCCTCGCCGCCTCCCCGGGGCGCGATGATCCCGGCCCGGGCCGATCTGGCCGAGGCGGTTTTTGCCATGGTGCTGGAAAACGCCACAAGCCAGGGGGTGGTCCTGTCCCAGCCGGTGACGCTGTGCGAGGCCTGCGTGGCCGCCCACGTCGGCCTTCCCGGCGAGCGCGTGCGGGAACGCTGTGAGCGGGCCTGCGGGCTCAGATGAGGACAATATAAAGGCGGCCCCGATGCCCTACGACATCGAAACCGCCTTCACTGCTGCCCCCCAGGAGGGGATTCCAAAGGGACTCAGTCCCTTTGGCCGCCGGAGGCATCTTCTCTTTTCTTTTATCCTCTTCGCTCCAACCTTCCCGTCCTATTCCTCGCCTTCGCCCTCGTCCTTTTTGCCGACGCTGCGCTTGTAGCGGCAGGTCTTGGTGGGGCAGCTGATCAGTTCGCCGTCGCGGGTCTTTTTGCGCACCAGAATCTTGGAATCGCACTGGGGGCACGGCTCGTTTATGGGCCAGTCCCAGACCGCGAAGTCGCACTGGGGATAGGCGTCGCAGGCGTAAAACACCTTGCCGCGCTTGGAACTCTTTTCAACCAGCGTGCCGCTGCACCCTTCCCGGGGGCAGGCCACGCCGGTGGACAGGGGCTTGGTGTATTTGCAGTCCGGCCAGCCGGTGCAGGCAATGAACCGGCTGCCGGTGCGGGACTTTTTGACCACCAGATCCTTGCCGCAGGTGGGGCAGGGTCCGACCGAGGCCACTTCCTCGGCCTTGCGCTCCCGGGGCATGACCGCGCCGTCGGCGGCCCGGTCGAATTCCTTGGTGTTCTTGCAGTCCGGGTAGCCGGAGCAGCCCAGGAACTCGCCGGCCTTGCCAAAGCGGATGACCATGGGCTTGCCGCACAGTTCGCAGACGACGTCGGTTTCCTTGCCGGCCTTGACCTTGGCCATGTCTTTGCCGGCCTTGATCAGGGTGGGGTAGAAATCCTCGGTAAAGTCTTTAAGCAGCGTGACCCAGTCGGCCCGCCCTTCGGCCACGGCGTCCAGCGACGCTTCCATGCCGGCGGTGAAGCCCACGTCCATGATCTTGACGAAATGCTCGGCGAGCAGATCGGACACGGTCTCGCCAAGCTCGGAGGGCACGAAGTGCTTTTCCTCCAGCCGGGCATAGTCGCGGTCGATGAGGGTCGAGATGATGGCGGCATAGGTCGAGGGCCGGCCGATGCCTTTTTCTTCCAGTTCGCGCACCAGCGAGGCTTCGGAGTAGCGCGGCGGCGGCTGGGTGAATTTCTGTTCTTTTTTCAGCTCAAGGAGTGTGAGTTCCTGGTCCTTGACCAGCTTGGGCAGGGATTTGGCCTCGTCGCCGGCTTCCTGGCCGTAAACCTTCAGATAGCCGGGAAAGATGAGGCGCTGGCCCTTGGCCTTGAAAATCCCGGGGCCGGCGGCGACGTCCACGGCCGTGTCCCAGAACCGGGCCTCGCTCATCTGGGAAGCCACGAAGCGTTCCCAAATGAGCTTGTAGAGCGTGAAAAGATCCTTGGGCAACAGCAGCTTGACGTCAGCCGGGGTCAGGGCGACATCAATGGGCCGGATGGCTTCGTGGGCGTCCTGGGCCCCGGCCTTGGACTTGAAGTGCCGCGCCTTCTCCGGGTAGTAGTCCGGGCCAAGGGTCTCGGTGATAAATTCCCTGGCCGCGTCCCGGGCCTCGTCCGCGATGCGGGTCGAGTCGGTACGCATGTAGGTGATAAGGGCCACAGTGCCCTTCTCGCCCAGTTCAAGGCCCTCGTAGAGCTTCTGGGCCGCGCCCATGGTGCGCTTGGCGGAATAGCCCAGGCGCTGGTTGGCGGCCTGCTGCAGGGTCGAGGTGATAAAGGGCGGCGGCGGCGACTTCTTGCGTTCCTTCTCCGTCACGGACGCAACGACAAACGGCTGGCCGGCGATGGCCGCCTCGGCCTCGGCCGCGGCCTCGGCGCTGCCGATCTCGACTTTCTTGCCCTTGTACTTGGCCAGCTCGGCCTCAAATTCCGGCGGCGCGTCTCCGGCCAGCCTGGCCTTGAAATTCCAGTATTCCACCGGCACAAAGGCCCGGCGCTCTTTTTCGCGGTCAACCACCAGCCGCAGGGCAACGGATTGGACGCGGCCGGCCGAAATGCCGCTTTTCACCTTCTGCCACAGGATGGGCGACACCTTGTAGCCGACCAGCCGGTCGAGGATGCGCCGCGCCTGCTGCGATAAAAAAAGCTTTTCGTTGATTTCGCGCGGATGGGAAATGGCTTCACGAACGGCCTTGGCCGTAATTTCGTTAAACTGGATGCGGCAAATGGGGACGCCGGCATCCTTTAATATCTCGGCCACGTGCCAGGCAATGGCTTCCCCTTCGCGGTCGGGGTCGGGCGCGAGATAGATCTTGGAGGCTGAAGCGGCTGCTTCCTTGAGCCTGGAAACAACCTTCTGCTTGCCCGGAATGATTTGATATTGCGGCGCGAAATCGTCTTTTTCATCTACCCCGAGTTTTTTGGAGGGCAGATCACGCACGTGACCAACCGAAGCTTCCACGGCATAGGCATTGCCGAGGAACTTCTTGATGGTCTTTACCTTGGCCGGCGACTCGACGATAATAAGGTCCTTTCCCATGGCAGGCGTGCTATAGCCAGCCCCGGGGTACAAGGCAAGGGTTGCCGTTTGCCCCGCACCGGGATACTCCCCTACGAGGCTTTCCCATATGACTTTTTAATAATGATGAAATGCGGCACCCACCCCCGCCGCCTCGGAGCAATCTTTGGAAAACGTGCAGCGCTTCGGTCATGTGGTCATGCTCGGCCCCACCAATGCCGGCAAATCCACCCTGCTTAACCGCCTTATCGGCCAGAAAATTTCCATCGTCTCGCCCAAGCCGCAGACCACCCGCAACTCCATTAGCGGCATCATCACCCAGGGCGACATCCAGGCCGTGTTCCTCGATACCCCGGGCCTGCACCGCCAAAAACGCGGCATCGCCCCGCTGCTCATGCGCTCGGCCTATGCCGCCCTGGCCCAGGCCGACGTGGTCATGCTCATGCTCGACGCCGCCCAGTACGCCCGGCGCCTCGACGGGCTGGCCCCGGATCTCAAACCAGTCGTCAAAGCCGTGGGCGACGGCCGGCTGCCGGTGCTGGTGGCCCTTAATAAAGTCGACGTGGTGCGCGATAAGGTCAAGCTGCTGCCGGTGCTCGAAGCCATTGCCGAAGCCCTGCCCGCAGCCGAACTCTTTCCCATAAGCGCACTCACCGGCGTTGGCGTGGACGAGCTCTTAAAGGCGCTCCTGTCCCACCTGCCCCAGGCGCAGCACCAGTACGACGCCGACGAAGTGTCCACCGCGCCCGTGCGCTTTTTGGCCGCCGAAGTCGTGCGCGAAAAGCTCTTCCTGGCCCTGGGCGACGAACTGCCCTATTCCATGGCCGTGACCATCGAGGACTGGGACGAGAAGTCCAAGCCCGGACTGGCCAAAATCCGCGCCGCCATCCACGTGGCCCGGGAAAGCCACAAGCCCATGGTCATCGGCAAAGGCGGCGAACGCTTAAAAGACGTGGGCCAGAAAGCCCGGGCCGATATCGAAGAGATGCTCGGAACCCAGGTCTTTTTGGAGTTGTGGGTCAAGGTGCGCCGCGACTGGACCGACGACCCGGCCTTTTTGCGCGATCTCGGCCTTGGCCAGTAAGAGGCAGGAAGACGGAAGGCAGGAAGCAGGAAGCAGGGAGCAGGAAGCAGGAAGCAGGAAGCAGGAAGCAGGAAGAGTGCCTCCGGCGGCCAAAGGGCTGAGCCCTTTGGAATCCCACCTGGGGTTGGTTTGATTTGACCGCGTGCGTTGTTCGGTCGATGCGCGAGGGTGGAGTTAAGATTAAATCTCCGGCGGACAAAGGGAATGATACTCTTTGGAATCCCACCTGGGGTCGATTTATTTTGTAATTATGCGCGTGGTACGACAGAGACGTGGCTGCTTGCGGGGGTGATGGATTCGTGGATGAGAGAGCTTTCGAGCGACTGGCCTGGGTGAAAAAACGCATCGACGGGGCCTGCCGGGCCTGCGGCCGGGACCCGGCCGACGTGACCCTGGTTGCCGTATCGAAAAAACAATCCCTGGCCGCCGTGGCCGAACTGGCCGGCTGCGGCCAGACGATTTTCGGAGAGTCCTACATCCAGGAAGCCATGGCCAAGATCGAGGCCGGGCCGCCGGAACTGTCCTGGCATTTCATCGGCCACCTGCAACGCAACAAGGCCAAACTGGCCGTGGGCCGGTTTTCGCTCATCCACACCGTGGACAATCTGGAATTGGCGCGTATATTGCAAAAAAAGGCCGAGGCCCTGGGCATCATCCAGCCGGTCTGCATCCAGGTCAACGTGGCCGGCGAGACCCAAAAATCCGGCATCGATCCGGACGGACTGCCCGAACTGGCCGAGACCGTGGCCCTGGCCCCGAATCTGGCCCTTGAGGGCCTGATGGTCATTCCGCCCGTCTTTGACGATCCGGTGCGGGCCAGACCGGCCTTTGCCCGGTTGCGGCAACTGGGCGAGGCCCTGCGCACGCGGCTGTCCCTGCCGCTGCCCGTCTTGTCCATGGGCATGAGCGGCGACCTGGAAGCGGCTGTCATGGAAGGCGCCACCCACGTGCGTGTGGGCACCGACCTGTTTGGCCCAAGACATTGACCCCTGGAGGCACCATGGCAGACGCCGCACCCGAAGCGCCCGAAGGCAAAAAGAAAAAATCCGGCCTTATCAAATACATCATCCTGGTGGTGTTGCTCCTGGTCCTGGGCGGCGGCGGCTACTTCGCCTACCTGACCTTTTTTGCGGCCAAACCGGCGGCAACAGCCCCGGCCGAAGGTGCAGCCCCGGCCGAAGGCGCGCCCAAGGCCGAGGAAAAGCACGAAGCCAAGCCTGAAGAGAAAAAGGCCGAAGGCGGCCATGGCGAAGCCAAGGGCGGACACGGCGGCGGCGGCAAGGACAAGGCCCCGTCAAACAACGTGGCCCTGCCCCCGTTTGTGGTCAATCTGGCCGATCCCAATGCCCGGCGCTATCTCAAGGTGGTGCTCGAAGTCGAGATGACGGGCAACCCGGAGCTGCTGGAAGGCAATCAGGCCAAAATCAGAGACGCCCTGCTCATGTTGCTGTCGTCCAAGACCTCCCAGGAACTCAGTACCCTTGAAGGTAAGATCCTGTTGCGCAAGGAGATCGTGGACCGTCTCAACCAGGCCATCGGCCAGCCCAAAGTGTCCCGGGTCTATTTCACGGATTTCGTCATCCAATAAGTTCGCAGCGCCCCGCGCGAGGTAGCCTCATGACTCCCGACGACATCGATCAGGACAAACTTGCCGCGGAATGGGCCGCCGCCCTGGATGACCAGGACGACAAGCCGGCCTCGCAAAACGACATCGACGCCCTCTTCGACCAGCCTTCCGGCGGCGGTGGAGGTGGCGGCGGCGGTGACGATGCCCTGGCGGCGGAATGGGCCTCTGCCCTGGCCGACGAGGAAGAAACCTCGATTAAGAGCGAGCGCAATCAGGAAGCCCTGTCGCGTCAAAGCGCCAAGGCCAAGTTCAAGGATTTGACGCAGGAAGCCAAGGCCCAACGGCCCGAGGCCATCCGCCGCGACCTCGACTTCATCCTGGACATCCCGCTCGACGTGTCGGCTGAACTGGGGCGCACCAAGCTTTTGATCAACGAACTGCTCCAGCTCGGCCAGGGTTCGGTCATCGAACTGAACAAACTGGCCGGCGAACCGCTGGAAATCTACGTCAACGGCAAGCTCGTGGCCCGGGGCGAGGCCGTGGTCATCAACGAAAAGTTCGGCGTGCGCCTAACCGACATCATAAGCCCCATCGAACGGGTGAAACAGCTTGCCTGACGCCACTGCCGGGGCGTTTACCGCCACCGAATACGGCCTGACCGGCATCGCCCTCAAGATGGGCCTGACGCTGCTGATCATTTTGGCCTTTATTTACGGTGCCTTTTGGCTGCTCAAACGCTATGGGCAAAAATTCGGCATTGGTCCGAAAGGCCGGGGCGGCGCGCTGCGGCTGGTGGACCACCTGCCGGTCGGACCACGGAAAAGCGTGGTGGTGGTCCGCTTCTTGAACAAGAATCTGGTGCTCGGCATCACCGAACAATCCATTACGTTTCTGACCGAGACCGAGGCCGACAATGCTGCCGCAACCGATTTTGCCAACACCCTGGCCGATAAAACCCGGAACGGGGATGCGACTTAGCCGCGCCGGCGTTCTCTGCGGGCTGGCCGGGTTGGCGCTTCTCGTCGTGCCGGTCCTGGCCCTGGCCCAGGACATCCCGCCGTCCCTGACCCTGTCGCTGGCCGCCGGCCAGAACCAGCCCGAACGTGTCTCCACGCTGCTTGAAATCCTTTTTGCCCTGACCGTCCTGTCGCTGGCCCCGTCCTTTATCCTGACGGTGACCTCGTTTACCCGGATCATCGTGGTGTTTTCGTTTCTGCGCCAGGCCATGGGCGTGCAGCAGGTGCCGCCGACCCAGATTCTGGCCAGCCTGGCCCTCTTCCTGACGGCGGTCATCATGTACCCGACCGGCAAGCAGATCAACGACAATGCCCTGCAACCGTACCTGGAAGAGCGGATCGGCTTCACCGAGGCCCTGAAAAAGGCCGAAATTCCCATGCGGGAATTTCTGTTCAAGCACACCCGGGAAAAAGACCTGTCCGTCTTTTACACCATCACCAAGATGGAGCGGCCCAAGGACAAGGCCGAGGTCCCCACCACCATGCTGGCGGCCGGCTTCATGATCAGCGAGCTCAAGACCGCCTTTACCATCGGCTTTCTCATCTACATCCCGTTTCTCATCCTCGACATGGTCATTTCCAGCATCCTTTTGGCCATGGGCATGATGATGCTGCCGCCGGCCACCATTGCCATGCCGTTTAAGCTGTTGTTGTTCGTTCTCGTAGATGGTTGGGGGCTTTTGGTGGCCTCCCTGGTCAACTCATTTGCAACCTGAGGAGGGGCAAGCCCATGACGACTGACATGGTGGTGGCGCTGTCGCGACAGGCCATCGAACTGGCGCTGTTCCTGGCTATGCCCATGCTCGGGGTGAGCCTTGTGGTGGGTGTGTTCGTGTCGGTGCTGCAGGCGGCGACCCAGATTCAGGAAATGACCCTGACCTTTGTGCCGAAGATCCTGTCCATGTTCATTGCCCTGCTGCTGGCCTTCCCCTGGATGATGGACAAGATGCTGAGCTTCACCCGGGAGCTTTTCATGAACATCCCGATGTACCTGCGCGGATAATTTTCTCCTCCGCCACAGCCTTCACTCCGTCCCCTTTCCCCTTTGGGGGGTCCGGGGGCCCGAGGCCCCCGGACGCCGAAGCAACGGTCCCCCCGCAAGTTTTCCTGCGCAACTGCCACTCACCGGCTCGGCAAAACCCATGGCCAAAGAGGTGGGTTTCCAAAGGGCACTGCCCTTTGGCCGCCGGAGGCATTCTTCCTCTTCTCTCTCGCTCACTCCCCCGCTTCCTCCACTACACCCCTATTCGTTGTCGAAATAGTCCGGCCGCGACCGGACAAAGGCCAGGGCGGCCTCGAAGGCTTGGGGCGTGTGGGGCTCGAAGGTGGCGGTTGGGGTCAGGCGGCGGGCGGCGAGACCGGCCAGGAGGGCGTCAAAGGGGATTTCCCCCTGGCCCGGGCCGAGGTGCTGGTCAAAGGTGCCGTCGTTGTCGTGGAGATGCAGGTGGAGCAGCGAGGGGGTCAGGGCGTCGAGCCAGGCATCGAGGTTGCCGCGCGCCTTGCCCTCGGCAAAGCTGTACCAATGGCCGACGTCAAAGCAGGAGCCGATGCGCGCCGCGGCCTGCGGGGCCATCCTCTGGCGCAGGATGTCCACGGCTTCGGCCAGGGTGGCCGGGTCGGTCTCGAAGGTGTTTTCCAGGCAAAGCGGCGCATGATCGGGCCAGGCGGCCAGCACCGTGGCCCAGGTGTCGGCGGCGCGCCTGGCCCAGTCGGCAAAGGAGCGGATGTAGAGGAAGCGGTTGTAGGCGGCGTGGCCGACCATGCGCCTGGGCGCGTACAGGGCGGCGATATCCAGGGCGCTGCGCAGCCGGTCGCAGCTGGCGGCCCGGATGCGGGCATCGGCACTGCCGGGCTGGAGATCGAAAAAGGGCAGATGCACGGTGGCGGCCACGCCGGCGTCGGCAAAGCGCCGGGCTGTCTCCCGGTGCCAGTCGGCGGTGGTGGCGTCCAGGAGCAGCGGATCGAGGCCGATTTCCACGGGCAACCCGGTGGCCAGATGGCGCTCAAACAGCTCGGGATGGGCCTTGGCCACCCGAAGATTCAAATTGACGAAATACCGGGGCATGGCAGGCCGGCTAGTCCTTTTGCACGGGATAGACCTGGGCAAAGACCGGCTTGCCGGCCGGATCGACGATGACCAGGCGCAGGCCGTAGATGTCGCGGGGATCGATCTTGGCCGGCAGCGGCAGGATGGCGGCGATCTGCTTGAAGCGCTGGATCTGGAAGGACAGTTCGTCCTTTTCGGCCTTAAGCGGCCACAGCGTGCCGTCGTTGCCCAAAAGGGCCACTTCGACCTTGCCGACCAGCCCGGTCTGCGGGGTCACATTGCTGAGGTCAAAGCCCAGGCTCAGGCGGCGGTTGTCGAATTTGATCTTGAGATTGTCCACGCCGGCCTGATTGGCGTCCACCCGGGCCAGCACCCTGGACAGATCCGGGCGTTCCCTGGCGGATTCGGCCGCAGCGGCCGGGGCCGGTTCCTTGCGATCCTCGGCCCGTGGCTTCCACCAGCCGGGATTGTCGGGATTATACGAACCAAGCAGCGTTTCCAGTTCGGTCAGATCCTTGGAGCGCAGGGTGCGTTCCAGGTTTTCCAGCCGCAGCAGGCCCTCGCCGGCCGCGTCAATCTCCTGGCGCACGGCAGCGGCCTGGTCGGTCAGGGCCTTGTTGTCCTGGTGCAGGTGGTAGGCCACGGCCACGGCCGCGCCAAGGAGCAGCAGAAAGGCGACGGGCGCAAGCACGAGCAACCGCAACAGCCAGACCGGCAGGCGGTAGCGGCCGACACCCGAGGCATCCCGCAAAATAAGGATGTCGATCCTGCCGCTTCCGGCCATTACATACGGCTCCATTTTTCTTCGACGATGGAGAACCCATTTCCGGCCGGCGCGAGATAGAGCGTCTTTTTGCCCCGGTCCGCAGTGCCGTCGCGGCTTTCGTAGTCCTGGACAAAGGTGACCACAAAACCGCCCTGGCGGGGTGTGATCTTCACGTCGGAGAAGGCCACCTTGCGCGGGGCCTTGTCCTTCCACAGATCGGCCTTCTGGCTGCGGATGGACTCGCGGCCGCGGCGGTCGCCCTGGAGAGCGGCGTCGGCGTAAAAAGAAGCGTATTCCGTGACCCGGCCACGTTCCCAGGCCGCCCGCCAGGCTTCGACCATGGCAGCCGCGGCGGCGGTGCGTTCGGCCTTCTGGGCCTGGGCGGTATCGGCCGGACGCGGGGCCGGGACAGCCGCAGCCTGGGCCGCCTGGACCGGGGGCACCGGGGCAGGCGTGGCCTGGACCGGGACAGGTGTGGCCGGCTGGGCCGGGGCTGGTGGCGCGGCCGCCACGTTCGCTCCCCGGGCCGGCGGGGCCAAAGCGGGCGCGGCCGGGGCCGAAGCAACAACAGCCGCCGTAGCGGCCGGGGCCGCGGCAAGGACCGAAACCGGGGCCGTCTCGGGCCGGTTTTTGGACCAGCGTTCCTTGGCAATAAGCAGTTTGCCGCCGGCGGGAGTCAGGGCCAGGGTCTTGAAGCCGGCGCTGTCCTTGCCGGCTCCCTTGCCCTGGTAATGCATGGCGCACACCACGGAGTAGCCGTCGCCGTCCGGGGCAACAGCCAGGACGTCCATGACGACGCGGCCCGGCTCACGGCCCTGCCACAGGCCGGATTTCTGGCGTCGGATGGCGTCCTTGCCCTTGAGGTTCCCCTGGACGGCCCCGTCGGCGTAATGGGCCAGATAGTCGTCGAGACGCCCGCGTTCCCAGGCGGTTCTCCAGGCCTCCACCACAGCCTTTATTTCGCCGACCCGCTCGGCCGGGACCGGGGCGGCAGCCACGGCGGCGAGAGCCGGTTGCAAAGCCTTGGCCGGGACAACCGGCGCGGCGGCCACCGCAGCCGGGGCGGCTGGTGGGGCGGCAACCGGCGCAGCGGCCGGGACCGGCTCGGCCGGGGCAATCGGTGCAGCCTTGGCCGCGGCCTGGGCAATCTGGACCGGAGCGGCCACTGCCGCGGGAGCGGCCGGCGCTGCGGCAACCGGCGGGGCCGGGGGCGCGACCTTCACGGCGTCGGAGGCAAAGGGCGAAACCCCGGGCTTGGCCGGGCCGGTCTGGGCCACTTCCAGGATGGCTTGGTCTTCAGGCGTGGGCTGGCGGGTCAGCGGCAGGGAGTGGAAGGCCTTCTGGGCCATCTTCTCCATGGCCGCCTGATGGGCGTCCACCAGCAAGCGGCCCGGCCCTTCCTCTTCGCTGGGGGCATCGGGACGGGTGGTATTGGTTTCGGCCTCGTTGGCCAGGGCCACGGTCTTGGCCGCCTTGCCCTTCTCGGCCACGGTCAGCGGCGCTTCCTCGTATTCCATGCCGATGATGCGAAACCGGCCGTCGAGGCCGCGCTGCCAGTACAGGCGCTTGACGCCCTGGGAAATGAGCGTTGGCGAGCGATAGACCTGGACAAAAAAAGTGACCCAGTAGTCGGGTCCGGGCAGGGCGCGGATGTCGGAAAGCGTCACCTGGATCCAGGGCAGGGACTTGAACAGGCGTTCCTTCTGGCCGCGAAAGGCGGCAAAGGGCTGGCCTTCGGAAATGGCGAACTTTTCGGCGTCGTGGAAGCCGAAAAAGGCGTCGGAACGGTCCTGCCAGGCCTTGGCCCAGCCCTGGGTGGCTTCCACCACTTCCCGGGCTTCGGCTTTGAGCCGGGCGGCGTCGCCTTCCAGACGCAGTTCGTCGGCGATGATGACCGGCGTGCCCAGGGCCAGTTCGTTGTCCAGGCGGTGGAGATCGGGCGTGTTGATGGCCACGCAGCCCTGGGTCTCGTAGGGGATGATGGCGTGGCCCCGGCCGTGAATCCAGATGCCGTGCCCGGTTTTGCGGCGCACCACATCGGCCGGGTTGGGGAAATTGAGCGGAAAGGCCAAATCGCCGTACAGTTCGTAATTAAGCCCCCCGGTCTTGCGCCGGGTGATGAAATAGACGCCTTCCGGGGTCCTGAGGTCGCCTTCCTTGCTCTTGTCGCCAAGCAACTGGCCGGTGGCGCAGGGGAGGAACTCGGCCACGCGCACCGGGCTTTGCCGCGACAGCAGGAAAAAGGACTGGGCCTTTTTATCCACGGCCACCGAGCGCCTGGGGAACCACTCCGTGTCCACCACGTCGGCCGTCCATTCCCCGGCCGCCGGATGGCCGGGAAGCAGAAGCAGGCAGGCGAGAACCAGGGCGTGGCCGATTCGTTTCATGCAGTCTCGCGTCAGGAGGCCGGTTGCTGGTTGGCAGCACAGAGGAGCGCTTCGCGGGTGAAAACGGACAGCAGCGGAAAGCCGCGTTCGGCCAGCTTTTCAGACCCGCCCTCGCCCCGATCAAGGACCGTGACCACGGCCCCGACCACCAGACCGGCGGCTTCAACCCGGTCGATGACGGTCAGCAGCGTGCCACCGGTGGTGACCACGTCTTCGAGCAGGGCCACCTTGTCGCCGGGCTTGAAGTTGGACAGGCCTTCCAGGAACTGGTTGGTGCCGTGGCCCTTGGAGGCCTTGCGCACGATAAAGGCCGGCATGGGCTTCCCGCGCAGATGGGAGGCGATGGAGACGGCCGTGACCAGCGGGTCGGCCCCGAGGGTCATGCCGCCGACGCCGACAATGTCGGCCGGCAACTGGTCAAAAAGCAGGTTGCCGATGAGCCAGGCCCCTTCGGGGTGTAGCGCCGTCTGTTTGCAGTCGAAATAATAATCGCTCTTGCGGCCCGAAGTCAGGGTCACTTCGCCGGCGCGGTAGGATTTCTCAAGGAGCAGGCGGGCCAGACGGCCGCGCATGGCTCCGGCGTCCAGATCAAGGGAAGCACACGACATGAAAATCCCCGTTTCGCCCATTTGCCTTTGGCATACAAAAGCCGGGCGTTTTTGGAAAGTGGTTCGTTATCGGTCGGGCTGGCGTTGCGCCTATGCAATCAAACCAATTGATTTCGCAGCCCAGCCCTGAAATCTTTTTCCATCGGCAGCGACCATCCCCATGGCGGGATGTCCGGCGCAACTCCCACCCACTGTCACCCAGGTGGGATTGCCAAGGGCTCAGCCTTGCCGCCGGAGGCATCTTCCTCTTCTCTCCCCTACGCCTCGCCGAACACTCGCTTAAAAATCAGGTCTTCGTGGGCCAGATAGTAGGCCGGGTCGAACAGGGCGTCGAGGGTGGCCGGCGGCAGTTTGGCGGCGATGGCGGCATCGGCGCGGACGGCGTCGGGAAACGAGCTGCGGCCTTCCCAGCAGGCCATGGCCACCCGCTGCACCAGCACGTAGGCTTCCTGGCGGTCCATGCCGGCCTCGATCAGGGCCAGGAGCACCCGTTGGGAATAAAAGAGCCCGAAGGAGGCCATGAGGTTGCGGGCCATGTTGTCCGGATTGACCTTGAGATTGGTGAGAATATTGGTCAACCGGGCCAGGGTGTAGTCGGCCAAGATGGTGGAATCGGGCATGATGACCCGCTCAACCGAGGAATGGGAAATGTCGCGTTCGTGCCAAAGGGGCATATTTTCCAGCGAAGCCAGGGCATTAGTGCGAATGAGCCGGGACAGGCCGCAGAGGTTCTCGGCGGAAATCGGGTTTTTCTTGTGCGGCATGGCCGAGGAGCCTTTCTGGCCCTTGGCAAAGCCTTCCTCGGCTTCCAGGACTTCGGTGCGCTGGAGGTGGCGCAGTTCGGTGGACAGGCGCTCCACGCCGCCGGCAATGAGGGCCAGGCAGGTAAAAAAGGCGGCATGGCGGTCGCGCTGGATGATCTGGGTGGAGATGGGGTCCACTTCCAGGCCCAAAATCTCCATGGCAATGGCTTCGACCCGGGGATCGAGGTGGGCGTAGCCGCCAACGGCCCCGGAGATCTTGCCCACGCGCACGCCGGCCAGGGCAGCGACGAAGCGCTCCCGGTGGCGGGAAAATTCGGCGTAAAACGACGCCATCTTCATGCCAAAGCTCAGCGGCTCGGCGTGGATGCCGTGGGTGCGCCCGATCATGAGCTGGCCCTTGAAGCGCATGGCCAGAACCTTGATGGCGGCGAGCAGCCCGTCGAGATCGGCCAGGATCAGGTCGCCGGCCCGGCCAAGGAGCAGGCCGTTGGCGGTGTCGACGATGTCGGACGAGGTGCAGCCGAGGTGGACAAACCGGGCCGAAGGGCCGACGCGCTCTTCCACGGCGGTTAAAAAGGCGATGACGTCGTGGCGGGTCACTTCCTCGATTTCAAGGATGCGGGCCACGTCGAAGCCGGCTTTTTCACGAATGACGGCCATGTCGGCGGCCGGGATGCGGCCGAGTCTGGTCCAGGCCTCGCACACGGCCACTTCGACCTCAAGCCAGGCGGCAAAGCGGTTTTCCAGGGACCACAGATCGCCCATGGCCTTTCGGGTATAACGCTCGATCATGCGCCCTCCTTGGGCAGTGCCTCGTCATCGTCTTCGGGATCGGTTTCGGCGGCCAGCGGCACGGACGGATCGCGGGCCAGCTGGGGAATGGGCACGGGGGTTCCCTTGACGGTATCGTTGCCGTCGCGCTTAAACGAGCCCGGCCGGCGCTTGACGTAATCGGTGGCGTAAAAGCCGGTGCCTTTGAGGGCGAAAGCGGAGAGGGAGACGATGCGCGGCGAGGCGGTGCCGCAGCCGGGGCAGGGAGCCTCGGCTTCGTCGCCGCTGCGGCGCAGTTCCTCAAAAACCCGGTCGCAGGCGGGACACTGATACTCATACAAGGGCATGTGGCCCTCCCGGAAGATCGTACGAAAAGCCGGGCAAGTCATCGCCTTGCCCGGTTTTCATCCATACCAGATACGTGTGCTGCATCACAAAACCGGCCACCGGACCACCCTGCCGCCAGACCGTGACGGTCTGCTGATTATTAGAAAATATCGAGTAATTTCAAAGAATTACCCGCTATTTTCAAACTTTGCGGCTTTCGCCTGCGCGACACCGGAAACAGGTGGCGACGGTCGCGGTCAATGCTTTCGGGCCTGGGAGTACCCTCGAAGGCCGAGAGCACCTCAAAATCAAGAGAAACCGGAAAGCCTGAAACTAGGCTTTCTTGGTGGCAATGGCCTGACGAACGCGCTCTTTGAGGCGTTCCTTGCGGCGTTTGCGGCGGCGATCCAGTTCCTTGTGGCGCTCATGCTTCTTATGCTTGGACATGGGGTATCCTCCTATCGGGTGAAAGAACCCGATGCCGTAGCCCAAGGCGGGCCGTTTGTAAAGCTGCAACCGGCTATTCCGAAGGAATGGCTTCCACCGGCTCGGTCAAAAGAAACTTGCCCTGCTCGATTTTTTCCTTGAGCTTCTCGGCCACTTCCAGGGACATGGACAGGCTGGTCAGGGGCACGGCCTGGGTCTTTTTGCCGTTGACCAGGATCTCCCCGGTGCGGCACTCGGCGTAGGTGACAAGGCCAAGCGACCGGCCGATGCCGTTGGGATAGTCGTGCCCATAGTCCTTGATCGGCATCTGGATGTCGGCATCGGACACGCCGGTGAAAAAGGCCATGTCTTCATTGAGCATGGGAATGGGGATGCCGATGCCCATGGCCAGGGACACGCCGTAGCCGAGGATGGACACGGCCCGCACATAGCGGGCGTTCATGCCCTTGAGGTCGCCCTTGAGCATGAGCGTGCCGGAGGCGGAAATGGGGATGCCGCGTTCGTTGCGTTTGGGCTTGGGATCGTGCTGGGTGCCGGCCCCGATGACGTAGCCGGTGCCGCCGCCCATGAAAATGCGGGTGCCAAGGCCGATGGTCTTCAAATAGGGATCGTTGAAAAGCGGCGAAAGCTCGCCGGCCGTGGCGTAGTTGGCGTTTCGCGCATTGGGCTTGAGTGGCCCCATGTAGGTATAGATGATGCGGCTGGTGAGGTTCACGGCCACATTGTAATTCTGGTAGCAGTTGCGGGGGTTGAAAAGCGCCGCATACTTGAGATCGGCCAGGGTGATGTCTTTTTCCAGCTCCCGGCGCGGGTAGCAGTCCGTGCCGTAGGATTCGCAAAAAAGGCGCACGGCCTTGCCGCGAAGGAGATCCTCAATGACATGGGCCCCGCCGTACTTGAACCGGCCCGGGTGGATCTTATTAAGCGGATCTTCCTTGGGCAGTTCGGTGGCCCCGATATAGGCATCAACGGCGGCTAAGCCGGCATGGGCCGGCACGTTGTTGAGCCGCACCTTCTGGGCCTTGAGCGTCGGCGGCTCCTGGCCGAAATTGAAAAGCATCCCCGAGGAGCACATGGGCGAAAAGGTGCCCGTGGTCACCACGTCCACTTCCTTGGCCGCCCGGACCTTGCCCAACCGGCGCACGGTCTCGACCATTTCGGCGGCGGTCAACACCACGGCCTTGCCCTTCTCGATACGCCGATTGATTTCGGCTACAGTCTTTTTCACCTCGTGGGTCATGCCATCCCTCCCCTGTCCCGGCGCATAACGGCCGGCGGGGCCTGTTCTGGCCCATTTCAGCCTGCTTGGCAACCGCGCGTACCCCCCCTTGGCTTCGGCTCTGAAATAGGCTAGGATGGGCCTGTTCCGGCATCTTTGGGAAAAGACCGGGACATCTACCATAACATACCATTATGACTGAAAATATCGTTGCGGCCCGATGACGTCCGCGCCCCTTTCTGCATCCGGTGACGGCGTGCTTAAAAACGATTTCCGCCAACATCTGCTGCGCACCTGCCCCGAACAGGATCTGCGGCGCTGGTTCGATCCCCTCGACATCACGGCTGGCGAGGCGGACCGTTCTTTTTGCGTGGTCTTTCCCCACACCTACTTTGCCGCCTGGTTCGACGCCTCGGTCAAGGAACTTTTCGAGCGCCAGCTGGCCCAGTACCTCGGACCCGGACACACCCTGCGCTACCGCACCCGGGGCAGCCAGGCCGGCGCAGGCGCCGGTGCGCCGCACCAGCCGGCCGACGGGGCCGTGGTCACGGACTTTCCCTACGGCCATCGGTTCACCTTCGAAACCTTTCTGGCCAACGAGAAAAACGCCTTTCCCCTGGCCCTGGCCCGGGAAGTGGCCCGGGGCGGCGAGGTCCGCTACAACCCCTTTTTCGTGTGCGGCCCGTCGGGTTCGGGCAAGACCCACCTGCTGCGGGCCATTGCCAATGCCGTGGCCAAGGGCCAGTCCGGGAGCAGCGTCTTTTTCGGCTCCGTGGCCGATCTGCAGGGCCTCTACGCCGATCCCCGGCGGTCGCGCCCGGAAATCCGGGCCGATCTGGCCGGCCATGACTGGCTTTTCATCGACGAACTGACTGACATTGCCCGGGCCCCGGATCTGGAACAGGAACTGATCGGCGTCTTTAACGCCTTCCACGACGCCGGCCGGCAGATGGTCTTTTCCAGCCGCGAACGGGCCGCCTCCTGCGACTTTCTCGATCCCACCTTCCGCTCCCGCCTGGAATGGGGTCTTCTGGTCCATCTCAAATCCCCGGACCTGTCCGTGCGCAGCCAGTTTGTCGAGCAGGTCAACAAGGACAAGCGCCTGGGCCTGTCCCGGGAGCAGACGTTGACCCTGGCCAGCCGGTTCGAGGGTTTTCGCCGGCTCGAAGGCGTGCTCCTGCGCATCGAGGCCTTTCGCCAGCACGCCGGCGGCGAACTCTCGGAAGCGGAGTTCTCGCGCCATATCCGCCTGTCTGAAGACAAGAAGGTCCCGGAGTTGACCCCGGAGCGGGTGCTTTCGGTGTGCGCCGAGCATTTCGGCATCCCGGCCCGGGACATCACCGGCCCGGGCCGCAAAAAGGAACTGGTCTTTGCACGGCAGGCGGCCATGGCCCTTTGCCGCTCGCTCCTTGGCATCTCGTACCCGGCCCTGGGCAAGATTTTCGGCGGCAAGGACCACTCGACGGTTCTGTATTCGATCAGAAAATTCCAACAAATTCTGGATGATAACCAGGATACGAAACTTTTGTTCCGCCAATTGTCCAAAAAGTGTCGTCAGGGAGGCCCGGCATGAGCCATGCGTCGGCCGTCTGTTCCCTCCGTGCCTTGGCGGTCGGTTCCGGAATCGTTTTTTTCACAGGATATCAACGTGTTATCGCACCAGCGAACATAGCGACAGCCCCTACTACTCCTACAACTCTCAATCCTTCTTATCCTTGAAGACGAAAGGCGTCGCGCCCCGCACGCCAAGGAGACATCCATGCAGCTGACGGTCTTTCGAAACGACATCATCGACGGACTGCAAAAATCCTCGAGCATCATCCCGGCCAAGACCGGAGCCGCCTTCCTGCGCACCATCTGGCTTGAAGCCGTGCCGGGAGCGCTTCGGATCCTGTCCACCGACTCGAGCCTGGAATTCACCGGCCACTACGCAGCCAAGGTGAGCCAGGAAGGCCTGTGCGGGGTGCAGGGCAAGAGCTTTTTCGAACTGGTCCGGAAACTGCCGCCGGGCGAGATCAGCCTGACCCTGGACAGCGCCTCGGGCAATCTGCTCATCAAGCAGGGATCGCGGCGCTACAAGCTGCCCGTGTCCGATCGCAACTGGTTCCAGCCCTTTTCGCCCTTTCCCGACGAAGGGTCCGTGGTCTGGTCCGGCGACGTGCTCCAGGAAATCATCGAGCGCGTGGCCTATTGCATTTCCGATGAGGACACCATGGAGGCCATGGCCTGCATGTTTTTCAAGCCCGTGCCGGGCGAGGCCAAGATCGAGGTCTGCGGCTTAAACGGCCACCAGTTCTCCCTGGTCGGTTTCCTGGACGACGCCATAACAGCCATGCTGCCGCCGGAAGGCATCCTCATCCAGAAAAAGTACGTGGCCGAGCTCAAGCGCTGGCTGACCGCCGAGGAAGTGGAACTGGCCATGGGCCAGAAGCGGCTTTTTTTCCGCACCCAGAAGCGCGACGAGGCCGCCCCAGAAGCGGCCCCCCGCATTGAGACCTTCAGTCTGCCCTTAAGCTTTTACCAGTACCCGGACTACAACGCCTTTGTCTCCAAGCTGGCGACCGACGGAGTCTCCACCCTGACCATCGACCGCTCGGAGTGCATCGAAGCTTTGGAGCGGGTGGCGATTTTTAATACCGACAACAACCGCTGCGCCTATTTTCTCTTTGACGGGCCCGGCGAGCTGTCGCTTAAAAGCCAGGGCCAGGAAGCCGGCGAAGCCACGGAAACCCTGGAATGCTCCTTTACCGGCAGCCTGGACAAGGTGGCCTTCCCGACCAAGGACTTGACCGACATCCTGGGCCACTTCGAATCCCCCCGGGTCACCCTGACGCTCACCGGCGCTGAAGGCCCCTGCGGCATTGTCGGCGAGGACGACAAGCAGTGCCTGGTCATCATCATGCCCATGAAAATCGTTGAAGAGACGTATTATAGCGAGGAAGACATCGCATGAGTCAGGATAAGACGCCCCAGTTGTACGACGCCAGTTCCATTACCGTCCTGGAGGGGCTTTCGGCCGTGCGCAAACGCCCGGCCATGTATATCGGTTCCACGGACATCCGCGGCCTGCACCATCTGGTCTATGAAGTCGTGGATAACTCCATCGACGAAGCCATGGCCGGCTACTGCGACCGCGTGAGCATCACCATCCACCTGGACAACTCGGTCACCGTCTCGGACAACGGCCGCGGCATCCCGGTGGACATGCACCCCAAGGAAGGCAAGCCGGCCGTCGAAGTGGTCATGACCGTGCTCCATGCCGGCGGCAAGTTCGACAACGACGCCTACAAGGTCTCCGGCGGCCTGCACGGCGTTGGCGTCTCGGTGGTCAACGCCCTGTCGGAATATCTCGAAGTGACCGTGCGCCGGGGCGGCAAACGCCACCACATGCGTTTTGAACGCGGTGCGCCGGTGACCGCGCTGACCGTCATTGGCGATGCCGAATCCACCGGCACGACCATTCGTTTCATGCCTGACGAAGAGATTTTCGAGACCAACCAGTTCAACCACGAGACCCTGGCCAAGCGTTTCGAGGAACTGGCCTACTTAAATCGCAAGCTCGAACTGGATTTCAAGGACGAGCGGACAAACGAACGGGCCACCTACCGTTTCGACGGCGGGCTCAACGAATTCGTGGCCGACCTCAATGCCGGCGAGCAGACCATCCACGACATCATCGGCGGCCTTGGTGAAGTCGACGGCTTGGTGGTGGACTTCGCCCTGCAGTACAATGCCAATTACAAAGAAGAAGTCCTGACCTTTGCCAACAACATCCGCACCCGGGAAGGCGGCACCCACCTGGCCGGATTCAAGACGGCGCTGACCCGGGCCATCAACACCTATATCGAAAAAGCGGATATCCCCAAGAAATTCAAACAGAAATTGACCGGCGACGATGTCCGCGAGGGCCTGACCGCCGTCATTTCCGTCAAGCTCCCCCAGCCCCAGTTCGAAGGCCAGACCAAGACCAAGCTTGGCAACTCCGAAGTGGCCGGGCAGGTGGCCAAGATGGTCTTCGAGGCCATGAACGTCCACTTCGAGGAAAATCCCAAGGACGCCAAGGCCATCGTGGAAAAGGCCGTGGACGCCGCCCGGGCCCGCGAGGCCGCCCGCAAGGCCAAGGAACTGGTCCGGCGCAAGGGTGCCCTGTCCGACCATTCCCTGCCCGGCAAGCTGGCCGACTGCCAGTCCAAAAAGCCCGAGGAATCGGAACTCTTTATTGTCGAGGGCGACTCGGCCGGCGGCTCGGCCAAGCAGGGGCGCGACCCCCGCTTCCAGGCCATCTTGCCCCTTCGCGGCAAGATCTTGAATGTCGAGCGAACCCGCACGGATAAGATGCTTGGCAACAAGGAAATCCGAAACCTCATCACGGCCATCGGACCCACCCCGTATATGGGCGATGAAGAGAACGAGGAAAAAGACGCCGAGAACATGGCCCGGCTTCGCTACCACAAAATCGTCATCATGACCGATGCCGACGTGGACGGGGCGCACATCCGCACCCTGCTCCTCACCTTTTTTTATCGCCGCTACGAAAAGCTCATCACCAGCGGCTATGTCTACATCGCCCAGCCGCCGCTCTATCGCGTCTTCAAGGGCGATTTCGAGCGGTTCATCAAGGACGAGGAAGAGCTTTCGAGCTTTCTGCTTGGCCGCATCGGCGAGGACATCACGGTCGGGTCCGGCGAGGTCACCTTTGCCGGCGAAACCCTGACCGCTCTTATCGAGCGCATCCGGTTCCTCGAAGCCCGGGTCCACGAGGCGGCCAGCTATGGCCTGCCCGAAGACCTGATCCTGCCGCTTTTGAGCCACCCGCGCCTGACCGCTTCGGATTTTGCCGGCATCGATCTGCCGGCCGGGCTGGTCGAACACCTGGGCCGGTTCAATTACAGCGTGAGCGTCGAGGCCGAGGAAAGCGATGAAGAACGCCGCCTCTATGCCGTGTTCATCTCGCCCAACATGGCCAGACACCGCATTGCCGTGGAGTTTTTCAGCTCCAAGATCTACCGCCGCGCCCACGAGACCTACGGCGAACTGTTGGCCGAGTGCCCGGTTTTGCCCTTGACCATTACCCGCAAGGAAGAAGTCCGGGAAGTCAGCGGATTTTTTGAGCTCTACAAGACGCTTATGGACGATGCCTTAAAGGGCGTGAACATCCAGCGCTACAAGGGTCTGGGCGAAATGAACCCGGAACAGTTGTGGGAAACCACCATGAATCCGGAAAAGCGCAGTTTCCTGCAGGTCAACATCGAAGACATCGACGAGTGCGACACCATTTTCTCCCAGCTCATGGGCGAAAAAGTCGAGCATCGCAAGAACTTCATTGACCGCAATGCCCTGTCCATCAAGGAACTCGACATCTAAAGGGCACATGACGCGCCGCAACCGGCATATTGAAACCGAGCGGGTCCGGGGAGGCAATCCCCCGGGGGCAGCGCCGTCCGGGGAGACTCTCCCCGGTCGGAGGACCGACGACTCCCCGTTTTACTGGAGCATACTGTGAGTGATACGATCCATATCGAGGAAGAGCTTAAGAAGTCCTATCTGGAATACTCCTTAAGCGTCATCATCGGCCGGGCCATTCCGGATGTGCGCGACGGACTCAAACCCGTGCACCGGCGCATTCTCTACGCCATGCACGACCTGTCCAACTCGTACAACCGGCCCTACAAGAAATCCGCCCGCGTCGTCGGTGACGTCATCGGTAAATACCATCCCCACGGCGACCAGTCCGTGTACGATGCCCTGGTGCGCATGGCCCAGGATTTCTCCATGCGCGACGCCATTGTCGACGGCCAGGGCAACTTCGGCTCCATCGACGGCGACGCCGCAGCGGCCATGCGATACACTGAAGTGCGCATGTCGCGTCTGGCCGGCGAGTTTCTGGCCGACATCGAAAAAGAAACCGTCGATTTCCGCCCAAACTACGACAACAGCCTGCAAGAGCCGGCCGTGCTGCCGACCAAGGTGCCAAACCTGCTCTTAAACGGCTCCTCGGGCATCGCAGTCGGCATGGCCACCAACATCCCGCCCCACAACTTAGGTGAGCTCTGCGACGGCCTGCTCCACCTGCTCGACAACCCGACCTGCCCGGTCACCGACATCATCGGCCTGGTCAAAGGCCCGGACTTCCCCACGGCTGCCTCCATCTACGGCGGCAAGGGACTCATCGAGGCCTACACCACCGGCCGCGGCAGCATCAAAATCCGGGGCCGGGCCGAGGTTGAAGAGCGCAAGAAGGACTATGTCTCGGTGGTCATCCGCGAGATTCCCTATGCGCTCAATAAATCCTCGCTGGTGGAAAAGATCGCGGCCCTTATAAACGACGGCCGCATCGAGGGCGTGTCCGACCTGCGCGATGAATCCGACCGCAAGGGCATCCGCATCGTCCTTGATCTCAAAAAGGGCATCATCCCGGACATCGTCATCAATGCCCTGTACAAGTACACGCCCCTTGAGACCTCCTTTGGCATCAACATGCTGGTGGTGGCCGACAACCGCCCGGCGTTGTTAAATATCAAGCAGATGCTCGAGCACTTCCTGACCCACCGTCGGGACGTGATCCTGCGGCGCACCAAGTTCGATCTGCGAAAGTCCGAGGAGCGCGCCCATATTCTCGAAGGCCTGCGCATAGCGCTCGATAACATCGACGAGGTCGTGGCCATCATCCGGGCGTCCAAAAACGCCGTGGAAGCCCGGGAACGGCTGATGGAGCGCTTTGCCCTGTCCGAGCGCCAGTCCCAGGCCATCCTGGACATGCGCCTGCAGCGCCTGACCAACCTGGAGCGGCAAAAGCTCATCGACGAGTACAATGAGCTGATCAAGCTCATCGAATACCTGCGCTCGATCCTGGAAAACGACGAGGTGCTGCGCGGCGTCATCCGCGACGAGATCACCGAGATCCAGACCCGCTACGCCACCCCGCGCAAGACCGAGATTCTCGAAGATCTGGAAGGGATCAACATCCTCGATCTCATTCCCGACGAGGACGTGGTTATCACCCTGTCCCGGCGCGGCTATATCAAGCGCACCCGCATCGACAATTACCAGCAGCAAAAGCGCGGCGGCAAAGGCATTGCCGGCGTGTCCACCTCTGGCGACGACTTTGTCCAGTCCTTTTGCGCCACCACCAACCACCAGCAACTGCTCCTTTTCACCAACCTCGGCCGCATGTTCATGCTGCCGGTGCACCAGATCCCCGAAGGCCAGCGCACGGCCAAGGGCGCCCATATCGCCAACCTGCTCCCCATGGACAAGGAAGAATTCGTGGCCACGGCCCTGGCCATCCGCGAATTCTCCGAGGAACGCTATTTCCTCTTTGTCACCCGCAAGGGCATGGTCAAGCGCACCTGCACCGACCTCTACAAGAACTGCCGCTCGACCGGCATCATTGCCGTGGGGCTCAAGGAAAACGACGAGCTCCTGACGGTCAAAGAGATCGACGACGAGACCGAAGTGCTGCTGGCCACCAAGCAGGGCCTGTCCAACCGCTTCCACATTAGCGGCGTGCGCCCGACCGGCCGCGGCGCGGCTGGTGTGAAGGGCATTGCCCTCAAGGGCCAGGACCGGGTGGCAGCCGGCGTGGTGGTCACGGGCGTGAGCCGTTCCGAGGTGCTCACCATCTCGGCCAACGGCTACGGCAAGCGCACCTCCATCGAGCACTATCCCCTGCGCAATCGCGGCGGCTCGGGCGTCATCAACATGCGGGTGACCCCCAAGACCGGGCAGGTCATTGGCGCGGTGATGGTGGCCGACGGCGATGAGATGCTCCTTCTGACCTCGGCCAACAAGATCATCCGCCTCTCGGTCAACGGCATCTCCACGGTTGGCCGGGCCACCCAGGGCGTCATGCTGGTGCGCATGGACGAAAACGATACGGTGGCCGGCTTTGATCTGGTCGACCCCAGTGAACTCGAACGGTGCCCTGTTTCCGACGAATAGGCCGGGCCCTGCTGTCCGCCTGCCTGGCCTGTCTGCTGACAGGTCAGGCAGGCTGCGGCACGCCTGCGCCGGGCACTGAGGACCAGGTGCTGGAAACGGCCCGCCGGGCCTTTCTGGACAGCCAGTTCCTGCGCGCCGAGACCGCCTACCAGGCCTACCTCCAGACCTTTCCCCAGGGGGCATCCCGGCTCGAAGCCTGGAAACGGCTGGCCGACATCGGCCTCGATGTCCGGGAATCGCCGGACAAGGCCGCTTCGCTTCTGGAAGCTGCGCTGCTGGAGTATGCCGCCGAGCCGGCTGTTGCCGCCGATCTGTTGACCACGGCGGCCCAACTGCGTTTTTCCCGCAAAGACTATCCCAAGGCCCTGGCCCATTGCCAGGCCGTGCTGACTCTGCCAAACGCCCCGGAGGCCAAGGTCTTTGCCTGCACGCTTCTGGCCGCCCGGGTCGATCTGGCCCAGCACAACGAGAATCAGGCCCTTGCCCGGTATGAATCCTGCCGCCGGGCCGCCCTGCCAGGCGATGACAAGGCCCGCTGCACCCTGGCCCAGGCCGAACTCCTTGGCCGCATGGAGCGGACCGGGGAAGCGGAACCGCTTTTGCAGGCAGTTTTCGATGCGGCAACAATTGCCCCGGCCCTTCGCGCCCAGGCCGGATTCGTTTTGGGCCAACTCTACGAAGCCCGCCAGGACAAGGCCGCGGCTTTGGCTGTGTACAAGGCTGTGCGGCCGCTGCACCCCAATCCCTTGGTCGTGGACAAACGACTCGAATCCCTTCAAAATTGATTTGCGTCCGTCTTGTCCGTACGACAACGTACTTGCCAGGGGAAATTGACGACGTTTGCGCCCCCCTGATACCCTAGAGCATCCTTACGCCGGATCGGAATCACATGGTCTTGGATTTGTTCCGAAAAATGAAATCCTCCAAAGAGGATGAGCAGGGTCGCCGGCGAAACGCCGCCATCCTCGATCTGGCTTTGACCCAGCGCTCCAAGATCCATGTGCAGTTTGACGCCAAAGACAGCAACCTGACCGGGGTGACGGCCACGGTCATGGCTGTCAACGACGCCGGGTTGGTGCTGGAACTGGGCGGGGTGGCCAGCCTCAAAGACCGGTTTCTGGGCCGATCCATCACATGCTATTTCCGTATCGTTGAACACGAAGACCGCCACCGGGAAATTTTTTACAATTTTTCCGCCGACATCCTTCGCATCCGCAACTACGCTGATCGCCCGCCACAGATCGCGGTGGCCTTTCCGGCAGCCTTAAACGGGGCGCAGCGGCGAAAAAGCCTGCGCATGCGGCCGGATTTCCAGCAATTTTCCCATGTGGCCATCTGGAAATACGATGCCAGCGGCGGATTCGACATGGCCAAGCCCACGGTCGGCCACAGCCATTTCAAGGCCGGCCAGGCCCATATCGACAATATTTCCGCCGGCGGCCTGCGCTTTCGCCTCAAGCGCCAGCACGTCAAGGACAGCGCCCTGGAACCGAAAAAGGGCGATCGCTTCATTATTTTTTTCACCTTCCAGGACAAGGTCCCCAAGCTGCGGGAAGAATACTGGCTGGTGGCCAAAGTCAACAATATCCAGCCTGATCCGGTCTCGGGCGAGATTGCCCTGGGCCTGGAATTTGTGGCCAACGGCGTGCGCCAGGAATCCGGCAAGGTCGAATGGTCCAAAATCGAAGACAATGTCATCGACGACATGGCCCAGCGCATCTATCTGTGGCATGTTTCCCTCTATCGCGACCGGGGTCTGGCTTAAAGGCCATCCGGTCTGTCACCGGCCCCTTGGCCCAGGAATACCGCCATGCAGACCAGTCATCTCGATTTTACCGGCTATATGGGCCGGCGCGTCCATCTTGGCGTCACCGGTTCCGTGGCTGCCTACAAGGCCTTGCCGCTCCTTCGCCGGCTGCTGGCCAGCGGGGCCGGCGTCGGCGTGACCCTGACCGAGGCCGCCCGACAGTTTGTCACCCCGCTGGCCTTTGAGGCCCTGGGGGCCGATCCGGTCTATACCGCCCTTTTCAACCACGACGCAGCCAATTTTGCCCATCTGGCCCCGGCCCAGTCGGCCGATCTTTTGGCTATTGTGCCGGCCACGGCCAACACCCTGGCCCGGCTGGCCCACGGACTGGCCGACGACCTCCTGTCCTGCCAGGCCCTGGCCTTTACCGGACCCATCCTGTGCGCCCCGGCCATGAATCCCCGGCTGTGGCAGGCGGCCGCCACCCAGGGCAATTGGCGCACCCTGCTCGAACGCGGCGTCATCGGCATCGCGCCTGAGTGCGGCCCCATGGCCTGCGGCGAGTCCGGCCAGGGCCGTCTGGCTGCTGACGAGGCCATTTTCGCCGCCATGCTGCGGGCCATCACCCCGCAGGATATGGCCGGCAAACGGGTGCTGGTGAGCCTTGGCCCCACCCAGGAATATTTCGATGCCGCCCGGTTCTGGTCCAATCCCTCCACCGGACGCATGGGAGCCTGCGTGGCCATGGCTGCCTGGCTGCGTGGGGCCTCGGTCACGGTCGTTTCCGGCCCGGTCTCCTGGTGGTTTCCCGACGACGTGCGCGTTTTGCCGGTGGTCAGCGCCGCCCAGATGTACGCCGCCTGCCTCGATGTCTGGGCCGAATCCGACTACGGGGTCATGGCCGCGGCTGTGGCTGATTTTTCGCCCAAGGCCCATCCCGGCGGCGGCAAATTCAAGAAAGACGCAGCCAAGGACGGTCCCCCTCTGGAATTTCTCCCCACCCGTGATATCCTGCTCGCAATGGGTGGCGTCAAAACGCCCGGCCAGTATCTGATCGGTTTTTGCGCCGAGACCGACAACCTGGAAGAAAACGCCCGGGGCAAGCTCGCCCGGAAAAAGTGCGACGCCATTATCGCCAACCCCATCGGGCGCAGCGACACCGGCTTTGCCAGCGTCTCCAACGAGGCCCTGGCCCTTGACGCCGAGGGTCGCCAGG
>NZ_MLBG01000044.1 GCF_001936595.1 Desulfovibrio sp. DV
GCCCCATCCGCTGTCTGGATCATGGAGATGGCATCGTTAGCGTTCCTGATCCCCTGGTTCATGGTGGCGACATCGGATCGCATCAACTCTCGGACAGCGAGTCCGGCAGCGTCGTCGGCAGAGGAATTGATCCGCAGCCCAGACGACAGCCGCTGGATCGACGTACTCAGCGCCCCATAGTGGGCTGACAAATTTCTGGCGGAGTTCATCGCCATGAGGTTGTGGTTTATGACCAATGCCATGGGGAGGCATCTCCTTCCTTGTTCAGCGGGTATTTCCCGTCATTTCCCGGAATTATTTTCCGGTGGCCCGGGGCCTGAACTGCCAGAAATCAAGGTTCAGGCGGAAAAATTGGCATAAAATAAAGTTTACTTGTTAATATCTAGCAAATTACATACCTAACTTTCTTATAAGAACGACACGCTAGCCCTAAACTGTCCGAAAAGGACGGTTCCATGGGCGAGATTCTTAAGGTTTTCGGGAAACGAATCCGGGCATTGCGGCGGGCAAAGGACATGACCCAGGAGCAGCTTGCGGAGCGGGCGGGGCTGTCCCTCCAAAGCGTTGGGGAAATCGAACGGGGCAGGGGGAATCCGACCTTGGTGAATATCGAAAGATTATCTGCCGCACTCGAGGAAGATTTGGCATCCCTCTTTGATCTCGGGGATGTCGGCATGACGCGGGAGCAGGTGCAGAAAGAACTTCTGGAGTTGCTGGCCGGGGCCAGTGAAGAGCAAGTGCGAGCGATCCTGGCCATGGCCCGGGTGCTAATCCAGAAGTGACCTGGGCTTTCCCGCGTCACCGTTCAATCGTCCTCAGGCAGCATGATCGTCAGAACTGGTTCCGCGCTGTCGCCAGGGCCGATATGGGCAATGACCTCGACTGTCTCCGAATGTCCTGGGGACATGAGGAAGCTCACCTTGAAATAGACCCTGTCCGAGTTGCCCGCTCTTTTGGCTGCGAACAGCGCCAGCGTCAGCAGATCGTGGAGCCTGCCCGTCACGGACTGACCCTCGCCAGCCAGCCCGGCTGGTGGTTCTATATAATGATGGTATAGGTTGTCGGTGACCACGGTGGGCAGTTTGAAGCCGGTGGCTTTCGCCTGCTCGGTGACGTCAATGAGGACTCCGTCTGCAATCGCCTGTTCCCTGGTGTAGCTGTAGATGACGTTTCCAAAAGCTTTATCGTTCGGCATTGTCAGGACCATCCTGGTTTGAGTTCAGCAAGTTTTCAAGTTTCTTGCGAAAGTTCCCTGTAAGTTCGAGACCAATTTCGGCATAGCTACGGAGTATCGCTCCATCGACTTCGATGGCGGTGGTGTCCATGATCTTGAAAAGTTGCTCAATTGGTCGGAATGCGCTGGTGATTGCTGATTTTAGGTCCAGATTTTCGAGGTCTTGTGGTTCCATAGGGTATCCTTCTGGGGCTGCACTACAGAGGCAGTTTTGGGGAAGGATATCCTGGAGCAGGGAAGGCGGTCACGGGGACTTGTATAGGGTGGAATTGTTTTGGGAATAGCCCTATGGAAATCGGACGTTGGGCCGGGGCTGTGATTTCTCGAGGTTTCGGGACTGCCGGGGTAAGGGGGAAGACTATGGAAAAAACAAGAGAGTCCCTGTCCGAGTGATGTCGTGGGATGTCCGAGATGGCAGTAGTTTTTTAAAGAATATAATATACGGGTTTTTATGTCTAAAGATGAATATGAAATTTGGCTAGACAGCAAGGGCTTGCAATGAATTGACGATATAGTTATGTTCAGGCCAAATTATACATTTACTTCGTGCTCTTTTGTTTGAGGATGTGGTTTATTGGGTTTCATGCCAAAACCAACCTTTATGAGGGTGCCATGAAAATCGATGACATCTTGAAAAAGAATACAACGCCCCTGTGCGCACCGGCCTATGCTCCCGGACGGCATCATTTTTACAACCGGGAATACTTGAATGTCGTGTATGAGACGGATCCTGAAGCTTTGCGGGAGATCGTTCCGGAGCCGCTTGAAATAGAGGGAAATACAGTCAGATTTGAATTCATCATGATGCCGGATTCGACCGGCCTTGGTAATTATACGGAAAGCGGCCAAGCGATCTCGGTGAGTTTTAATGGCGAAAAGGGCGACTATCTGAGCGCCATGTACGTCAGTAGTGTCGGGGCGATCTCGTCCGGGCGCGAGACCAGCGCCTACCCTAAAAAGGCGGGTCATTCCTCGCTGATAGTTGATGGCGACACCCTTGTCGGTACGTTGGATTACGGTTCCCTGCGCATCGCCACGGCGACCATGGGTTATAAGTGGCAGCGCCTGTCCGAAGCAGAAGCGGTAGGCGTCATCAGTCGGCCGACATTCATGCTCAAGATACAGCATGGGTTGCAGGGCGAGCTGGAAAAGTGCCTGTTGACGCGGATGCCGCCGCTTCGGGACCTAGTCGTCAAGTGGGCCTGGACCGGACCGGCGAGGCTTCAACTGTTCGAGCATGCTCTTGCTCCGGTGGCAGACTTGCCCGTCAGGCGTATTGTCTCGGCCAGCCATATCCTTACCGATTTGAATTTGGAGCCTGTCACTCCGGTCTTCGATTATCTGCAACAGAGGTAGCGCATCTGGCTTCACTGGGGATATTTGGTGAAGGCTATCCTGGGCCGGAGGGGTGGTCACGGGAGCTTGGGGGATTTGGGGAATAGCCCTATGAAAATCGGACATTGGGCCGAGGCTGGGAATCCCTGCGGTTTCGGGGCTGCCGGGCCAAAGGGGAAGGCCCAGCTGGAAAAACCCCAGGACGGGGCCGGTAGAGAGCAGGGGAGGGGTGTCCGAGGGAATGGGCTGGCCCGGGGCAGGGGAGTCGGGGCTGGAATGTGTTCTAAAAGAAACTAGCGATATCCTAGGACGTTGTGCGATGCAGGTAGCTGCATTTTTTTATTTATTCGTATTCGTAGATGAAAATAAGCTATTTTTCTTTTCTGGAGCTGATTTGAGGGGCAATTGCTCTCGCTTTGGAGTTGATGACTCGTGTTTTCTTACAAATCTTTCGTAATCGAATAAATATAATTTCTGCTGATTCGCAAAAGATGAGAGAGTGTGTTTGGACCAGATTGACAAGATTATGTGCGGAGGCTATCTGCCCGTGAAACATCACCTGAAAAATAAGGAGACTCTCATGGTCGATAAGGAAATTTGGGCGGAAGCGTTGAATTTGGCGAAAGATCAGCTCCGCCATGGAAAAGTTCATTTCAGTGAACTCGAAGTGGTTACAACGAGCATTTACGAAAAACTTATTTCCCTGAAATGTGGACCGATCATTGATGTTGTGGCAGAGCCAATGAAGCAAATTGAAGAGCAGCGCCACAGTAAGACTAAGAAAGCTGTCAAGTGTGCTGTCTGTGGTGTAGAGTTTAAAGTTTTAGGTTCGAAGCATCTTGATTCTCATGGTCTTACCCGTGAACAGTATATGGAAAAATTTGGTGTGTCTAAAAAAGACATGTCCATTAAAATTGCTAGGAAAACTACAACGGGTGAAGACAACCCCTTGAAGCAAATGCAAATGATTATGAAAGAGTTTGGTATAAAGCGGAGTGAGGTTAAGAAGTTCGTCATCGACAAGGGCTTCGATGGTTTGAAAAGTCTTGCCTCAACTGCTAAAGAGAAGAATGTTGGCATTGTTGAGTTGCTGAAGAAGTAGCCCTGCCACCTCGTTCGCTTAAATCTGGTGTGATCCCAGAGAGCTCTATGAAAAGGCCCACGTCGTCCAGGGAAATTGGTTGGCGTGGGTCTTTATTTGTTTTTGAAATGGAGATATTGAACTCATAATTTCCCCAAGGGGTAGCTCTATGGGAAATGACTTTTCGAAGGTTGCTCCTTCGTATGGGGGGATTGGATGGCGATGAAATCGTTCGGCTATGACTTTTTAAAGAGAAATATCCTCAATATTATTTTAACAATCGGTGTTCCGTTGTCGCTATGGTTTTATTTTCAGAGAGATATAAAAGAGATTACGATAACCTATGAATCAAACACACCTGTTGTCTCTGTAAATAATAGCTTGTCTCAGGGGATTTCAATATCTTACAACTCCATTCCGATTGAATCGATGAATGTTTTAACGTTTTTGGTTAGTAATTCAGGGAATAGGCCAATTGAAAAAAGCAGCTATGATAAGCCAGTGAGTATAATATTTAATAATGAAACTCCAGACAACCCTATTATAACAAAGAAATTGCCTGAGCAATTAGACCCTATACTTTCCTTAGATAAACAAAGCGAACTAAAAATTTCTCCTTTGCTTTTGAATCCCGGAGACTGCTTTGAATTTAGAATTTCTCTTGTTAATGCTAAGTCGCAAAAACCAAGCTTTAAGGTTGACGGTAGAATTGTTGGCGTCCCACGTATAATAATTAAAGATAACTCAGATAGTAAAAGTATTTTTAGTGTTTTTAGCACGATTTATCTGAACGTAGCTATTTCTATGGTTGCTCTTTTAATTACTATGGCATCTGGCGTTAAAGTTTTAATGAATTTTTTGAAGTATAATATTAGCAAAAATGCAATTGAAAAAACAATTATCGCTGGAAAAAATATTAATATAACACCAGAAATTAGAAGCTATTCAAAAAATCTTGCAGAGAGACTGAATATTCAGCGATATGACGTTAAAAGTAACTTATTGATGTTAAGAATTAAGATTGAAGATTTAGTCAATGAATTGGTTAGAATGCATGGAGGAGATAGTGGTAAGAAGTCTTATTCGATTGCTGCAAAAATCCGTAATCTAGCTCAAAAAGAAGTGGTCCCCTATGAGATGGTTTCTGCTATAAACGATATTCTCCCTGCAATAAACGGTGAGCTTCATAATAACTTTTCGTATATAAATAACACTTCGTTTGAAACAATTCAGGAAATAGCTTTAAATGTTGTAAGTGTTTTGGAATCTAAACTTTTGTCCGCCAATGAGTCTAGGAAGATATCCTCATCGATTTGTTTAGACGATAAAAATATAAGCAATAATAAGTATGATTAAATTTAGGAAGGTTAATCGTGTTCGTAAAGATGGGTTGGGTTTGTTCCTGAAATGTTTCGCAAAAATGCCCCGTGTTTTTTAAGGAAAGTTGTTGGCTATGGTCTTTCTGTGTTTTAAAGGAAGTAGCATAGATTATTTACAGGAAAGTAATATCGGAATTGTCTGTGTAGTTTTAGATCTAAAGGTAATCGTCCGAGATACTGGTAGGGAATGTTATGGGTGATAAAATTGAAATACCAGTTAATATTTTTCTAGACATGTTTAATTCTATCGCCGATCCTTGTGTTAAAGACAATGTTGTGAATCACCTGAAAACGGTAGCAGATGAAGCGCCTAGAGCGCATATTCTACGGAGTCTTTATCTTGATAAAAACGGGTGCTTATGTTTTGATGATGACTTGTATTGGGAGTCTATATATCACGGCAAGGTTGGAACATATGCAAAAGCCTTCAAAGAAAAATTTGATAAGTTATTTGAAGAAGCAGAGATGTTAAAGCACATGAGAGAAAGCCGCGAAGAACGGGAAAGTATATGTTCGCACAAAAGTCATATGAAGAGAATTGTTCCAATCTCTACCGAGTTTCGGAAAGAAGAAGCAGAAGCTTTGCGATCAATGAAAACGTTACTGAAATCTAAAGTTTTCAAACTGGATAAATGACTGTATTAATTAACTCCATAGTTGTTCGTTGTTGAGTGAAGCAATTTCAGCGAGATCATCTTCTCCCCTTTACGGGGGAAATGGAGGGGATAGCTTCACGTTCTCTGCCCCTGAGGCTGAGAAGAGCGTGCTGGAGAAGAAGTCGTTAGCTCAAAATTTCAAATCCTTGTGTACAAGGCCCACGTCGTCCAGGAAAAATGGTTGGCTTGGGTCTTTTGATTTCTGGAGCTAACCCATTTTGATATTTGTGGATCGGGATGGGGATAGTGTCTTCGCGCCAGCAATAATGGCCATCTGGATTTGACCGCTTGACATTCCAGAATATCTGCTTACTCATAGAAAATCTTTTTGAAATGAAATTGCCCTAGGAGATCATATGGCTGACGTCCAAAAATATTTTCTTGAATTCCATGACGCGATAAAATTGAGCAATATTGAAGAAAACAAAATATTGCAAGAAAAGCGGGACATATTAATAGGGAACCTCAAGGAAAAATTGCCGGAGGACTTCCCGTCCTTCTCGCAGTTTAATCAAGGCAGCTATGCCATGAATACAGGAGTTAACCCAAAGGACAGTGACTTCGATATCGATGTGGGAATTGTTTTTGAGTGCTTACGATCTAAGTTTACGCCAGTAGGACTTAAAAAGAAAATAAGAGATGCACTTGCATACGCGAATAGACAAGTTCTAATTAGACGATCATGTGTGACTGTACAATACATTAAAAGTGGCGAACATTGTTATCATGTTGATTTGGCTATTTACGTTAAACGTGAGGAAGACTCTTTCTTTGACCTAGCTAAAGGCAAAGAATTTTCTGAGGAATCTGAAAAATATTGGGAACTTTCAGACCCTAAAGGCTTGATTAGTAAAATTCAGGCTGGCTCAACTTCGTGTTTAGAGGCGAAACATACCGCTCAAATGCGTAGGTGTATTCGTTATTTGAAGCTTTGGCGTGATCACAAACTCCCAAGTGGAAAACCTGTCAGCATAGCCCTCACATGTGCCGCTCAACAATGGTTCTCTCCAAAAGAAGATAGATTAGGGAAGGATGACGACCTTGAAGCAATGCTTAATTGGGCTTCTCAGATTCATACCTTTGTCAGTGTCACCAGGAATATTCCGCTTCCTGTTCAGCCGTACTCTAATCTTTTAGCTGAGTTAACTGAAAATCAACTAAATGGTGTTTGTGATCGCCTTGTAGAACTTAAAAATGCGCTGAAAGAGGCACGTGCTGAAGATGATCCTGTCGAAGCTTGCAAGAAGCTCATGAAACAATTCGGGAAATGCTTCCCTGTGCCAGAGAAGTCAGAGACAGCCAAAGTCTCTATCAAAGCGGCTGTCCTACCGTCAGGGACGAGTGCCTAATGGTAATGACAGTAAAAGAGGAGGTTTTTTTAGAACATCTAAATAAAAATCATAGTGTCAGTGAGGCTCGGAAAATTGATTGTGACGAAGTTAGCCTCACACAAGTTTCACAGCATGGCCAAAGTACTTTTGCCTTTAAAGCAAAAGTCAAGGATAACTTTTTTGAAATAGTCGTCATAGTTAGTGATGAATTCCCCAGGGCTCTTCCAGACTACTATCTGCTGCATCCTGGTAAACATGGGCTAATGGGTCACGTGAATTGGAGAGGGAAGATTTGTTACACCACGGAGGAAAATCTTGCTATTGATGTAGATAGGCCTCTAGATGTTTTAGATTATACACTTAAAAAAGTATTAGATGTCCTTGAATCTGGAGAGAAAAAAAATTTAACGTCGCTATGGGAAGAGATTCAAGGATATTGGCAGTCGTTACCAGAGTCGTATATAGTCTATTGTTTTTTCGATCCAGGTGATGCCGTTGAATCAATTTATGCTCAAGAAAAGAAACTCAATGGGAAACATATTGTAACGTGTTTTAACAAAGAGCCATGCGATAAAGAGTATGGCTTTAACTGTTCGTTTAAGAAAGCTAATCAAATTCACGCTCTTTATATCCCGCTGTCTACGCAAATAAATCCTCCGCTGCCAGGACAGCCTATAACGATGCAGTTTGTCAAGGATTTGATTTCTAAGGTAGCACCAAATAATTTTCTCAAATTACAGCAAATATTGTCACGTGGACGGCATAGAAAACAGAGACTTCCAATACTTTTTTCTATGCCACGTACGTCTGGGCAAAAGGCTCTACTGGGTCTTGTTCTTCAATTTCGGGGAAGTATTAATTTTATTACTGCTCAGAGTAAGGACATATACCGAATATTTCCTTTGATCGTACAAAGGCATGATAAAAAGTACCTGCTTGAAAGAGGCGGTGTCCAGCAATGTTTAGCTGGAAAGTGTGTATCTATCATTGGCTGTGGAGCTGTTGGTTCAAGAATAGCTGACCTCATTGTTCATGATGGAATTGGGGAAGTAATACTTGTGGACCACGACTGCCTTCAAGTCGACAATCTCTATAGGCATCTTCTTGGCGGTTCATATATTGGTAACTACAAAAGCACTGCCTTGGCAAATTATTTTAAAACAAAACTCCCTTATGTCAATATTACTCCTGAAGTTATGCGCTTAGAAAACTGGATAAAATCGGAAAATTATTGCCGAACTGATATTGTGATTGAGGCTACTGGGAATATAACCTCCGCTAGGAATTTCAATAGAATGATTAGGACAAGTATGACCACTGTAAAACCAGTGGTTTACACGTGGCTAGAGCCGTATGGGATTGGGCTTCATGCTCTTCTAACTTGTCCGCCTCTTTCGGGATGTCTCGAATGCCTTTTTACAAATAAGGGTGAATCTTTTCTGTCAGCGGTTACAAGTTTTCTTAACCCTGGCCAGCATTACGCTAAAGATCTTGTAGGGTGCGGTGGATCATTTACAGACTTCGCTAACGCTGAAGCTGCGAGGTTAGCGCTCATGGGGCGGGATCTTGCGATCGGATTCTTACTCAACAAAAGAAATCCTACTTATCTAATTTATAAAGGGGATAAAAGTCAGGCAATTGCTGCAGGATTGAAACCAAGTGAGTGGTATTTTACTGCAGACAACGCTAAAATTTTAAGACTCGAAAATAATTTTCTGGAGGCAACATGTCCGTTATGCAGCGGACAAAACTAATCTATCCGATGCTCCATTGCGGCAGATTGAATATTTCAGAAGAAGTAACAAATAAGCTTTTCCCATGGCGTCAACTGAATTCTCTAGACAGAGAAGCTGGCGGTCTTTTACTAGGAAGGCATTTGATAGATAGTCCAAACATTATCATTGATGACATCACTGCGCCATTAGAATGTGATAAAAGATCCCGATTTTCATTTTTTCGATCATTGTCACATAATTTAATTGCAAAAGGTCAGTGGTTATCAAGTGGCAAGACTTGCATAACGCTTGGAACTTGGCATAGCCATCCAGAGGTATATCCAGAACCTTCTTTGCAAGACTGGAATGACTGGAAAAAAGTATTGAGAAAAGGCCGTTATCCATCACCATTTTTGTTTTTTCTTATTCTTGGCATAGAGAGTGTAAGGGTCTGGCAAGGCTTTAATCCTGAAAAGATTTTTGAAATAAAGTGTAATATATGATAAAAACTGTTAGCAGACTTGTGGTTGAAACGAATGTCCGCATTATTGCTGGCGTAGTTTTGATATTGCTTTCTATTCTATTAGGCTTTAATTCTGTAAGCAGTCATTATAAGTTAACTATTCAGTATGAGTCTTATCGTGCTGAAGCTGAGGCCACAAAAGAAGACAAAGAAGGGAATGCTCTCGCATTGTATTTAGCAATTTTGTTGTTGGCAGTTGGTGTAATCCTAGTCGTTAGTGGTGCACGTGATAATAGATTGCTGAAAAGGAATTCAAGAGTACGGACGATATTAGTTCAAATTTTGGGCTTAGAAGCAGAGGCGACGCCCCGGCTAAAGCAGTTTCTTCAAAATGACATTGTTGAGTCAGGTGATTTGCTTGAAATATCAGTTGATCTTCGGAAATACATAAAGAATAATTGTTTGGTCGATCCTAATGCTGCGTTTGTCGATATATGTCAAATTAACGATAGCTTGGCGTCGATAGCACGCAGTCATAACGACTTTAAATTTGAGATAATCTATGGTGGTTTGGCTCCCATCCCTTTACTTGTTCTGGCTGGCTATTTGATCTCAAATCGGTGCAACGTAAGAAATATTTTTGAATATAATCGTCTTACTAGCTCTTGGGAGACTTTACAGAATAATCCCAACGATAAATCAGACCTTATTTGTGACAAGTTGGTGGCAGGTAGCAGTGTCTCAGAAGTGGCAATTTCTCTGTCAGTTTCTTACCAAATTAGTGATGAACAGATTAAAGAAAGTTTAAATGATGATATAAAAATACTGCATTGCAAATCTCAAAATGTCTGCGTTGACAGTATAAATAGTAGGCAGGCTTTGGACAGATCTGTTGAAACATTTCGTAAATATATCAATGATATTAACGTAAAGTTCCCTTCTGTTAAAAGGATTCATGTTTTTTGTGCTGCTCAATCATCATTTTGTTTTTCCCTCGGCCGGATACTTGCCCCTAATATCCATGGTTCTTTTTGTGTCTATTACTTTAACAGAAATTCAACGCCTTGTTATCCGTGGGCGTTATCTCTTACGGCTGGATCGGACCCGAAACTTATATAAAATATTTGCCAACCATAATTGTGCAGGGTTATAGTTGTCTTGATGGAGAAAGTGTTAAAACTCAACATTGCTGTATGAAAACAGACGCTTTGAGCGGGAACGTCGCTCAAAGCATCGCCACGTAATCCCTTTGTCTTTATGTAACATACTGAAATAATTAATCATTCATAACATCCGTCTCTCCCCAACGTCCTTTTTCTCCACCTCCCCACGAAAAATTTCTTGACCTCTCAGCCCGTGGGAGTGTAGTCCCCTCCGACCAACGACGAGCCAACAAGCGCCAACGGGTTGGTCCCCAAAAACTTATTCGATTATGGAAAGTTTTGGGTTGACTTGGGGAAGAGTTCGGAATAGATATCCCCTTCCCTGATTCTGTTTATAGGAGCGTAGCTCAGGGGGAGAGCACTTGCTTGACACGCCAAAAGCGTGATATAAACCCCTAAAATCATTACAAAAGCCCCTGTGAAAAAGTGATCTCGTTGGCGAGTAGCCAACGGGATTTTCTGTTTTTATTAGGTCTACTTTCGGCCACGTTGGCGCAACAGTGGTCGGACTGTGGCGGTCCAGCCAACACAGTTCCACCTATCCCTCCGATGCTCCTGATCCGTCCCGATTTTCCTGTCTATCCCAGGTCCAGCTGGTCAAAAACGCGGTTTCCTTCGTTTTGGGTGTTGCGTATTGGACTGATTCGCAGGAAACTGCCGTTGGATAAGGGGGTTCTAGGTCAAAATCCGTATTTACTGTATATTTTCAGTGTATTCCCGTGGCTAACCGCACATGGACGGGGCTGAACTCGCAGTTTCTTGTGGATTTTAGACCATTTCTGTCGGTTTTTGTCAGTGCAATTGACTATTCTCTTTTTATTTGTTGAAGTCATCGTGTTTTTGTATTTAATCCTGGATATGGTCAAGATTCACTTGTTGTTTCTTGTGGATGGTTGAGTTGTTCTGAGAAGCTAATTTTCCTAAGGATTTCTAGTCAATGCCGATTTCTTTAATACGGCCACGGCTTACTGATTTTCATGGAATCCACTCGTCACAGTCCCAAGTTGACTTTGCTATTCCTTTTTTTGATGAGGACATTCCTTTGTTTGTCGATCCTTTTTTGCTGTGGAGATCTCCTTCATATCAAGATAAATCACTCCATGGGTCAATTGTTAATAGTTTTAATCATTTAGGTTATCTTTCGAGGACCGGGAAACGAGATGAAGCGATAAGGCAATTAATTATCGCATCTGAGTGTGATGAGGTTGGTTTGGGTTTGTCTTCTACAAAACAAGGGAAAAGAATAGGAGAAGATAAAGCTGGTAATATATTAGATGTGTTCGAGCGTATCGATATCTATAGGGAGTGTGGCTTTAAGCATCTTGAAGAGCTTCAGTTGTACATTGATGGAGTGTCTTCTGATAGGATAAGTGACATTGCATGTAATTTTATGAAGTCTTTTTTGATTGATTACACTATATATCAGTGCAAAAGCCTTGGAATTCCTTGTGAGAATACGCGCATTGAACATTTGTATGATATTGAAAAGTTGACATTTACTGAAAATTTTAATGTTGAATTGCCGGTTAATCCTTCGAATAAGATGCCAATCTTGCTTATCCCAAAGCGTTGGTTGAGGCGTAGCCTATGGATTGCGTTTGATGACTATTTTAAATCATATTGCCCTTGTGATGCTAATGTAAACCCTGGAGGTGTTGTTTCAAGAGTTGATGTTTTAGTGTATAACAGAGATAACTACGGCGCAATTGATTATTATATAAAAGAAAAAGAAAGAAATAGGGATGATTGTCATAATGACCCATTGTTTACGCAAATACCTGTAAACTCTGCGAAAAATAAAATTAAACAAATAAAATCTTTGCCAACGGGCAAGGATGATGGAGCTGATAAAAAATATGAAGATTTTGTTTGCCAACTATTGGCTTCGCTTTTGTACCCAGATTTAGATTTTGCTGCAGAACAAGTTCGGACTAGTTCTGGAGTAAGTATTAGAGATGTCGTATTCTACAATAATAGGACGCATAATTTTTTGAAAGAAATATTTGATGATTTTGGAAGTAAGCAGATTGTGATGGAACTCAAGAATGTAAAAGAAGTTGAGAGAGAGCATGTTGATCAAATCAATAGATATGTAAATGATAATTTTGGTCGGTTCGGTGTTCTCGTGACCCGAAATAATCTTAAGGCAGCGCGGTATAGAGCTTTAATTGATTTGTGGTCTGGTCAGAGAAAATGCATTATTCCCTTAACTGACACCGATCTTGAGCAAATGGTTGATCTGTATGAAAGCAGGCAACGAAGTCCATTGGATGTGCTGAAAAAGAAATATATTGAATTCCGTCGTTCATGTCCAGCTTAGGAGGTCGAGTATGATGACGCAATTGCAGGTCGAACAGTTAGAAAAGCTAATCGAGCAATTAGCAAGTTTGCACAATGAGCTCTCTGTTTTGGCTAAAAAATCTCCAAATGATGCTGTTAATGCGTTTAAGTTGAAATATATCAATATCGTCGTAGATGGATGCAATGTTCTTCTTGGTGAAAAGTACAAACCTTTTGTGGACTTTGAAGTTTTTGACGCAGATGATGTGCCTTCAAATAGCGATGTGACATTCATTCTTTCTCAGTATATCGCATCTGTTGAAATATTTAGATCTGATAATATCGTGTTCAGAAATAGCTTTTGGCATTATATGGTTGAGGATGAGTCAGTGTCAATTAGGACAAAGGGCCCGGCAAGGTTGAAGTAGATTGTATGGGAAAGAAAAAAACTGTAATGACGAAGGCAGTTGCTTATGAAGCGACAGCTCCATTGTTTGAACCACTGTATGCAGAAGTGCAAACACTCGCAAAGAAAAAGCCTGACGGTACTTTAAGTACCGCAAAGGTAATTATCATCAATAGGCTTCTTGAAGACATAAGGGAACTGTTGAAGGATGAGGGCTATTTTAAGTATTTAATGATACTTGATGCTGACCAACTTCCACAGTATAGCGACGTTTTGTTGATAATGTCTCACTATAAAGGAGCGTTGTCTTCCTTTCGCGATACATGTTGCTATTATGATTTTGAAACAGGAGAGCATGGTTGGGTTTTCGACTAACAACTTTTTGGTTTTTACAAGTATATTATTTAGATATGGGTGATGTTCTGCCCGTTTGCCAGCATCGGGTGAACAATTATGCAGCTGAAGATCTCAACAGCAAGACCATGGATGCCAAGCAAATAATTCTTTATTACTGGTACAGAAAACACTTCAAGTTTGTCTTCTGCTTTTTTTGTAGCTTTACCCTCTGTTCAAAATATGTCTTTGCGCCGTTTATAATGGTAACGCTGGAATGTTCTTGTGAAAAAGGTGAACCTCCGTTTTTCAGAGGTCCACATTTATCGCTACATCGTCACTGTTTTCTTCAATTTATTCGGCCCGGAAGTCCCTGTGACGCTTTTGAACCCACTGTTCACTTAAGACTTCTCTCTAAACTACTTCTTGAAATTAGCCCGATGCATTTCAGTCTTGCCGAGAAACAACAGCGAGAATGGAAGTAGTTACAACGTTCTTTCGAGTAAATGGTTTGTCATATCTGCATTGGCAGGGACTGTTCTGGTCAAATACGAAGGAAACCGCGTTTTTGAAGATGACTAGGAGGAAGAATCGCAGAGTGCTGCCATCTGTGCAGTAAAGATACCGTTAAAGCCGGCCTCCCACTCGAAATAGCGGTATTCTTGGCACAAGGACCGTTACTACGGGTGGAACTTGCAGGACTCTGTATTTTTTCAGAGCCGAAAAATCGCTAAATTCTGGATTTTAAAAAGTCCAGTAAACTGGAATCCTGGAACATCGTTATCACGGTGATTTTTACGGCAACCACACCGGACTCTTGCCCACTGAAATTCTTGAACTTCTCTCCAACAACGGCAACGGCAACACCAAGTAAACTTCCCAAGATGCTGCCGATGGGATATACTCTCCGCTACTGGCCCAATTAGGCGGCAACTACACCATCGTCGGGAACGATCCTGACCCAGGATACTACGCCATTCAAAAAGGGAACCACTGGGTCACGGTTGAACACTTTTGTGGCTAATGCAATATAAAGATTTTTTGTGGATATTTTGTTGCTATTATGTTTGCGAAGTCAGTTGTTGAACTCATGTGTATATAGTTGTCGACGTGAATGGTTGCATATGAAGACATATCCTATCTTGTTCAATTTTCTTTGTGTTTCTGTTTTTTTAATTGCATGATGTGTAGGTGGCTTTGTTGAAAAATTTTCGTGATATCGGAAGTATGGGCGAAAGTGCCTTTTCGCTTTTGTGCGCGGAGGTTGGGCTGGTTGCCAATAAATCGAACGTTGATAGAACAGGCTGGGATTATTTTGTTGAATTCCCATATGATGATGTTGGCAACATTCCGCTCGATATGCAGAAAGCTGCGTTAGAGTGTAAAGTACAGGTAAAAAGTACAGACAAAATAACGTACAAATATCCTCTTAAAGTCTCTAACATGAGAAGGCTTGCAACAGCATTGAGTCCATCTTTTGTGATTATAATAGGATTTAATGGTAAGGGTAGCGTTGATGAGGCATATCTTATTCATTTTGACGATGATATTATTGCCAGTGTATTGAAAAAGATTAGATTTTTAGAGCAAGTAAAGAAAAGAAAGTCTTTAAATAGAGCTACAATGACGGTGTATTATGATGATACAATGAAACTTGCTGAGATTTCTGGGCAATGCCTGAGAGACAAAATGGTAAGTTACATTGGTGCTGATATCGGTGTTTATGTTAAGAATAAACAGAAAACACTTAAGACTGTGGGTTTTGAAGAAGGCAGTGGGGTTATCCACTTTTCTTTTGCAGAAAGAGAAAGCTTCGAAAAGATGATCGATGCTTCGTTGGGAATTTCATCTGAAGTTGATGTCGCGTCGTGTCAAATCTTTAACTCTAGGTTTGGAATCAAGAGCAGTGAGCCGACGGTCGATTTGGAGGCTGCGAAACTAGTTATCAGCAGCGTTAGTCCTTTTGCTGAGGGAGTAGTGTCTTTTTCGACTAAGATCGGTAGTATTAGTGCAATATTTCCATGTGAAGTCTATGTGTCGCCGCTGGCTGGAATTATTGCAGGTTATAATCGTGGACTTAGGATTGTTAGTGATTGTTTTGAAATTAATGGAAGTCTTACATCTAATGTTGCAGAAATTTCGTTGAAGTTTGATTATGGAAAACGTTATCCTTTGCTTGAGCTTCAGAATGTTTCTAAATTTTTTAAAGTATTAAGTACAAGGGAGGCTGATATAGATTGTGTAATTAATTGTAAGAATAAGCTTTGTTTGAATTTTTATTTTGTTTCTAACTTTCCAAGTGACTGGGCTGAAAGTCTTTTCGTTACAATAAATGAAGCAATCTCGTTGTCGTTACGATTCGGATGTTTTGAGAAAGTGACTGCCTCTGTTTATGAGATGCAAGGTAAAGATTCGTCTATAAAACAGCTTCAATCTTTGTTCGATGGGCGAATAAATACTCTTTACGCTGACTTTACTCTTGTCGAAAGAATTGCAATTGAACCTGGAAAGGTTTGTAGGTGTTTGTTTTTTTGTTGTGCAGTGATTGGTAGATTTGTTTTTGGGGCGATATTCTCATCCGATGGTGTTCTTGTGCAAAAATCTGATGATTCATATTCTTTTTCATCTGACAACATCAGCGTCGAACAGATGGTAAACTATAGTTTTGATTATCCGCTTACGTATGCTGATATGGTAGAAAAGTTTGAAAAGCTAGAACTTTTGTATGACAATGACTATCAGGTACTCCGCCTTTTCAATGACAATAAATAGATAAAGTAAGCACAATATTTTGTCTTCTGTCAAACTCTGGCATTCAATAAAGCTCCATGAACTCTGATGTTGGAATTTGTAAAAAGTGTTTAAAAATATGCATTGTTTGCCTTTTCCCGTTTGTTCTTCTGCTTGACCGCACATGGACGGGTCTAAACTCGCAGGACTCTGCGAATTTCAACGTCGAAAAATCGCTAAATTCTGGTTTTCAAAAAGTCCAGTAAACTGGAATCCTGGAGCATCGGTCACACAGTGATTTTCGCGGCAACCACAGGGCCATCTTGTCTGCTGTAATTCTTGATCTTTCACCGGCAACGGCAACACCAAGTAAACTTCCCAAGCTGCTGCCGATGGGATATACTCGCCACTACTGGCCCAGCTGGGCGGCAACGGGACCGGGACCAACCCAGAACCGATCCTGGCCCAGCATACTACGACGTTAAAAAGGTGAACCACCGGAGCAGGGCGGTCCACCTTCAGGCAACGGGCTAAATCAAGATGTTACACGAGATTATTTTCAAACAAATCAATCTTTACAAGGGTATCGAATCCCAATGTTTTGACAATCCATGCTTCAGCTTCGGTCCATTTGCGGGTTCTAGAGTTTTTCATCTGAGCTTTGATAGTTTCGATGTTTTCTTTGAATTGTTTCGGCGTGTACAGTGCTGCGTAGTGCCAGTAGATTTCATAGTAGCATTTATCGCATAAGTAATCGAATTGTCGAAACATACCGGGAACAAACCAATGAGATTCGTCCCATAAACATTGAACTTTCATAACTTTCTCCGTGTTTGGTCTTTGACAAAAGAAAGACGAGGAGTCTGTGCTAGAGATTCCTCGTCTTCCTATATCGCTTAGAGTGATATGCTATTTTCTAGTCTTCTTTAGCAATTTCAATAAGTTTTTCAATGATGGTGTTCGTGTCGTCAGTTTTCGACTTGAGGTTGAGAATAATATTTCTAATTTCTTCTCCACTGCGATTTTGTTTCAGCTGTAAATAACACTTCTTGTAACAAACGGGGCACAGGTATCTCCAGGTTTCTTTTGGTTTGACAGGGTATTTAGTGTCGCAGATCAAGCATGACATCTCGATAGCTTCTTCTTCTGGATTTGATGTGGCCAGCTTCATAATGTTGTTTTTATAGTAGGTGTCAATTGCCACGACGTGCTTATGAGTCTTTTTGATGTTTTCAATGTCTTTTTCGAAATCATCCCAAGTCATCACTTTCTTGTAAGTGTCTGTAAAAATATTGAAATAGCACTTTGTGCATAATGATTTAAACTCTTCGCCTTCATTTACTTCAAATACGTGGGACTCGTCCCACAAACATTTCTTAGTAGTCATAATGCTTCTTCTTTTTTTGTTAAAAGTTTCCAAGAATAGAAAGACGGAGAATCTTTTTCAAGACACCCCGTCTTCCTGGACTATGCCACTTCTAAAGCGGGTAACAGATTGACTGCTCTTTCTTTTTCTCCTTCCATGTAGTGGTAATAGGTGTCTGCCGTCATCTTCACCGTTGAATGTCCCATCATCTTGGAAACGGCAGCTAAGTCAGCACCTTTGCGAAGTAAGGTGGTCGCAAACAGATGCCGAAGATCGTACATACTAGTCTGGTAGGTGATACCAGCCCGTTTGCATGCGTTTTTGAATGCTTTCCGAATCGTGGTCAGGTTCCGGCCCATGTACTCGATGACATATCCGGTTTGTGACTCTGCCTGCTCCTTCTCCAAACGTTTCAGGAACTCAGGGTTGATCGGAACTGTCCGGTAGGTCTTGGTTTTACTGGCATAAATGCGAACAGTGCTGGCCTTGAAGTCAATGTCTTCCCACTTGAGTGAAAGAAGTTCTGATTCACCAGGACGAGTACCCAGGTTGAAGCAAACTTCCATCGCCCACTTTAAATGAGGTTCGGCATTGATCATGATCTTCTTCGCATCGTCCAAGGTGAGCTTCATGTCCCATGGTTGAACCTTGGGTTTCTTCCAAATCTTCAGGGGATTGACGGAGGTAAAGCCGTTGTCTATCCCGAAGTTGAAGATGAAACTCAAGTAATCACAGTACTTATTCACCGTGTACTGGGACCGGACTTTTCCCGTTCTGCTGCTGACTCCTTGAAAGTGCAGGATGAACGGGATCATGTTTTCTTGGTAGGACAGGGAATCCACTGGCTTGTCGCCAAGAACCGGGATGAACACGTGGTTGACCAAGTGCTCGATGTTCCGAATGTGCTTCTCTGTCCGCCCTGATGCCTTCATATGGGCCAGATACTTCGATCCAAGCTCAGACAGGACCATCCCGCCAGGAACTCGACCAGTGACCTGGTTAAAGCTCTGGATCGGGGCCGCAGCAGGGTTCACCATCTGTCCGGTCGCCGGCACTGGTACTAGGACCGATGCCGTCACCGTTTCAGGATCAGGAACCGGTAACCCCTGGTCGAGTGCGTCACGAACAGCGTGATCAAACTTTTCAGCTTTTGCTTGACCAAGTTCACCACGACCAAACGATTTGTCATGTCTTTTGCCGTTGAAATGCCAATAGACCATCCATCGGCTATCACGTTGATAGACGCCCATAAAAACCTCTTCTGTTCTAGGTTGAAGTAACAATTTAAATTCTGGACCGAGGGGAATTGAGGCGCTCTACAAATAAAGGGGATTTTACTCCCCTCGTTAGAAATCTAAATAGAGTTCATCAAAACTTCTTCGACTTCTTCCTCCTTCACGCCGATATATCTTCTTGTGATACTCGGGCTACTGTGGTTCAGTCTTTTAGCTATGACCTCCCATGAAGTGCCGTAGGTTTTCCGCTGGTGATAACACCAAGTCTTCCTAAGACTATGCGCTCCGTAGTTTCCTGGAAGGTGGATCGCATCGCACCATTGTTGCACATACATTGTTACAGCGTAAGTCGTAATTGCATAATTACTCCCTTTCCGGCTCTTAAACAGGAAATGCTCGTCCTTTGCATCCACAGTCTTCAAATAGTCGTCAAGAGCATCTTTAATATCCTTGTTGACCATGAAAACATTCTCTTTGCCTGTCTTTTTCTCCTTGATGACAATACGGTCACCAACCTTGGCGTGCATTATGTCCGAAATTCTGAGTGCAAGGATGTCCTGTACCCGGAGTCCAGTGTTGATGCCCATTATGAACAAGAGTCTGTTGCGAGGTTGATCTGCCAAGAGCTTTTTAATACTCTTGATGTCCTTTGCATTCGTTATGGGTTCTACCTTCATAGATTCCTCCAATCTGGTTTTTACTTTTGGGAAGACCAGAAACGAATATTGAAAACTGCTGGTCCAAGGGCTTGGCCCTGGGGCTTGCCGTTAACGCCTTGTGATTCTTTGGAATCTTCAACTTTCTAGGTCGAATGTACGTTAATAGGTAAAACCGTCCTTCGACGATGTGCAGTAGGTTCCAATTTTGAATACTTATATCTGTAGTTTTGTGGCTAAAATCGAAAATACAATGCGAAGAATCGTACGGTGACAATCTGCCAAGATTTGCCAGTAGCTCGGTCAGTAAAGACAAAGTATTTTTAAGTTTACAGAAGTATAAAAAACTTATTCGAGTTAAAAAATAAGAAATGCCACGCAGACGAATCCGCATGACATTTCAGTTGGAGGTTATGGGAGAATCTTGTTCAAGATGATCTTGCCATCGATGACTTCGATTGTGAACTCGTCGCCTTCGTTGACTTCAAGATCACCGAGATCGTGGGCTTTCAGATTGACCTTCAGAAAACCGAATTGGTTTACCTTCGGTCTCTTTGAGTCCTTGAGATAAAGTCCCTTGACCTCATAGAGCACCCTGTCGGTACTTATGAGCTTCAAGATATACTGTTTAAGCGTCTGACGATGTTTGATCTTCATGCGCTCCATTATCGTAGCAGCATCCAGACCTTCTTTGATAAGGCTACGAAGAGTCTTCGGATCATACTTCGATTCGATTTTCTTCTTCGCCGTCCCGTCTTGAACGTCAGTTGAATTACCATTCTTGGCTCCCATAACGCCTCCTTTGCATAGAAATGTTACTTTATCTGGTATATCTCTACGAATTGCTGAAAAATGCATGAAAATACGCATTTCTTGGGCAAAAACGCATCAAATTTCTCGTGCTTCTGGGATGGAAATCGTAATTTGGGCGTAGGACGCTGTTCCTGGGGTTTTTTGCTGGCGGGGGATGCCAAGCCATAGGACAAGCCCCGAAAACCCAGGAGACGGGATTTTACAAGGGGTGTTCCCGGGGCCAGGACAAGTTCAACCAGCCCCAGCGAGGTAATTGACGCCGGGTGGACCAGGAGATGCGAAAAAACCAACCGTTAGAAAAAAGAAAAAGGCCCTCACGAATGAAAGCCTTTGTAAAGAATCTACTTTGCAGCTTACGGAATCATGCGACCATCTAAATTTCTTCAGATGGAAGCAGAACTCCTAAGAGTCGAAAGGAGCGTCACCGGTCCTAGCACTCTGTTGCAACCGTACAAGCGGTTTTCCCGCATACGGCTACGTCAATTGGTATTCGATGTATCATAAGTGTCTAATGTTTTGAAGTAGCTTTGAATTACGCTGTGCTACTGAAGAACAGCGGCTTCGGGTTTATACCCAAAGCAGTGGTTTTGTTGTTTTGTTTAAGTGACATCTCGTGCTACATCGAATACCGTTCGATAGTTTCTTACAAACTTCAGCCACCCTTATGAAAATCAAGCTTTTCATCTCCGTGAAAATCTTTTCACAAGGGCTTCCTTTGGTCTATTGCAATCCTTTAAAGCCATCCCATGTCTAATCGCATTCATATGTCCAAACGTGATTTCACTTGAGCTATCACGCTTTTAGAAGATTATTAAAAATCAACGAATTTCAGTTTGCCATGAACTTCATCCGACATATGGGCCACCTTGACTTCTGTATTATTTAATACATACGGGCTGGTTTTCGTCTCAACTTCTCCCCCGTCTGGATTGCTCCATAACGGGTAAGTCATTCTTAGGTAGATCTGGTTCGAGGAGAGTACGACCGATCTGGTTTGTCTTAAGTAATGTTTATTTTTCGACTTGATGTCTTTTCAAGAGAAGACATCTCCTGGCATTTGCTAGGACAGGATTTGGAATATACAAAGCACCCATGGCGTTTGTAAACCGCAAAGTAGAATTCTAAACAATTTGCTGGATATTAATATCTGTAGCAAATCGCCGTTTAATTCACTTAGGTTCCGTTTGATTTAAACGAAACTACAGATATACATTGAATATCATGCTTGTTTCAGTCCTGATGCGGCAGAATGAGTCCCAGTGGTGAAAAGGTAATGATGGGTAATGAGATCGAATTTAGAACTCATTACCGAAAAATCAAAGAAAATCAAATAGTTTTGAAAAAGGTAATGAGGTAATGAGGGTAATGATAGAAAATATAAAAAATACTTTTTTTATAAAAAATCGGTGGATTGGGAAAAATGGGAGGGGGTGCAAAAATTTCGTGTTACCCGGTCCCAAATGCTCATTACCTCATTACCTATTGAAATCATTAAAGTTTTTTTGTTTTTCAGGGTAATGAGGTTCCAAAAATACCAATAAGTGACAACCAAGTACAACGAGTTGTGCGTGTTGACCTGTTAGTTGGACACGCCACTGTCACTTTCAATGGACAAGTCAATACCTATTAGGTCTTTGATGACAAGTACTGACAAGCAATAGCACGCCGTTCTGGCCTTACCAACATGAACTGTCTTAGTGTTTTGTCTCGCGCTGGGTATTAAAATACCTTTTGACTTCCAACTTTTAATGGTTGGTTCGGCATCATAGTTCAATTTTGTCAGTCTTTCGTTAAGTTGGTGACTTACAATCGCAATGTAATCATCTGTTGTTTGCCAACGGCCAAGCCAGCCTCCTGACGGTTCAATGGCGTTTGACCCTCCATCTGTCCTGTGCTTTCCATAGAATTTTTGCTGGTTACTACCGATCCAAGATATTATTTCTTTCAATGCTTTTAAATGGATGTCAGTATGCTCCTTAACTTCGCCAATGTATTCAGCGAATAATTTCCTAAATGTTGCGGTTATTCCTGCCGTTGGTTCTAGTCCTGCAAAACAAGATGAAACTAACCATGCAGTTGATTCTAAGGCAGCAAAGTATTCGCTGATTCTATCGATTACACCACTTCCTTTTTCAGACAGTGAGTACTCTAGATTGATTTTATTGTACGCCACTTTCCATTCGTCCCAGAAATTTTGCTTCGTTAAAATATGATATACGAACAATGGTCCGGCAAATCCATAATTGTTGCAAGCCGTCTCATTAATATTTCGAACTAGTTGTTCCTTGGGTTCATCCCCTAAGGGGCTGCCCCAGAAAGATATTACTCTTGCTGAAGCTCCTCCATGTCCTTTTGCTGCATCTATCGATTGTTGCTCCCCAGAACTGATCAACACGCTTTGATAGGTTGTGGTTTCAACAGTTCCGATTTTTCCTCCACGTCCTCGTCCTTTCCCAGAAGCAAAGCTGTAGATTATATTAGAAATGATTTTGTTTGCTTCATCTCGAGTATACTTAGAGAATAAGCGTTTTGTATCGTCAAGGACAACTGGAATGTCATTGAATGTACTAGCTCGCCGTTCTAACCAAACAGGAGTGGAGTCCCAAGTAAAATAAATAGAACAAATTTCTTTTTCATTGGGGCATCCCCATACGGAAACTGCTAATCGTTGACACGTTGATTTGCCTTTCGAAGTTTCGCCAGCGGTTTCAACTATCAGATTCGGCATTCCAAGAATTTTTAATAGAGGGGCAGCAAAAGAAGCCATTAAAATACTATAAGCAATGGGGAAATCTTTGACTTCGATCGCCATCTTATACCATTCGTCAACAGTTCCCTTAGAATCCAATCCGTCTAGGAATTGGTCGTCGCCCTCGCCTTCTCCTTTATAAGTGATTTGTTTTATTCCTAAACCTTGTAGTTGCTGACTGTTTAAGATCCCGTCTTTCGTGATTAAGTACCGACCCCAAACAAAGTAAGTATTTTCTTCGTGCCAACCCAGCTTGTTGGTAGTGTAAGAAATGGGAATATTCTCTCTGTTTGCCGACTCGTAAATGGAAAGATAAAATATGAATTGCTTTTTGTTTAATGAATTTATCGGAATTCCTAAATTTGTTATTTCAACTACTTTTAAAGATTCAAATAAACTTACACGGTCAAAGAGATGTTCTTTCCATTCGCCATCGATGAACCATGCGAGTAGGATGCGTTCGAACTTAGAATCACAAACTTTAGCCCTGCTTTTTATGACTACTGGACAATCAAAGATTAACTCCCTTGCTCCATCCGGTGTCATAGACATGAAGATGCCTTTTGTCGTTAAATAAAAATTAGAAGGAAGTTCAGCTAATTCAGAAACAGGAGCATCTGGTAGCATAGACTTGATTTTTACATAGTTGCTATCCGTAAAGAAATTTTTCGGCGACTTCTTTGAAAAATTTGCTAAAGGGGTGAGAGAGCTTGAACCCTTTGGCTTTTTGATAATATGCTCGTAAATTCCCAGAAGTTCTTTTTCATCAATTGGAGGATTGAATCTAGTGCTATTGGCTTCGTTTATCTTGGCAAAAATCTCTTCATCGCTATAATTTTTAGCATGAAGAGAAGCGCAGTAACTTATCATTGTATTATGTCGGGAGCCACTTGGGATGATTTCTGGTAATACAAATTTCGAGGGTTCGGTGGCAGGCTGTATCTTCTCTAGAATGCCGGTCAAGTAGCTGTCGTCATATTTTATGATGCTGGCCATGAATTGTAATTCTTCTTCGGTCGTGTCAAAAATGTCTTTATATGCCTTTTCAGGAGACAAGAAACGAGTAGATCGTTTTTCAGCAGCCTCTTTTTGATAGGGGAGAGCGATTAAATTGCCGATCTTCAGTCCGGTTATATCGTTTTGTGCCGGGAATAACTTGTCAAAAGATCTTTGGTGGGATGTTCCTATGAGAAGACCAGCTTGTTTCAACACATGATTTGCAATATCTCTACCTTTTTTAGCATGGACTTGCTCTTTAAAAAAGAAGTAGACGTGATATCCGTCGCCAGACCTCGACTTTAATACGTAGGCTTCTATTCCAAGTTCTTTAAGACCATTAACATAAAGAAGCATGTCGTCGTACGGGGATTCATTCCCCGTATGGTTGTCAAAATCAGCAGCGATAAAATAACAACAGCTATTTTCTAAAAGAGGGTAAAGCCCAAGTATGGTTTCGCCTCGGAAATGTTTTTGCAACAGTTCATCGGTTAACGGCTGATATTCTTTTGAGTTCTGAATTAAAACTGGTCTGTAGCCTCGGTCTACTTCTCCTGAGCTTTTTATGTACTCAAAATATTCGGCAAAAACATCTTCACGCCCTCTAAATAAAGAACGGTAAAGTGAAATCAGATCATTAGAATCGTGTGCCATGATATTTCTTCTCTCAGGGTTGGGAGATTCCTGGAACTATTATTGCTCAGGGACAGGGGTATCCAGGTCTTTTCTTCCGATAATTCGGCTGATTGGTCAATCTCCTGGGCTAGTTATCCCAGAAATGTTCATGTGACTCGTGGTAAAACCTGCTTGGCGTTGCCACGGCGTAGCTTAGTAACCATCCTGACCTACACCATAACTGATAGTGACAATGCCGCCGGGTAGAAAGCGGGGCGCTCGTGCCATCCTGCTTAAATCCCTTCGCTATCCTAGGACATATTCTCGTTCTTCATGTTTTTTGCTGCCGGTAGCCCGTCGGCAAGCAATTTTTTAGAATTTCCATGCTTTTAGTCTGTCCAAAAACGAAAGAAAATTCGTTTTTGCTAACTTACTGATTTTATTTGCTAATTTTTACTCAGGGGTGGCCGTTTTCCGACCACCCCGGTGCCTATCGCATAACCTGCTGATTTTATACGGTGAAGAGTGGATTCTTCCGATGCAGTTCCGTTACCACGTCTTCCAAGGTCCGGTAATACATCATCCCGAGGAACTGACGGTAAAGACCTCCTTTTAATCCAGCCAGTTGATATACAGTCAAACCGTAATTTCCGACAAACCGTTTGAATTCATCAAGATATTCGTATTCCCATAAGAGTTGCATTCCCGACTTCATCTTGCCTTGTTCGTTAGGGATATAGAGAACATCGGTTTTGTTCTCTCCTTGTTTTGCAGGGTTCCAGTAACGAACAACGCCGGTATTGCCGTCATCTAACCATGATTTTGAATCACACGATGTTGCAGGGCAGCCAACTAATATATTAAACTCCGTAATGCCGAATAGATGCACATAGAGTCTATAGGCAATTGCTTGGAAAACTCTTGGGAAAAGCAATTTGGGGTTAGTTTTACCTTCCTGTTTTCCGATGGCAACAGAAGTGTGCCCTTTTCGAATAAAAGCGTTGACTTCGAAATTTCTTAAGTTGTGCACAACAGGCGTGATATTTTCAATTCCAAGGTTTTCGAGCCTCGCTAGATGGGCGTGATTGATTTCGAACCCATCAGGTTCAAAACTCTCGTCAAAGCTGAATGCTAATTTATATCGCTCCCGATTGTACTTTAAGTGGATAGCATGTTTTGCGGATAGTTGCTGCGTTGTTATGTTCAGTTTTGAATTATTATCGCTGAACTTCCCGCAGTCAAGTGCTACTTGGTTTATGATGCTGCCGTAACGAGTGAAGTATGCATCAAGGTCTGAAGGCATGTCGGCTATTGTAAGCAAAACGTTGAGTTTTGTGCCCGGTGCCCGTTCCAGCACTTCATCTAGGGCGGCTTCAACGGGTGATGACAGGTATATGTCCATGTGTCCTCCTAGGACGGCCCCCCCGGTGATGTGCCAGGGGGAGCCGTGGATGAATGATTGGTTAAGACGGGAAGACGGTTTCGCCGAACGTCTTCAGCGTGGTCATCAGCGTGTGGTAGAGTTCCCGATCCACCTTCAGCTTTGAGGGGTCGAGTTTCTCGAGTGCCAGCTGGACCGTTTCGCGGGTTTTTTCGAAGGTGGAGTTGATTTCCGGGATGGTCGGAGTCTTGGGCTTGCCCTTTCCATTGCCCTTTTTCTCGTTGGGATCGGTGAGTTCAAAAACGCGTTTTCCGTCGTTTTTGAGGGTGGCGCTGAGAAAATCGGTCGGCGTCAGTTCGCTTTCACCGTTCTCGTGCCGCTCCTTCCAGGCAAGCATTTCCGCGATGTCCTTGTCGGTGATTTCTTCACCGTATTCGTAAATATCCCGGAGGACGTGCTGGTCGATAAACAGCCCCAGCTTTTTCAGATTGCTATTCGAAATTGCGGCGAGTGAAAGCCGTTCGTACTCTTCTGGAAGGATCTGCGGATGCCCCTGGACGTTGATAAGCACCATTCCGATGGGATCGTCGGCGCTACTAAACGGGCCTTTTGACGCGATGGCTGCTAACGCGATCAGCTTGGTTTTGCCAAGGTAGCAGTAGCGCGCTATTTCTCTAACATTTGCCAGCCTCATACACTGTTGAAGGTCACGCGGTTCGATTTGGGGAAAATATTTGCGAGAAATATCTGTCCAATCACCGTGAGGAACATCCTTTTTTACGGTGTTGGCCAGTTCACCGATCATGATCGCGCAAATACACCGGAGAGCGTCGGCTTTCATCATCACTGGGTTGATTATGCCAAGAGTTGCAGAAACGATCTTTGCTCGTTGTTCCAGGGTCTTCCCGAGCATCGCATTCTTGAACTCGTCGAGTTGTGAGGTGAACTGAACCAGCGCACGATCCTTAATCTCCGCCGGTCCGTCCTCCGTCAGCACTTGAAATAACGATAACCATTCCTTGCCGCGTTCCAGTGCTGTTTTGGTCGGAAGTATTTGGTCGACAGCTTCCTTGACCACTTCGGACTCTGCCACCGTCCCATTTATCGAGTCAGGTTCGGCGGTATCGTGCGGATTGTCTCCGTCTGGAGCGGGAGTGGCCTCGGCATCAGAAATGGTCTCCTCCGCCGTCGTGTTCACCCCTGCATCGTTATTAATGGCCGGTTCCGTGTGGATGTTCTCCTGGGCTTCATCCTGGGCGGCCGGCGCGGAGACTTGTGGTTCTTCCCGGTACCCCTCGGCATCATGCGTGGTCAGCGGAGTCGAATCCTCGGACACGGTGACGTCAATTACCGGGGTGGTGCCCAGGTCAGCCGCCGGATCAACATTCGGCATAGCCGTGGTGCTGCCTTCCTGGTCCTCATCCTGGGCGGTCGGCGCGCCCACTTGGGGTTCTTCCTGGTGCCCCTCGGCATAATCATATGTTGTCAGCGGAATTGAATCCTCGGGCACGGCGGCGTCATCTACTGGGGTGGTGTCCCGGTCAGCTGCCGGGGTAGCCACCGTTTCTTCCGTGATGCCATTGGTGGGGTTGCCTTTGTCGTTGTCCTTTTCCGACATTTCGACCGGACGGGCAGTGCCGGGGTCGAACTGCGGATCGGGTTCCTCTTCCGGCCAAGCAGGAGTGATCTGGACCGCGCCGTGGCGGTGGATGCTTCTCGCTTGGTCCTTTTGTCGGGGATTATCCGACGCCGGGATGTCACTCATCTGGTGACCCTCCTTAAGTTTGATGGGTGGGGTGTAGCAGATGGTGAATAATTCAGTCTACTTAGCGTGTAGACTATGACATGGAGCGATAGCCTATAGGGGGTACTTGACATCTCTTTGGTCTGCGGTAAGAGCGCCGAGTATGGGGTGTGGCCGCTGGCCAGCGAAGGAAGTGGAGGGTAATCGTATGGCAAAGAAAGCTACTGATAAGGCAACTATTTTGAGTGATAAAGAGGCTGAATTTCGTAAACATAATTTTAGCCGGAATAAAATTTTAGGGTTTCTGAGGTGGTATAAAGAGGCAAAAGGAGATCCGTTAAGCTATACGGATGCATTGTGTCTGGTTCGATCCTGTATCGATTTTTATTATGACCACCTGATTGGTCTTATCCAAACAGGGCCTTATCAGAAGATCCATGCGTTGGCGGTAAAACATGTTGTTGGGAAAAAATTTGATTTAAGAAATGAGCCTGTTGAAACTTACCGAGCTTTTAAAGATGAAGCATCAAGGTGTCTTTATGACTTAGTTAGTGGCCAATATAGAAAGAAGATAAAGAATGAAGAGTTAGAATATGCCAAAGAAGGCCTAAGTAGATATCTACACATCTTAAGTGCAATACACATGATTAAGGCTGGCCAGTCTTCCTGCGAACTTCCAAGCTTTATGAATATGCTGTACGATTTGATATATTTGACCTTCACTGATATTTATATTTTTGTGCACTTCTACCAGACAAATGAAATTAAAAAATTAATTAATAGCGAAATTTCTGCAAGGGGGCCAAATAAGCGATGGAAAACAACCAACGAGTTAAACCAGGAGGCAGTGAATATAATTTACGATTTATGGGAAAATGATGATCCCAGGCTGCATGGCAAAATAGCTAGGGATGTCGTGGGTGAGATTAATGAGCCGATTCTGGTGCCAATTATAAAAGAATTGCTTCGGAAGTATCCGAACAAGGATTTTAATGCTGCTGAAATGGAAGAATACAAAAAAGAACTTCAAATAAAGTCACGTGGGAAAGTGGCTAATGCTGGAACTGTCATGAAATTAATTTTTCAGCGTGCTCTTGTAAAAAAGAGGGCAAACGACCCGCAAAAAGGAACAAGGAAATTTAAGGAATATCGAAAGGAATGAATTTCTTTGTTTTGTGAATTTGAGTTAGTGATTTGTCAGGCAACTTGTTGGCGTTAGGAACTGTTTTGAATACGCGGGAAAACGCGTTTTTGGAGGTGGGGTGCGAGTGCGTTGCAACGTGATTACTGCTTTTCTCGAGATTTACCACTTAGACCCATATTTTGACTAGCTGATGCTCCAGAATGCGGGGGTAGACTTTTAAGTTTGCCACCAGCGGCCATTTCCTAGCTCTTCTGTGCCACCTCATCACCACTTTGGTTTGAAATGTCACGCAGCTTTTCATCTTGAAATAGTATGAAATTAGGGCGGTTCCCCGGCGAGCCAATTTGACTCGTAAAGATAATCTTTCCGTCTGGTTGGGTTGATTCGGTCCGAATTTCGCTTTTGAAAAACGAAAGGAAATTCGTTTTTGGAGAAGTCCAAGGGGGCGGATGCATAATCTGGGTTCTAAACGGCACGCAGCTATTTCATCTGGAAACCGTATGGAATTCGTGCGTTTCCCCTCAAGCCTATTTGACTCGTAAAGATAATCTTTTCGCTAGGTTAATTACATTCTGTAACAACTTCAGTTCTGCCGTTGGCATTTCCCGCACCACGTCAATGACCTGCCCCTGGAGCAGTTCCCTTTCCTGCTCCGGTTCCTCCACGGCCAGAAGCTGCGAAACGGTCACGCCTAATCCCTTGGAAAGCCGCTCCAGACTCTGAAGAGTCGGGTTCCCATCACCTCGTTCAATCTCGCCCACATGCTGGACGGAAACTTTGGCCTGCTCGGCCAAATTTTCCTGGGTCCAACCGCGCAGTTTTCTTAGGGTCTTTACCCGGTCACCAAGAGCTTTTTCCAAATTTTCCATGGAGTTACCTCACCGTATTTCCTTTACGGGGAGGTAGTCCTTAGCAAAAGCAGTCAGGGTATAGATTTTGAATAAATAACTATACGTCGGTAAAGATTTCCGGTTGTGCCAGTGGCTTGGCTGGCCCGGCTGGTTTCGAGATGTTCCAGATAAAAACTGTTATTTTAAAAAGTTAAGTGATTCACGCATGAATTTTGGCATAAATCACAACCTGATGGCCATGAACGTGTCCCGGAACCTGGGTAATCACTACCAGGAACTCGGAGTATCGACACGGCGGCTGTCATCTGGCCTAAGGATCGGCACCGCTGCTGATGATGCAGCTGGTTTGGCCGTTCGTGAACTCATGCGGTCGGATGTGAGCACCCTGAACCAAGGGGTAAGAAATGCCAATGACGCGATCTCGATGATCCAGACGGCAGATGGGGCACTTGAAGTTATTGATGAAAAGCTTATACGGATGAAAGAATTAGCCGAGCAAGCTGCAACAGGAACATACACTTCTGACCAGCGAATGATCATATCTTCTGAATTCCAAGCTATGGCCAGTGAAATCCAGAGGATTGCTGTTGCCACTGATTTCAATGGGATAAAGCTTCTTGATAATTCATTGGCAAATGCTACTGGGGCATGGGGGTGGTCAAATCCATCCACGCAAGCTGCTCATAGTGGAACTTCTTTAGATTCTACTGGTCCAGCTAAGGTTCATTTTGGAACCGGTAACACTTCTGCGGAAGATTATTATTATGTTGGAGTAAGTAATTCACAAGTAGGTGCTATCCTTGAGCCAAATGGAGTAACTGAAAACGGCGACGAATTCCAAGTCAATACGTATACGACAAGTGTCCAGGCAAATCCTGCGGTTACAGGTCTTGCAAATGGTGGTTATGTGGCAACATGGCAATCAGTTGGTCAGGATGGGGATGATTTTGGGATATTTGCGAAGGTCTATGATAAAGCTGGTAAGGCTCAGACTGGGGATATCCAAGTAAACAGCTATACAACATGGATTCAATCCCTTCCAACAGCGACAAGCCTTGCTGATGGTGGGTTTTTAGTTTCTTGGAATTCTGATTCGCAACCGCCAGATAGTGGTAGCTGGGGTGTTTTTGCTCAGCGTTATAATGCATCCGGTGAACCCTTGGGTAATGAATTTCTTGTCAATACATCAACATCAAATGCTCAAAATAGTCCAAGCGTCACTGGGTTGCCGGATGGCGGCTATGTTGCCACTTGGATGTCAAATCATACCGGCGATGCGAATATATATAAGCAGCAATATGACAAAACTGGTGCAGCTGTCGGTGCTGAAACGTTAGTCAGTTCAGTTCCTGGAACACAGCATACACCCAGTGTCTCAAGTCTACAGGACGGAGGATACGCAATAACATGGCGGTCAGATCAAAATGGTTCCAATGACATCTATTTGCGAATATTTGGTGCAGATGGAAATCCAGTAACGGCGGAAGCGATTGTGAATGATGTCCAGACAGGAAGTCAGATTGATCCAAAAATTACAACATTGAAAAATGGTAATTTTGTTGTAGCCTATTCTTCAGACCAATCAGGAACAAACGATATTTTCTACCAAGTGTTCGATTCAACTGGGAATAAATTGGGTTCGAATAGGATGGCTAATTCTTATACAACTCTAAATCAGCAAGAACCATCGGCCACTAGCCTAGCTGGTGGAGGATTTATGTTGTCCTGGTCGTCGCAAAACCAAGATGGTAGTGGTTATGGAATTTATGGGCAACAGTTTGACAGTAACGGAAATGCGCTAGATGAAGAAGTAAAAATTAGTACAGAATCGAATAATGACCAGGGACGGCCATCTATCGCTGGATTGACGGATGGCGGTGTTGTGGCAGTTTGGCACTCCATGGACCAAGATAGTAGTGATTGGGGGGTGTTTGGGCAAAGATATTCACCTACTTTTAATATCAATACGCAAGAATCTGCGCAGAATTATTTGGACAATATAAAAGATGCTGCCGTTCGGGTAAATGCAAACAGAGCGAATCTTGGTGCTACTCAAAATAGGCTAGAAAATACAATTTCCAATCTTCAGATTCAAGCAGAAAATTTACAAGATGCCGAATCGCAGATATCTGACGTAGATGTAGCGGATGAAATGACTAACTTCGTAAAAGAACAGATATTAAGTCAAGCAGCTACGGCGATGTTGGCACAAGCCAATTCGATCCCAAAGATGGCGATTCAATTGATTAGCGGCGGGTAGTAGCTATTGGTGCTTTTGAAATACGAAGGAAAATTCGTTTTTGAAGATGCCTGGGTTCGAAATGTCACGCAGCTATTTCCTCGTATTTTCGTATGGAATTCGTGCGTTTCAAATCGAAGAACCGAGTTCAATCACTCCTGAGCATCAACGACGACGCCTATTTGACCCCATTTGAAACTTTTTTCTGTAAATTTGGTGGGTTCAGTACTTATGGAAAATTCCAGTTTACTGGACTTTTACATTTCCACTGCGAAGGATCGGAAATAGGATTAGGAGGGGAGTGGGGTGAATGAGGCCTGATTTAACGTAACAGTCTGTTTTCACGCAGAATTTTTCACATGGCAGGCAATGCCCCGTTCTGGTAAATCGACAGCATGGAATGGTTTATAGGATCAGCCCTGGTCATGGGCATAATCGTCGTACTCGGGCTGTTTCTTGGGAAGAAGAAAGGTCATAAGAAACGTTCTGTCCCTGGATTCTTCAGCTTTGACCAATACAAAGAGCAAGAACTTTCCAGACGTGGAGTGTTCGATAAGACAAAATGGAAATGATAAAGGCAATATAGCCGCTTAATAAGGGTCTTTCTTTCCTGCTTCTTTTTCTTTTAGATACCGTTTGTATTCATTTTCGGTAATCTTATAGGTGTATGTAATCTCAGTATAAGAATTTTCCATGTCGATGGAGTATTCGAGTTTGACTCGCTTCCAATCCCAGGTGCAGATGAAGTTGTCTAGCGAATCCTCAACCTTGGTGCACTCGCCGTATTTTTGTTTGAACATGTTGAAGACTTGTGTTGTGGGACATTCTGGAAGACGCATGTATGCTTTAAAGATTCTGCCGTTAAAGCCTTCGTAGAACAAATCTTTCACATCACATGTGCCAAGTTTCATGTCTTCGTTCTGTTTCTTGAAAATTTCAATCTTCTCGTTTCGGGCTCCAGACTTAAACATCCCAGGAACAGCGGCGTAATGGGTGTCCCATTCAATCCCTCGGAAATCCCTTGGTTCTTTTGATGGCTGACCAAAGCAATTTGAAGTAAGGGACATAAGCAAAAGTAACAAAGTATATTTACGCATTTAATTTAATCTCTTTGCCAGAATCTTTCTCCCAACCCCGCTGATAAGAATGTAGTTGTATCTTCCCTTCTTCAAGATGCTGCATACAGGGCCAGTCAGATCAGTTTCAAAATTGAAGGAACTTTCAAGAGTTTCGAAGACATCACCCGTCATCGTTTTGATAATTGTCCCTGTCTGTATCCCGTCCTTC
>NZ_MLBG01000045.1 GCF_001936595.1 Desulfovibrio sp. DV
ATGCCTTGCCGCCGGAGGCACTCTTCACTCTTCTCTCTCTTCCCTTACTGCTGCGTGCGGGTGGCGCGCAGTTCGACTTTGCTGCCGCCTTTGGTGGTCAGGGTGCCCACCAGTTCGTTGCCTTTGGCGTCGCCCTCGAAGATGTGGCCGCTGCCGTGGAACATATAGACATGGCCGTTAAAGATGGCTCCGACCACGTGGTAGACGTTGGTTTCACCGGTGAGGGCACAGACCACCACCTCGGCTTTGACGGCATTGCCGTCCTGCTCGATGACGGCTGAAAGCGACGACCCGTAGAGCGAACCGCGCCACATGCCGGCCACATCGGCCTCGGCCAGGGCCTGGGCCGAGTGGGTCAGGAGCAGGCAGGCCAGGAATGCAACGATCAGGGTACGGCACATGGGGGACTCCATCCTGCGCTTGCGGCATGCAGCGCAGGCGTACGGCAAAGGCGGCAACGCGCCGGGGGCTAGGGCTGGGCTCCAGGCTCGTCCGGGGCCGGTGCGCCGGATAGCACCCGGGCAAACACAGCTTCGTGGCGAAGAACCATCGCTTCCATGGAATAGAGTGTTTCGGCGCGTGTCCGGGCGTTTTTGCCCATGGCCAGCCGTCTGTCTTCGTCGGCCAGCAGGCTGGCGATATTTTCGCCCAGGGCCTCGGGGTTGCGCGGCGGGCACAAGAGGCCGGTTGTCTCGGGCACGACCAGATCGGGGATGCCGCCGACAGCCGTGGCCGCGACAGGCAGGCCCATGGCCATGGCTTCCAGGAGCACGTTGGGCAGGCCTTCGCGCACCGACGACAGGACGACGACCGAGGCTTGTTGGAAGAAGGGTCGCGGATCGGGCGTGGATGGATACGTGCGGATAAGGCCGCGCACGGGGCTTCGGGTGGCCAGCGTGCGCACCCGGGTGCGCAGCGGCCCGTCGCCAACCAGCCACAACTCGGCCCGGGGGCGCTTGGCCGCGACATACTCAAAGGACCGGATGAGCGTCTCGTGGTCCTTGTCTTCGCAAAACCGGGCCAGGCACAGCACGACCTCGCGCACGGGGCGCAGGTCGTCTGGCGGCGGCAGGAAGTGGCCGGTGTCCACGCCGTTGGGGATGCAGGTGATTTTTGCCGCCGGCCGGCCCATGGCCGTCAGTTCCCGGGCCAGGGGTGCGGCATTGACGATGTGATGGGCGCAAAGGCCCTTCAAGAAGCGTTCGTGCTGGCGCTTGATGGCCCCGCCGCCGCGGCAGGTGCCGATGACGGCGGACAGGCCCTGGGTCTTGGCAAAGACCCGGCCCCAGATGTTGGGCATGGCGGTCAGGGGCACGAGCAGGTCCGGGCGATGTTCTTTGAGCGCCCGCCGCAAAGCCAGGAGTGAGCCCAGTCCGACAGTGGGGTAGGGCGAGAGCCAGGTGAGCGGGATGCCGCCGGCCTCGGCCCGTGGGGCGAAATCGCGCACGTCGGCGAGCATCCAGAATTCCGGGGAAAAGCGCGTCCGGTCCAGGCGCAGCCCCAGTTCCAGGGCCTGGCGCTGGGTTCCCCCAAACGCCAGGTCCTGAAGCAGGAAGACGACACGGGCGGGTTTCGTGGCGTGGGGCATCAATAGCCCATGAGACCGCAGCAGCGGGTACACGAGGGCATGAGGCCCTCGGTGTGCAGGCTGGCCCGGAACTTGCGGTACGGCTCGCTGTTCCACAGCTCGGTGATGGTGTGGTCGCGCACGTTGCCGACGATGTAGTCGTGGTAGTCACGGCAGGGCGACATGTCGCCGTTGGAATCGAGCTCCACGGCCTGATAGATGGAGATGCACTGGTCGTAGCCGAAAGTGGAGTCGTGGTTGCTGTAGTATTCGCGCAGATTGTCCACGCCCGTCACATTGGGAATGATGTTGATGGGCGGATTTTTAAACCCGCTGGAGCGGCGTTTGAGTTCGGCCAACTGCTTGTTGAGCGTCTCATGGTCCTTGATGGTCCAATCGCCCACCCAGCCCCAATGGAGCTTGGGCTTGAAGCCGAAACGGCGTTCGAAATCCTCGTCGTGGGCCTTGGCGCTTTTCTCGTCGATCCACCAGGACAGATAGTAGACGAACAGGTCCACCCGGTCTTTGTAGGCCTCGTAAATGTCCACCAGATGATGGACGTTGGCGCTGGAGATGGTGGCCAGGGCGGCGACCAGCGGCAGATTGGTCTTATGGGCCTTCTTGGCTTCCTTGATGGCGGAAAGCGATTCCTGGATGACCTTGTAGTTGTCGCCGCCGCCGGCCGAGGGCCGGGCCGCGTTGTGCGTCTCGGGCGAATGGCCGTCGATGGAAATCTGGAGCAGGAACATGGGCGCGGCCGCCAGCCGATCCGCCGCAGCCACAAGGCCGGTGGCGTTGGTGGCAATGGACGTCGGCATCTTCAGTTCCGTGGCCCGTTCGATAATATCCAGCCAACCCTTGTACATGGTCGGCTCGCCGCCCCACAGGTAGACCGAGGGCCGGTGTCCGTTGGCTGCCAGATCTTCCAGCAGCGCCAGATAGCGCTCTGGCGATATTTCCTGCTTTTTCAAATCTTTGAGGTTGCACCCGTGCAAGAAGCCCTGGTCTCCCCACTGGCCGCAGGTGTGGCAGCGCAAGTTGCACATGTCCGTGATGCGAATCGACAACTGCCGGATGCTGCGGGCCTGTCCGGTCTGGGCCTGGGGATTGAGAAACGAAAACAGGAATTTCTCTTTCTCCACGGCCGCCAACCGACCGGCAATCCAGGGATGACGGGCCACCTTGACCGATTGCTTGAGAATCGTGCCAAGGGCGACGCTGCTGCGTTTGCTCATGAAGCCTCCAAAATAAGCCTGACGGCGAAATGTCGCCTTACGCCGAAAAGGCCCGTGGTTCAAGCCTTGTGAAAACAGCGCCCTGGTTGCTGCGCCGGAAGGCCCCGGAAAGAGGCCGGTCCGGAAAAAACTTGCGGCCGGCAACCACCAGGGATATTGTGAAATCGCGGCGGAAAAACCCGGGAGACCGCCTATGTTGCCTCAAGTCAAAACCATTTTGCTGGCCGTGGATTTCTCCGAGGCCGCATCCCCCCTGGCCCAATACGCCAAACTCTTCGCCACCGGACTCAATGCCCGGCTTGTCGTCCTCTACGTTTCCCCGAGCATGAACCGCTATGCCAGCCTCTATGTGCCGGCCACCAGCATCCAGGCCCTGGTCGAACAGATACTCGAAGGAGCCAACCGCGTCATGGGCGAATTCATGGCCCGGCATTTTGCCGACGCCAAGGCCACGGGCCGGGTCGAGTACGGCTACGCACCGGAAAAAATAATCGAAATCGCAACGATTGTCGGCGCAGACATGATCATCATGGGCACCCACGGCCGGCGCGGCGTCACCCGCATCCCTTTTGGGTCGGTGGCGGAAAAGGTGGTCAAGACCGCCAAAATTCCCGTGCTGACCATCCGTCCGGGGGAAGGGGCCTAGCCGGGACGGCGCTGGTCCGGGGCGCGGCCCCGGCCGTGAGGGCATTGCGGCCGGGCCGAAGCCGGCCTTATTCTTCCTCGATGCCGTTTCGGTCGTCGATGACCCGCCGGGTCTTGCCAAAGCTGCGCGGCAACGCGCCCGGCCCCAGGATGTCGATCCAGCCGCGCACGAAGAGGTGCTTGCGCATCTCGATGGAAATGGCTTCGGACAGGTTCTGGTCCTGCTCCGGGTTGACGCCGGGCTTGCGCTCCACCCGGACCACCATCTGGTCCCGGCCGTCGCGGCGCACGAGCCGGATCTGGAATTCGCTGTCCACATCCTTAAACGTCGACAGGACGCTGGCGATCTGCCCCGGATAGATATTGACGCCGCGAAAGACGAACATGTCGTCCGAGCGCCCGAGAATCCGGTCGTGGCGCGGCAGGGTCAGGCCGCAGGGGCAGGGCTCGGGCATAAGGCGCGTCAGATCCCTGGTGCGGTAGCGAATGAGCGGGGCGGCTTCCTTGCAAAGCGAGGTCACCACCATTTCGCCGACTTCCCCCGGAGCCACCGGAGCCAGCGTCACCGGATCGAGGACTTCCAGGATGAACATATCGGCCCAGTAGTGGATGCCGTCGTGGGCCGAACACTCCAGGCCCGCGCCCGGTCCGTAGAGTTCGGTCATGCCGGTGATGTCAAAGCTCTCGTCAATGTCGAGCCACTTCTCAAAGCGCCGTCGCATCTTGTCGGTGTGGGTCTCGGCCCCGAAAATGACTTTTTTAAGCTTGATGCGCTTGCGCAGGTCGCGCTTGTGGACCTCCTCGGCCAAAAGGAGCGCCATGGAGGCAGTGGAGCATAAGCAGGTGGAGCCCATGTCCTCCAGGAGCTGGAGATGGATCTCCATGTTGCCCGGACCAACCGGCAGGGCCATGGCCCCGAAATGTTCGCACCCGAGCTGGAAACCGGCCCCGGCCGTCCACAGGCCGTAGCCCACGGCGATCTGCACCCGGTCAAGGGTGGTCAGCCCGGCCAGCTCGTAGCAGCGGGCGAACATCTCCTTCCAGACGTCGATGTCGCGCTGGGTGTAGGCCAGGATCTTGCGCTTGCCCGTGGTGCCGGAGGAGGCGTGGATGCGCACGACCTTTTCCTCGGGCACGGACAACAGCGGCAGGGGGTAGCCCTGGCGCAGGTCCTCGACCGTGGTGACCGGCAGCCGGGCCAGATCGTCCAGGGTCAGGGTCTGGTGCGGCTCATAGCCGATGGCCGCCAATCGTTCCCGGTAGACGGGGTTGCCGGCAAAGGCGTGGCGGCAGGTCCAGTTCAGTCCGGCGGCCTGCTTTTCGGCCAGGGATTCCGGGGTCAGATGCGGCAAAAAACGGTGTGCGGTCATGAACGGCTCCGGGGAAGCAAGATCGGTGGGGGCTTTTATCCGAAAACGGCAATAAAGAAAACGCCTACCACCATGACGGCCGCACCGGGCAGGCGGTGGGCCAGGTCCTGTTCGTGAAAGACCAGCGCGCCAAGGAGCACGCCGAGAATGATGCTCAATCGTTTGACGGCGATGACATAGGACACCTGGGTCAGCGGCAGGGCGTGCATCTGGCAAAAAAGGCCCACGGCCTCAAGCAGGCCGGCAGTGGCAATGGCGTAGGGAAAACCGCCAAGCTCGCGCACCGACTGGCGAAGCCGCCGGGCGGCAAAGGGCAGAAGGGCCAGGGCGCTTGCGGTGTAGATGCTGGCCGCCCACATGGCCGGGGAGGAGGCTTGCAGGCCAAGCTTGTCGAGATTGGCCCCGATGCTCCAGACCACGGCCACCAGGAGCATCAGGCGCGAGCCGGTGTTGGTCACCAGGGCCTTGATCGGCCCGAAAATACCGTGGCGGCGTTCGCGCAAATTGAGCACGTAAGCCCCGACCGCGACCAGGGCGATGCCGACAAGGCCGCCGGGCCGGGGAAATTCGCCCAGGGTCAACGGCGAGGTGATGAGCAGAAACAGCGGGGTGAAGGCCAGCATGGGGAGGGCCAGGGACAGGTCGCCGCGGTTCAAGGCCAGCCCGTAGAGCCAGAAGGTGGCTCCGCCGAAGGCCCCGCCGACCAGGAGCAGCGGCCAGAAGGCCGGGGTGAAGACAGCCTCCGGGGAACCGACGGCAAACACCCATAAAAAGACGGCCGCCACGGAACTGTAGAGGAGCATGGCCAGGGTGGGGTCGGTGCGGCCCATGGCCGCCTTGAGGAAGGTGTCCTTGACCGCCTGGGTTGTGGCCGTCACCAAAGACAAGAAAAACCAGTTCATGCGCCAGCCGTGCCGCCTTGTGCCCGGCCGCGCGGGCCGTTTTGGCGCACGGTACAGATGCCGGGCGGCCAGGGCAAGGACGATGGTCGGCCAAGAGAGGGGAGAGAAGAGGGGAATGCCTCCGGCGGCCGGGGCGTGGAGGGAGAGAGACGGGAAGAGTGCCTCCGGCGGCCGGGGCCGTGAGGCCCCCGGACCCCCCAAAGGGGTTAAGGGGGGACGGCGTTGCCGCGACGGGGGACGGAAACGGGAACAAGAAATCGCGGCAGACGGGTAAGACCGCCCAGGCCAAGAACCCCGTGTCAACTTTTCCCTTTGCAGGGGTCCGGGGGTCCGGACCCCTGCAAAGGGAAAAGTTTGGAAAGGGGTTCCTGGCGTTGGCAGTTCGTCCGGTCGACTGCGGACCGGGACAGCCGGCATTTGAACTTGACGGAGACCACCGTTGCTCCTGCGGCCAGGGTATTCAGTCTGGTTCATCGTGTAATGACGCATAAAGTTAACATGCTTTCCTGATAAAAAAACTTGCGCGTTCATGGCCGCTGTGTGATGCAATAGGCGACGCAGCCTTCCTGTATGGACGTGAATTTCTTTGAAGTTCAAACCAGAAGGATGAAAGCCTGCCGTTCAGATGCGATGCGCCGCAACGATCGGTTGCGTTTCGTCTGATTTCGCGGAGTGAGAGAATAGACTCAAGTTTCCAGAGAATGTTAACCCAAGGAGGAATCCAGTATGAAAAAAGTATTCTTCATTTTTGCGCTTCTTGCCTCGGTTTGCGTCTCCAGCTTGGCCTTTGCCGGCGCAGACGACGCCAAATGGGTGGCCAAGTGCATTGCCGACAACAAGGACGAGAAGGTTTCCATTGAAGTCATCACCAAGTATTGCACCTGCATGAACAACAAGATGGACGACAACGAAACCCTGTCCATCACGGCCTGGGAAAAGACGCATCCGACCGAGCGGGCCGCCTGCGACAAGGAATCGGGCTGGAAGTAACCGGACGAGTCCCCGGTCCGGCCGTCCGGTCCGGTGCCGCAGGAAGCGGAGACCGTGTTGCCCGGGGCAGGACGCCATGTCCTGCCCCGGATTTTATTTGGCGCAACCGGCGCGGCGTTTTATTCGGGAGGGGCCGGCGAAGGGCAGGCAGGGGGAGCGGTCGTGGGCCAGGTCCGTGACATCGCCAACGTCGTGTGCCGGCAACAACCCCGCCCCCGTAAGACAAACGACCGGAACCTGTGAGAGTTCCGGCCAGAGTCGTGGGGTTGGAGGGTTGTGGAGGTTGTGTGGGATGCGATCTATGGCTTGCCGGGAATGCTCCCCGGCCGGCTTGCTTGAGAATGGGCCGGGCCGCCGCGTCCAGACGCCACCGGTTGCGGCGACCGCCCAACACAGTGGTGTATGCCGCTGTGTTGGAATCGTTTCTAGAGAAATTGAAATTAAGAATCAAGATCAAAATAGACGTTTTCGCAACTTTTCCCAGAACACAACCCAATACACCGATTTTAAAGAACTTTGTCAGGAGCCAGGGCCGGATGCCCGGCGTCGCCACCAGCTTGCACCGAGAACCAGATTGGCCAGGAGACTGAGGCCCAGAACCACATCCCGCCAGCCCGGACCGATGCCGGCTCCCGCGCCCGACCCGCCGGCAGCGCCAGTCCCGGCCACGGGTGCGGTCGCTGCCGTCACCTGCCCCGTCCCGCCCGCGTCCCCGGACCGAAGCTCCACCAGAATCTCCCGCACGGCCCGATGCCCCTGGCCGTCCGAGGCAGCCACCCGCCACAGGCCTCGCCCCGACGGCAGGAAGGCAAAGCCTCCCTGGCCGTCGGTACGGGCGCTCTGGTAGACCGACCCATCCGGGCCGGTCACCTGGACCTGGGCAAAAGCCATGGGTTCTCCATCGGCGTAGAGAAACACCATGGCCCGGGCCGCACCCGGGTCCATCTCGCGGGAGCCGACGCCATGGGCGGCCGCAGCAACCGGGTGCCAGACAGTCGCTGCCGCCGCCAACACCATCGCCGCAAGAATCCGGAACATAGGGAGTACCTACTGCACGAAAAAGGTCAGGGTCGAACGCAACACTTCTTGCTCCACCGCCCCGTCGGCCGGCGCACCCTTCATTTCGGTGCGCACCACCCACAAGCCCGGATGCGTGATGCGCACCTTGGCCACCCCGGCGTCGTCGGTCTCGGTATAATAGGCATAGGTGTTGGGGGTCTTGCTGAAGCCGTCATAGGTGGCCAGCACCGTGGCCGGGGTCGGCTGGCCGTCAAAGAGGACCTTGACGTCAAGGTCCTGGCCGACCGCCACCTTGGCCGGATCGGCCAGGGGCACCAGTTCCAGGCGCTGGCCCGCCACGGCGTCAAACCCGGCCGTCTGGCCGTCGACCGCAACCAGGGACTTGGCAAACTTTTCGTAGCGGTTGCTTTTGGTCGCGCCCGGCAGATCTTTTTTCGTCCCCTTCTTCAGGCCCTCGGGCGTCAGGCTCCAGACCTGCGGCAGCCGGTGCACCAGGATGATCCCGGTCCCGGGCTTGGCAAAGGTCGCCTCGCCGTCAAACGTCAGGGTTTTGTCGTTGGCTGCAAGCGCCACCGGAGTCGCCTTGCCGTCGGCAAAGACAAAGGCTTTGACATCCGCCGGCGTCTCCAACTCCTCGCTGACAATGAACACATGGGCCGAATGCACGCCAAACGGCACGGCCTTGCCGGCCACGGCCGTGGCCGTCCCCGGCTTGAGCACGGTTTCATGGGCCGTTGCCGCTCCGGCCAGGGCCAGGACCAGCGCCACGGCGCATACGGCCCTCTTCGTCAGATTCTGCATGTCCTCTCCTCGCTTTCCTAATTTTAATAAATACGTATTTGTTATTTCGTCTTAAATAAATTTTCGTGCTACATGTCAACACAAAAATCTGCTCCAGCCGGCTTGGCCCAAAGCCCAATGCCGGCTATTATGCGGGCAAGAGGTGGCCCATGCCCGATACAACCCGCATCCTGCCCATTACCGACCCGGAAGCCATCGAAGCCGCATCCCTGGCCATTATTGACGCTGAAATGCCCGAGCCGCGGCCCTTTGCCGGTGCCCACTGGGACATCGTGCGCCGGCTCATCCACACCACCGCCGACTTTGAACTGGCAAGCCTGGTGCGGTTTTCCGACGACGCGGTCCAGGCGGGCCTGACAGCCCTGGACCAGGGCGCGACGATTGTGACCGACACCGAAATGGCCCGCTGCGCCATCCCGCTGCGTCGCGTGACCCCGTTTGGCTGCACCGTCCGCTGCTTCATGAACGACCCCGGCGTCGTTGCTGCCGCTGCTGCCGCCAACTCCACCCGGGCCGCCCTGGCCGTGGACTTTGCCCTGGACCTGCCGGGACCGCTTATTTTCGCCATCGGCAACGCTCCGACCGCTCTTTTGCGCCTGCTAAAGCGCCTCGACGGCGGCGCTCCGGCCCCGGCCCTGGTCATCGGGATGCCCGTCGGCTTCGTCAACGCCGCCGAGTCCAAGGCCCTGCTCCAGACCCGGGCCGATGTGCCCTGGATCACCATCAAGGGCCGCAAAGGCGGCTCGGCCCTGGCCGGAGCCACGGTCAATGCGCTGGCCATCGTGCTGCGCGAGGCCGGCAAGGCCTAAGCGGGGCTTTTTTCCCCAGGACGTTCCGGGAGTCTCCTGGCCGGGCGGTGCCGGGGCTTTTGCGGTGCGTCGCCGGGAGGACGCCGCCAGATGGGGGCGGCCTGGACGGTGCCGGGCCGATCCGAATTTCGTCAGAACAGCGCCCCGGATCTTTCAGGGAGAGGTGTCTGCGAACAACAATGCCCCTGTCGGCGCTTGGCCGGCAGGGGCATTTTGGGGGCTGGCAGCGAACCGGTGCCGCGCCCGGGCTGGCGTCGGCGAGGGATCGCTCTAGGCGGGTTTGCCAAGGACCAGGGCGCAGCCGGTCACGGGCGCGTCGTCGCGGTATTCATGGATGCCCTCGAGGCGCGCCGCCACCGTGAAGCCGGCCTGCCCGGCCCGGGCAAGGACCGCGTCGATGTCGTGCAGGTAATAGGCGGCAGCGGTCAGGGAGTAGGCGTCTTTTGCTCCGGGAAAGAGCGTGAAGGCCAGCAGGCCGCCGGGACACAGGGCGGCGTACGCGGCGGTCAGCACCGGAGCCAGCTCGCCGGTGTAAATGAACACCGCCGCGCCCACGATCAGGTCGTACTCTTCCCGGCAGCCGCCGAGAAAATCCGTGACGTCGCCGCAGACCAGGCGTTCATACAGGCCTTTGGCCCGGGCCAGCTCCAGCATGGCCGGGGACAGGTCCACCCCTTCGAGGCGGGCGGCGAGGGGGCGCAGCCAGGGCGCGCACAGGCCGCTGCCGCAGCCGGCGTCGAGCACCGTGAGCCCCGAGCGCTGGCCCGGAACCGCAGCCAGGGCCTGGGCCAGCAGATCCGGGGCCTGATAGCCGCGTTCCCCGGCAGCGCTCTGGTCCCAGAGCCGGGCCTGCCCGTCGTAGACCCGGCGCACCCAGGCCAGGGGGGCGCGCTGTGGGGCAGGCTCAAGGTCAAGGAGCGACAGCTCGGCCACCACGCCGAAGCTGTCTGCGGGATCAAGCTCCAGGGCCCGCCGGAACGCTGCTTCGGCCTCCGGGACATCCTGGCGGGCCAGGGCCGCCCGGCCGCGAAGCGAACACTGCCAGGCCGACTCCGGGGCCGCGTCCAGGTGGCCGGCCGCTTCGTCGGGACGGCCGGCCTCAATGAGCAGCTCGGCCATCTCCAGCCGGGCCGGGACCGTGTCCGGCCCGAACTCCACTGCCCTGGCGCAGGCCTTGAGGGCATCCCCGGCCCGGTCCAGGGATTTGAGCGCCCAGGCCGTATGCAGCCATACGGTGGGATCGTCCGGCACCACGGCCAGGGTGGCGTAAAATAACCGGAGGGCCTCGTCCGGGTTGCCCGTCTCCAGGTGGAGCAGGCCCAGGGCGTGGCGCGGCTCGGCATATTGCGGCGCGCAGGCGGCGGCCTGCTCGAAATCGCGGGCCGCCTCTTCGATGCGGCCCAGGGCCAGACAGGCCCGGCCATGGTCGAACAGGGCCTCGGCATAGTCCGGGCGCACGGCAAGGGCCCGGCCGATCAATCCGACGGCCTTTTCCGGGTCGCCGTCGTCCAGGGCGCACAGGCCAAGCAGATGCAGGGCTCCGTCGTGGCTGGCGTTTTTCGAAATGATTTTGCGGTAGAGCGGGGCGGCCTGATCGCTTTGGCCCCGTTTGTGGAGTGTTAAGGCCCGGGCGTAGAGCGTTTCAACCGTATTGGGGTGCGCCCGCCCGGATGTCTTGTGGCCCTGTCGCATCGAATCTCCATGCTGCTTGGGAAGACGTTTGACCCGCTGCCCGGCCGGGGCCAGGCCATCGCTTGCGGCGCCTCGACATGAAGGGCCGGGATCGGTTGGCTGGCGACCGGGAAAACCGGTTGGGCATCGGGCCGTTTGGTGCCTATCGGCGGGGACGAGCATACGTTCCCGGACCGGCCTGCGTCAAAAGCCATTTGCCTGCCCCCTGCCGTTGTCGGCCGGGACAGCCAACACGGGCTAAGGCCCGGCCTTTTGGCCGGGTATGTGTGCCCGCCGCTGCCCCCCGGTCAGGGGAGGGGCAGGCCGGCCAGGGCCGTGACCCGTTGGAGGGCGAAGTCAAAGGCGGAAATGTCGATGTTGACGATGCCCACAAAGGGCGTGTTGAGATCGATGATGGCGGTGATGACCAGAAGGAGCATGGCGAACATGGGCAGCTCGAAGGCCAGCTGGGTCCTCCGGTTGGGCACCCGGGTCAGCCAGGTCTTTATCAGCATGACATAGTAGCCGACGACGATGAGGCTGAAAATCATGGGGTGCAGGTTTTCCGTGGCCTTGATCCGCCGGGTCAGCCGGCATTTGGTCATGTCGGTCAAATTTTCAAGCACCAGATGGTGGATGGCCTCTTCATTCTTGGTGGTCGGGGTGATCTTGTAGGCCTCGTTCCACAGGGCGTCGAAGGCCTCGGACGCCTGCGGCGACATCCTGCCTTCCTTGAGGGCCGGAAGGTCGTAATCGACCACGCTTTGGGCGTAGGCGACCAGACGTGTTTTGAGGCCCCTGGCGTCGGAGAGGCCGTTTAGGAGCCGGGCCATGGAGATCATGTCCTCGGATTCTTTGCGGGTGTCGTCCTGGACGGTGTAGAAATTAATCAGCAGGGTGACGAGCGCCATGCTGAGGAAAATGGAGTAGAGGGAATTAAACAGACTGTAATTGGAGATGGTTTCCGACAGGTACTGGATCGGAGGCGTTTTCTTGCGGGCGGCGGCAACGAGATAGAGCACGGTCGGCAGGCCGAGGACGATGATGACCCCTGTTTCGCTGGACCAGAAAAGATTGTGCATGGCGGGCGCGTCCTCGCTTGGCCGGATGGAGGGCCGGGGGGCTGCAACGGGTACGGGGAGTCGGCCGGGGCGGGCCGAAACCCTTCCTGCCCGTTATTGTGAAACGCACCCGGCCGGACTGCAAGATGGCTGCGTCCCCTAGGGCAACGGCTCTTTGAGATACCGGCAGTAGCTGTCGTAGTGGTAGACGGCGGCCAGGGGATTGTGGCCGAGCAGGCGGTCCTTGACGGCCAGCACCGTACCCATGGCCGTGGCATGCTTGAAAAAAAGCGAGTCGTGGCCCACGCACAGGCCAAGGAGGATATTGAACTCCGTGCGCGCTTCATTGAGCGCCAGAGCCTGGAAGACCGGATTGCACATGGTCTCGTGGGCGGCGGTCGGATCAACCTGCTCGGCCGGCTCAAGGCCAAGGAGCGACTTGGCTTTGCCGCCGATCTTGCAGCCGACCGAAGCCACTGCAAAGCCGTTGGTGGCCAAAATTTCGTTGACCACCCCGGCCTCGGCCCGAAGGCCGATGCAAAAGGCCAGCCCCAGGCGGCCATAGCCCATGCGCCGGGCGAATTCCACGATCTCGACGATGCGGGGCTTAAGCGGCCTGACCGCCCCGTAGCCGGCCTCGCGGCCGCCGTAGCAGCTCGCCTCCTCACGCGAGGCCTGCCTGGCGAACTCGCCGCAGGGTTCGGCTGCCATGCAGGCCATCGACGTTTCGGCCAGATCGCGCATGCGAAGCGACGGGCAATCGGCCGGGGCCTTGCCCTTGGCGTTGCGGCACCAGCGTTCGGACCAGTCGTAGGGGCAGGTGGCGCAGTGGGGCAAAAGCGGGGTGGGGGTGTCGGTCATGGCCTCAGCTCCGGCGCAGGAAATCCCACCAGTTGCGGAATTCAAAAAAGCGTTCGGCCTCTTCCACGGTCTGGCATTTGACGTGGAGGGTGTCGATCATGGCGTCGAATTCCTCGTCGGTGAAATACAGATCGGCCTCGCGCAGAGCCGCCTCGCGGGCCTCGCTGCCTTCGGCCATGTACAGGTTCTTGCGCAGTTCCTTGTCGGTCTCAAAGCGCTCATAGAGTCGGCGCACATTGTCCATGGTCATGGCATATCCCCCTAAACCACCTTCCCCCCTGCAAAAAAATTTTTGGGGCGGGGAGGGGCGCGGGGAGGGGGCCCTTTTTGGAAAAAGGGGTCCCCCTCCCTGCATTGTTATGCTGCCTAGGGCATCATGGGCGCGAGAAAAAGTCCCGCGTCCACGGGCAGGCCGGACATGAGGTTGGCGCAGGCCACGGCCTGGCCCGATGCGCCCCGGCACAGGTTGTCGATGGCCGAGACGACGATGAGCCGGTTGGTGCGGGGATCGACCACCAGGCCGATGTCGCAGAACATGGTGCCGCGAACGTAGCGCGTCTCCGGCAGCTTGCCGACCGGCAGCACGCGCACCCAGGGCTTGTCGGCGTAGTGGGCGGCGTAGAGGGCGTGGACTTCTTCCACGGCCATCACCCGGGTCAGCTTGGTATAGATGGTCGACAGGATGCCCCGGTCGATGGGGAGCAGGTGCGGATTAAACGACACGGTCATGGTCGCGCCGGCCAGCTTGGACAGCTCCTGCTCGATCTCCGGGGTGTGGCGGTGCTTGCCCAGGTTGTAGGCCCGGAAGGTGTCGTGGACCTCGCAGAAAAGCATGGCCGTGGACGCCTTGCGCCCGGCCCCGGATGCGCCGGATTTGCTGTCGGCCACGATGTCGGTCAGGTCGATCAGGCCGTTGGCCAGGGCCGGGGCCAGCCCCAGGATGACCGAGGTGGGGTAGCAGCCCGGATTGGCCGTGAGCTTGGCGGTCTTGAGGCGCGCGCTGTTGAGTTCCGGCAGGCCGTAGACCGCCTCTGGCAGCAGGGCCGGGTGGCGGTGGGCAAGGCCGTACCAGTCGGCGTAGACGCCGGCGTCGTGGAGGCGGAAATCGGCCGAGAGGTCGACGACTTTAAGTCCGGCGACCAGCAGTTCGGCGGCGTAGTCCATGGCTGCGCCGTGGGGCACGGCCAGGAACACGAGCTTGCAGGAGGCAGCCAGATCGGCGGCGTCCGGGGCCGTTATGGCCACGTCGCCGGCCGGGAAGCCTTCCAGAAAGGGATAGATGGCTTTCAAGGGCTTGCCGGCTTCGGCCCGGGAGGTGGCCCGGGTCAGTTTCAGGACCGGATGGACGGCCAGTATCCGGGCCAGTTCCATGCCGGTATAGCCGGTGACGCCGACGAGGCCGACGGGGATGGGTTGCATGGCGGACCTCCGGCTACTGCTTTTTGACGAAAATCAATCGCAGGTCGCACAGCAGGCTGGCCAGGATGTCGCTTTCCTCGGCCGTGAGGTTGCCGCGCGTCTTGCAATCGAGCATGGCCAGGATGTCGATGGTGTGCTTGGCCTCGGGCAGATTGCTAAGGTACTGGCCGCTTTCCGGTTCCGGGGCCTCGCCCATGAGCACCATGGCCGATTGGGCCAGGGACAGGATGAAAGTGATAAAGGAGACCGGGGGAAAGCAGGGTTCCTGGCCGGGCCGGTGTTCCTTGCAGGTCCCTGCCCCCTTGTTGTCGGAATCGATGTTCATGAAGCGACTTCCTCCTTGCGCGGGCATTGGGCCTTGTCCTGCGCCGCGCTCCCTATTACATAGGGCGATGACGCAAAACGGCAACCAGCCGGGGGTAGTCTTACCCCAAACCCGTCCGGCTTGCATCCGCTTTTTCCCGGCTTCTCCGGGCGGATGCGGCCTGCGACCTGGAGGCACATCATGCTGACAAAGATCGTCGCCACCCTTGGCCCCGCATCCCTTGCGCCGGAGACCATGCGCGAGATGGTGCGCCACGGGGTGCGCATTTTCCGCCTCAATTTCTCCCATGCCGACGCGGCCTATTTCGCGCCCATCATCAAAACAATCCGGTCCCTGGAAAGCGAACTGGGCGTGCCGCTCACAGCCATGGCCGATCTGTGCGGCCCCAAAACCCGCATCGGCGAAGTGGCCGCCTCGCCGCGCACCGTGGACAAGGGCGAGGCGCTGCTGCTGGGCCTGCCCGACGAACGCCCTGATCCGGCCCGCGACGATCGCGTGTTCGTCTCCCTTGATGTGCCCGAGCTGCTGGCCGGATTACGTGTCGGCATGCCGGTCAATTTGAGCGACGGCCTGCTGCAATTCCACGTCACCCGGGAGATCAAAGCCGACCGGCTCTATGAGATCGAGGCCCAAAACGCAGGTCTGCTCTCCTCCAACAAGGGCATCGCCTTTCCGGGCAAGCACCATCCCATGCCGGCACTCACCCCCAAAGACATCAAGGATCTCCACGAAGGGCTTGATGTCGGCGTGGACGCCGTGGCCATTTCCTTTGTCCAGAACGCCGCCGACGTGGTGCAGACCAAAGACGAGATCAAGCGCCACGGGGTCTGGGCACCGGTGGTCTCCAAGCTTGAGCGGCAAAACGCCGTGGACAACCTCGACGAGATCCTGGCCGTCACCGACGCGGTCATGGTGGCGCGCGGCGACCTGGGCCTGGAATGTCCCATCCCGCAACTGCCGATCATGCAGAAAAAGATCATCCGGGCCTGCCGCCATGCCCAGCGGCCGGTCATCGTGGCCACGCAGATGCTTTTGTCCATGGTCAAAAACCCCATCCCCACCCGGGCCGAGTCCACGGACGTGGCCAACGCCATCCTCGACGGGGCGGATTGTGTCATGCTTTCGGAAGAGACGGCGGTTGGCGATTATGCCGTGGAAGCGGTCAAGGTGATGCAGCAGATTTCGGAAAACGCCCTGGAGTACTATCTGGAGCGCATCCAGGCCCCGTATGCGCCCAAGCGCGAGAAGAATCCGCGCAAGTTCGTGGCCTATTCGGCCTGCCTCATTGCCGACAACATGGAGAGCAAGGCCATCCTGTGCCACACGGTCAGCGGCACCAATGCCCGGCTAACGTCATCCCGCCGGCCGCGCCAGCCCATTTACGCCCTGACACCCGATCCCAGGGTCATGCGGTTTTTGAACTTCTCCTGGGGCGTCAAGCCGCGCCTGCTCGAATTCGGCCGGGATGGCGAGGCTGACTACATGGAGCGGGTGGAGTCGTTCGTGGATGATTGTCCGGATTTCGCCCCGGGCGAGGCGGTGGTCATCACGGCCGGCCGGCCGACCCCGGGCAACGACACGCCGGGCACCAACGAGATCAAGATCTATTGCAAATAAAGACTTGCGGCCGGGGGAGGCGCCAGTGGGCGGCTCCCTCGGCCGGTGATATCCGGCGCAATGGGAGCACCTTGTTGTGGAAATGACCTTCCAGCACTATCTGCTCGGCCTTTTCGCCGTGGCCAACAACATCCCGGCCTTGCCGCTGCACATGAACCTGTGCCGGGGCATCGACGTGACGGGGCAGCACCGGATGTGCGCCGTGGCCACGGGCAGTTCGCTCGTCACCATGGCCGTGTCGCTGGTGGTTGGCGCGGCCGTGCTGGAGTTTTTCGGCATTTCCATTGCCGCCTTCCGCATCGCTGGCGGCCTGCTCCTCGTCTCCAGCGGCCTGGGCATGCTGAAAAGCAAATGCGACGAACCAGGGGCCTTGATTCCGCTGCGCCTATCCGAAATGATCCCCATGGCCGTGGTGCCCATCGCCATCCCGCTGACCACCGGGGCCGGCACCATGTCCACCATCATCTTATTTGCCGAAAGCGCCGGCAGCCTGACCGGGATGCTTCGGATCGCAGCGGCCATCGGCTGCGTGAGCCTCGTCAACTACGTGACGTTTTTCTATTCCCCGGCCATCGTCCGTTTTCTCGGCCACACCGGCATGGACATCTTCACCAAAATTTTTGGCCTCATTACCCTGGCCCTTGGCATCCAGTTCATCATCACGGGGCTGTCGGCCGCCTTCCCGGCGCTGCACTAGCGCCGCGCCCGCGGAATTCGTTTCTGCAACGACGAAGGACAACACTGGCGAAGCGTTGTTTTTTCTCAATACTCTCGTATTTTGATGAGACGCTGCCCGAGCGCCGCCGCCTCGCCAAAAACCCCTTTCCAAAGTTCTCCCGTTGCAGGGGTCCGGGGGGATCATCCCCCCGGCCGCCGGAGGCATCCCCTGCTTTTCCCTCGCTATCGCTCGCTGCGTGCCCCCCGCAGGAACGACAGCAGCACCCCCAGGCAGGAATAGCCGGCGAAGGCGATCAGCCCCACCCGCATGCTGGCTAAAAAGGCCGGCAGCGTCTCGGGGGTAATGGTTGCGTCGCCCATGAAGACGGCAAAGACCAGGGTGATGCTGGTCATGGACACGGCCATGCCCAGCGTGCGCATACTGGCCACCATGCCCGAGGCCAGCCCGAACTGGCGCTTTTGGACGCTGCCCATGATGGCGGTGGAATTGGGGGTGACAAAGACGCCAAAGCCCGTGCCGATGACCGCCAGTTCCAGGAGGAGCAGCCAACACGGCGTTTCCTGGCTGATGCTGGCGGCCGCGGCCAGCAGGCCGACGGCGCTGATGCCCGCGCCAAGCGTGGCCAGCCGGGCCGGGGGGATGCGTTCGGCCAGCCGCCCGGACAGGGGCGAGGCCAGCACCTGCATGACCGGCTGGGCCAACAGCACAAGCCCGGCCAGACGCGGGGGCAGGCCCTTGGCGTATTGCAGGTACAGGCTCATGAGAAAGGTGATGCCGAAGGTGGCGGCATAGTTCCCAAGGGCGGCAAAGCAGCTCAGGGTGAAAAACCGGTTGCGTCGCAACAGTCCCACATCAAGAAGCGGACTCTTGGTGCGGGCCTGCAAGCGCAGAAACACCGCCAGCCCGATCAGGCCCCCGGCGATCATGGCCGGTCCCAGCGGCAGCTCCCGGGCATGGGCTGCGCCGAGCATCACCAGACAGACGCTGGCGGCGTAGGCCATGGCCCCGGGCCAGTCCATGGTTTCTTCCGAGGGAGGGCGAACGTCCCGGCGAACGCCAAGCAGGCACATGGCCGTGGCGGCCAGGCCAAGGGGGGCGGACATGAGAAACACCCAGCGCCAGCCGAAATGGCCGGTGACGTAGCCGCCAAGGACCGGCCCGACCGACAGTCCGGCATAGGTGAAGGCCGAGACGAGGCCGATCTTGCGGCCGCGGATTTCCGGCGGGTAGGCCGCGGCCACCATGGCCAGCGACCCGGAGAGCACCATGGCCGCGCCAAGGCCCTGGAAAAAACGCTGGACCATGATCATTTCCACAGACCCGGCAAAGCCGAGCGAGCAGGTCAACCCGGTGAAAAGCGCCAATCCCGGCAGCATCACCCGGCGCTGGCCCACGAGGTCGCCCAGGCGGCCGAAGGTGAGCATGGCCATGGCCAGGGACACGACATAGAGTTGTTCGATGAGCCCAAGCTGCATGGCCGAGGCCCCGAGGTCGCGGCCCAGGGACGGCAGGGCCACGCCCACGGCGGTCAGCATGAACGGGGCCATGAACTGGGCGATGCACACGGTGGCGAGCACCATGGCCGGTGCGCCGGATGCGGTGCGGGACATAAAGGCATCCTTGTCGATAATTTCGGGTGGGTGTGGGCTTTCCGGCTGCCGGCGTCAAGGGGCGGCGGCTGGTCGGGGGCGGCGTGAATGTGACATTTCAGTGCACCCCTTGCCAGTCGCCGTAGCCGCGGGTAGGCTTTTCGGTCATGGTAGCAACCAGCCGACCGACAGGGGGGAGTGCGTGGAACGTATTATCGAGGCCGATCTCCAGCGATTGAAGACGGAAACACTGACCGCCTTTCACATGGCCCAGGCCGCCGTGGACAAAGCCGTGCGCTCGGTTTTCGAACGCGACCCGGCCCTGGCCGACGCCGTGATGACCGGCGATGCGGCCATCGACACCAAGGAATGCGCCCTGGACGCGGAAATTTTGCGCATGTTGGCGCTGTATCAGCCCGTGGCCAGTGATTTGCGGGCCATTGTCGGCTGTATGCGCTGCGTGGGCGACATCGAACGCATCGGCGACCAAGCCGTCAACATCGCCGAGCGCGGGTTGATCCTGCTGGAGCTGGCCGCGTTTCCGACACCGCCCAAGCTCGAAGAGCTGGCCGAGGCCACCCGGGAGTTCATGGCCAACACCGCCACCTGCTTCACCAACCTCGACATGGCCATGGCCAGGCGGTTGTGCGAGGAATCTGATGAAATTCTGGAGCTTAACGTCTCCATCCTCAAAGAGATGGCCGAATTCATGCGTGACGCCGCCCGGCCGGTGGAGCGGGCCGTGCAGATCTGCTTCATTGCCCATGGCTTAAAGCGCGTGTGCGACCAGTGCACCAACATTGCCGAATCCGTGGTCTTCACCCTCGAAGGGGCCTGCAGCCGGCATCGTTGCGATTAGTACTGCGTCCCGTAAAGAATACGACGGGACGTTACGAATAATCGCGCGCCCAAGTGGGCTGCACCCGCGTGCCGTCGACCGGCGAAGGCACTTGCGACGGGAGGGCCAGCCGCCCCTGGGGAGCGCTGCGGGCCAGGGCGGGCGTTGGTGCTATTGCCTCGGCAGCCTCTTGTTCGCGCATTTCCATGATGAGTTCGGACAGGCGGCTTGAGGTCATGGCCAGGTCGGCCACGGCTGCGCTCGACTCATCCATGCTCCTGGCCGTTTCTTCCGCGATGCTGCTTACATGCCGCAGGGCCTCCATGATGTGGTCCGTGGTGGCCGACTGCTCGTCTGCGGCTGCGGCGATGGATTGGACCTGCCCGGCCGTTTCGTCGATGAGGCCGACGATGGTCTTGAGGGCATCGCCGGATTGGTTGGCCCGTTCCACGCTGTTGGCAATGGCGCTGTTGGTTTCCTCGGCGTAGGCGAGATTGCGACGCGTTGCGTCTTGGACGTTGCCGATGGCCTGGCTCACTTCCTTGGTGGCGTTCATGGTTCGTTCGGCCAGTTTGCGCACCTCGTCGGCCACCACGGCGAATCCCCGGCCGGCGTCGCCGGCTCGCGCCGCCTCGATGGCGGCATTTAAAGCCAGGAGATTGGTCTGGTCCGCGATGTCGTTGATGACGTCGATGATGGTGCTGATGGCCTGGGCCTGTTTGCCGAGTTCGGCCATGTCGTTTTTGTTTGCCTGGGCTTTGGCATGGACTTGCAGGATGATTTCCACGACCGAGTCCACCACCTGCGCCCCCTTGTCGGCTTCGGTGCGGGTACGCTCGGCCAGTTGCGCCGATGTCGAGGCTTTCCGGGCCACTTCCAGGGAGACTTGGCTCAACTGGGTGATGGCATCGAAGGACTCCGAGGCCCGGCTCTTTTGCATGTTTGCGCCCTGGGCCGATTCCTCGATCTGGTGGGAGAGTTCCTGGCTGGCGTTGGCCAGGGTCTCGGCCATCTGCTCAAGCTGGACAGCCGCGTGCTTCATGCGGTCAAACGACCGCTCGGCCTGGATCTTGAGCCCTTCGCTCTGGCTTCTGGCCGCGATGGCCTCGTCGGCGCACAGTCTGGCTTTCCCCTCATTCACGGCGGCCTGGCTGATCTGATCCCGCAGGTTGACCACCATCTGGGACAGGGACTCTTTGAGAATGTGCAGTTCGGCCTGGTAGCCGCCGTCGATGGGCGCCTCCATCTCGCCCTGGGAGACTTTCGCGGCATAGACCGTCAGCCGATTCAGGGGCGAGACGATGGCCCGCTTGGAATAAAAGACCAGAAAGCCGAGGGGCTGCGGCCACTAAAACGGCCGCCCCGATGGTGACGCCGATGATGGTGTTAAACGCAGTCTTCTCCGCCGCCTCGGCTTGCGCCCGGGCTCTGCTGGAAAGTTCGGTGATGCGGGTCTTGGACTCCTCGAAGGCAGCCTGGGAGTCGCCATAGATCGTCTGGTAGGCCTGCTTGGTCTTGAAATCCCTGTGTGCCTTGAGGATGCTGTCGTATTGCGCCCGGGCTGTTGCAAAAAGCGGCGACAATTCCCCGAGGGTGTCGGATTGGAGCCGTTTGGCGATAGCGGAGGAAAGAGCGGCGACTTCGGTTTTTATGGCGTCCATTTCAGTCGGCTTGCTTGTCCCCAGATATTGAAAAACCTTGAGCCGCAGGGCGTAGAGATCCTGGGCGAGGTCGCTTAAGCCCCGAGCGGCCTGAATCTGGCTTTGATAGACGGCTTTGAGCCTTTGCCCGTTGGAGTAGGACAGGGCCGCCTGGGCAACAAAGGCCACGGCCAATACGGCGTAAATAATGCCGAGTCTGGTAACAAGGGGAAGATACTTTTGCTGCACGGCAGAACTCCCTTGGGAAAAGACGCTCGGTTTGGCGCGCCGGAGGGGTTCCGGCGCGCCGGGTCTGGTCGCTTATTGCTTGAGCGACTCGATCAGCACGGTGTTTTGAAGGATGGCATCGGGGTTGAAATCTGTTCGCAGCAGGTTGTTGTCTTTGAGGAAGGCGTGCAACTCCGCCATATACGCCTTGAGGCCGACGGTGTTGCGCTCAAGCTGCGTCGCTTTGTCATGGATGGACACGGCGGCGAGCATTTCCTTGAGTTCCGCTTCGGAATAGGGTTTTTCTCCCTCGAAGGTCTTGGTGTTGAGGATGGTGGCATACTCTGCCCAGTTGGCGGGTTCCTTGGTCCAGGCCACAGCCTTGGTCCAGCCGGCGAAGAATTTGGTCAGGTCAGCGGGGGGGAGATCCGCCAGGGTGTCCGCACGGGCCGCAAATCCCTCGGGGATGACGCCGGGATAGGTGGCGCTGGTCGCCACCACCGTGCCGTCGCCTTCCTTGATGGCGCGCAGCGCCTGGGGATCATAGTTGACGGTCAGGGGCATCTTGCCGGCGATAAAGTTGTCGGCCATGGCCTCGGGCTCGACTTCGACGGTTTTGACATCGGCAAGCTGTAAGCCATTGGCGGCCAGGAATCTGTTGAGGAAAAAGGTCACCGACGGCTGATTTAAATAGATGCCGACGGTCTGGCCTTTGAATGCGGCCATGTCCAGGCCCTTTTTGGCAATGATCTTGTCGCCGCCGTTGGACCAGTCCGTCTCGCCCAAAATGGCGATGGGCGTGCCGCCCAGGGTGAGCCCCACCCAGGAGCCGAGCATATCGAGGGCGATGTCGATGCGCTTGTTTTCCAGGGCGGCGTTGAGTTCCTGGTTGGAGCCGAAATTGACGACCTCCACATCAAGGCCCTGGTCTTTCCACAGGCCCTTGGCCTCAGCCACGTTGAGCGGTGAAAAGGCGATCCAGTGGATCATACCAACTTTATACTGTTTGGCGTAAGCGGTTGACGTCAGGAAGCCGAGAACAACAAGGGCTACGATGATACGACGCACAAAATACCTCCAAAGTCTCAACATGCTGCCCCTGGCCTCAGCTTTTCCGAGGAGTCCAGGAGGATGAGGGGATGATGCGGACGCTGCGACGCGTGGCCGTTACGATCCCAATACCTATTCATGAAAAAGGCAGCAGGGGAAGATCTTGGGGGCTTTGTCAACGAAACGTCTGGGAAATACTCTATTGCACGTGGATATGTCACATCCCGCTCAAAGAGTTGGCCGCGTCAGGCAGCCGGTGGTGCGTTGCGGCCTTGGGCATCTGGCTGCGCCAGGCCGGCAGCATCGCATTTGGACATGGAATTTTTCCGGCCGCCGGGCTAACCTCCCGGCCTGAGAGTCAAGGAGGCGGCCCGTGAGCATCCCCAAGCATATGGCCATCCTCGTGGTGGACGACCAGCAGCCCATGCGCAAGACCATTGCCTACATCCTGCGCCAGCTGGGCCTTAAAGACATCCAGTTCGCCGAAGACGGGGACGCGGCCTGGAAGCATATCAACAACACCAGGGTCGACCTCGTGCTGCTCGACTGGAACATGCCGCGCCTGTCCGGGTTGTCGCTTCTGGAGCGTATCCGCAACAGCGAGGCCTTTGCCAAACTGCCGGTGATCATGGTCACGGCCGAGGCCAATACCGAACACGTGCTGGCGGCCATGCAGACCGGGGTGACCGACTATGTGGTCAAGCCGTTTTCGCCCAATACCCTGCAGAAAAAACTGCAGGACGTCTGTTCGCACAGCCCGACGCTCATAAAGCTCGCGGCAGGCTGACCGTCACGACCGTGCCCCCGGCCTCGCTTGTGGCCATGGCGATGTCCCCGCCGTGGGCCAGGGCGATGCGCCGGGCCGAATAGGTGCCAAGGCCCGTGCCTTTGGTCTTGCCGGCTGTGGCGTATTTCTCGAAAAACCGGTCCCGGACACTGGGCGGCACAGCCCCCTGGTTGGCGATGGCAATGCTTGCCATGTCGCCAGCCTGGCGCATATCCACCGCCACCCGCCCGCCGTCGGGCGAGGCCTCCACGGCATTGGCCAGCAGATTGGCCAGCATGGAATAGCACAGCAATTCCTCCCCGCGCACAAGAAACGGCTTCCCGGGGGCAGCCGGCCGGCCGCCAACGGCCAGCTCCAGGGCCAACCCGTGGTTCTCGGCCGTATCGGCATGGGCGGCAAAGATTTTGGCCACGATGGGCACGAGATCGACGGCGACCGGGTCCAGCACGTATTGGTCGCGCTCCATCTTGAAAAGCGCCGTGGACAGGTTGACCATGGCCAGCACGGTGTAGCCGGCGTCCTCGATGAGCGAGAGCATGTCGCGCTGGTCGTCGTCGAGGTTTTCGGCCAGACGCAGCACTTGCGGCAGGCTGATGATGGTGGTCAGCGGCGTCTTGAGGTCGTGGCGCATGATGCGCTCGACATCGTCCTTGAGCCGGGCGTTTTCAAGCGTCACCCGCAACAGGTCCCGGTCGGCGGCGGCCAGCCGGTACTGGGTGAGCGCCGCGTCCAGGGAGCGGCTTAAGATGGGGGGCGGGCAGGGCTTGGTCAGGAAGCGGAAGATGTGCCCCTCGTTAATGGCCTCCATGGCCGCGTCCAGGTCGCCATGGCCGGTGAGCATGAGGGCGACCGCCTCCGGGGCGAGGGCCTTGGCCCGGCGCAGAAATTCCACCCCGGACAGGCCCGGCATCCGCAGATCGGAGATGATGACGGCAAACGGCCCATTGTCGGCCAGGGCGGCCAGCCCCTGTTCGGGACCAAGGGCCGTTTCCAGGTCGTAACAGCGGCCCAGGCTGCGGCGCAGGGCGTCGAGCACGGCCGGGTCGTCATCGACGACGAGTATTTTGGCGCATTGGGGCATGGCACGTCCTTGCAAGTTGCTTGCGACCATACCCCAAACGCCGGGCCAGGGGAATTATCCGGCAGCGAAAAAGGCGCAACACGCCCAAAGCGCTCCGGCCATGCATCGAAAGACCAACCGCAGGGCGACCGGCGAGGCCAGAAGGCGGGTGAGCCAGGCCCCGAATACGGCGTAGGCCATCATGGCCCCAAAGCCCAGCAGGCAGACCGGCCCGGCCAGCAGCGCCACCCCGGCAACGTCGGGCATCCCTCCGGCGGCAAAGCGCGGCAGCATGGCCGACAAAAAGCCCCAGGCCTTGGGATTGACCGCCGCCACGAGCAGGCCCTGGCCAAAGAGGCTGCCCAGGCGGGCCGTGTCAACGACCTTTCCCGGCAGATCCAGCCGGGCCGGAGCCCGCCACAACCGAAGCCCGAGCCACAGGAGATAGGCCGCCCCGGCATACCCGGCCAGCCGCAGCACGAGCGGTTGGCCGGCCAGGAGCGACAGCCCGAAGAGCACGGCCGGCACCTGGACGAGGGTGGAACACACATTGCCAAGGGCTGCGGCAGCCACGGGCCGGGAGCCGTGGCGCATGCCAAGGGTCATGGCCTGCAGCGTGGCCGGGCCAGGAGTGAACATGCTGGCGGCCAGGGCAATACAATAGGCGAGGTAGGTTTGGCTGATCATGGCGGCTTCCCGCGACAGGGAGGCTGCCCGGCCGGGTCGCTGCCGGCCGGGAGCCTTGGACCGCCTGCCCGGGCCGCGTCCGTGAAGGATCAGGGACGCGGCAGGATCAGGCGGTCGCCCGTATCAGGTGCGGCTAGACGCGCCAGCGGAGCATGAATTCGGCGGCGGTGCCGCCGGCCTTGATGTGGGCGATCAGGGCCGAGCCGAAGACCACGCCGTCGACGAGGTCGCCGAAAGCGGTCAGCTGGTCCGGGGATTTGATGCCAAAGCCCAGGGCCACGGGCACCTTGAAGAGCCGGCGCACGGCGGTCAGGCGTTCCTTGATCTCGGTTGGCAGGGATTCGCGCATTCCGGTGGTGCCGAGCACCGAGACGAAGTAGACGTAGCCGCGCGCGTCTTTGGCATAGGCGGCCAGCCGTTCCTCGGAGGTGTTGAGCCCGACCAGCGGGATCAGGTCCAGGTTGTGCTTGTCAAGCGCCGCGCGCAAAGGGCCGGATTCCTCCAGCGGCACGTCGGGCACGATAAATCCGGACACCCCGGCGGCAGCGGCGTCCTCGGCCAGTTGGTCCAGGCCGTATTGCAAAAACGGGTTGTAGTAGCCCATGAGCACCAGCCCGGCCCGGTACTGGCCTTTGCGCTTCTCCAGTTCGTGGAGCAGCCAGGACAGGCAGGTGCCGTTTAACAGGCAATCGAGGGATGCCTGCTCCACCACCGGGCCGTCGGCCACGGGATCGGAAAAGGGCACGCCGATCTCGATGATGTCGGCCCCGCCGGCATCGAGCGCGGCCAGTTCGTCGAAAAACCGCTCCTTGTCCGGAAAACCGCCCGGCAGGAAGGGAATGAGCGCCTTGCGCCCGGCCGAGAGCGCCTCCATCATGCGGGTGGTCAGAAGAGACTGGCTCATTTCGCGCCTCCCATCGTGTTTTCAAAGGACTCGATGATGTCGAGGTCCTTGTCGCCGCGCCCGGACAGGCACACCACCACCTGCGATCCCTTGGGGATGTCCGAGGCCGGGTTCAGTGCCCAGGCCACGGCATGGCAGCTTTCCAGGGCCGGGATGATGCCTTCGCGCCGGCAAAGGGCCTCGAAAGCGGCCAGGGCCTGCCGGTCAACGGCCACGTCGTAGCGCACCCGGCCGGACGCGCCGAGAGCGGCGTGTTCCGGTCCGACGCCGGGATAGTCCAGGCCGGCGGACACGGAATGCGACGGCTGGATTTGCCCCTCGGTGGTTTGCAGCAGCATGGTGCGCATGCCGTGGAGCACTCCGGGCGTGCCGAGGCTTATGGGGGCGCTGTGGTAGCAGCCCGGTTCGCCCGTGCCGCCGGCCTCGACGCCGATCAATTTGACCGAGGCATCGGGCACGAAATGGTGGAACATGCCGATGGCGTTGGAGCCGCCGCCCACACAAGCCACCACGTAGTCCGGCAACCGGCCCATCTTGTCCAGGCACTGGGCCCGGGCTTCCAAGGATATAATCGCCTGGAACTCGCGCACCAGGAGCGGAAACGGATGCGGCCCGGCGGCCGTGCCAAAGCAGTAATGGGTGGTGTTCTGCTCGGCAATCCAATAGCGCAGCGCCGCGTTGATGGCGTCCTTGAGCGTCTTGGTGCCGGACTCGATGGGTACGACCTCGGCCCCAAGGAGCTTCATGCGCCGCACATTGTGCGACTGGCGCACCACGTCCTCGGCTCCCATGTAGACGATGCAGTCAAGGCCAAGCATGGCCGCTGCCGTGGCCGTGGCCACGCCGTGCTGGCCGGCCCCGGTCTCGGCCAACAGCACCTTCTTGCCCATGTACTTGGTTAAAAGTCCCTGGCCCATGGTGTTGTTGATCTTGTGCGCGCCGGTATGGTTCAAATCCTCGCGCTTGAGCCACAGATCAAAGCCCAACTCTTGCGACAGATTGGGGCAGCGGTACAGCGGCGACGGCCGGCCGACATAGTCGGCCAGCAGCGCTTTCAATTCGCTTTGAAAAGACGCGCTCGGCACAATGGTGCGCATGGCCTCTTCCAGCTCCAACAGGGGCGGCATGAGCAGTTCGGGCACGAACTGTCCCCCAAAATCGCCGTAATATCCTTTTTTCATGATGAGGCGTGCCTCCGGCGGCTGGGGAAACCTTTTTTGAAAAAAAGGTTTCCCCAGACCCCTTCCCAAAAACTTTTAACGGGGTGGCGCGTTATGCACCGTGGCTTCAGTCGTCACACGCGGCCGGAGCCGCTACCCCAGGCGGGGGGTCCGGGGGGATCATCCCCCCGGTGGGGTTCGGGGCAAAGCCCCGATTCTGCCTTTCTCATTCACCTTTCACGGCCCAAAGGGACCTCCGGACTTTGGCGAGGTCTTTGAGGCCCGGCGACGACTCGACGCCGGAATTGAGGTCCACGCCGTGGGGCTGGGCGATGCGCACGGCCTCGGCCACGTTGTCCGGCCCAAGGCCCCCGGCGAGCAGCCAAGGCATGGGCGGGGAGAGTTCGGCGAGCGTTGCGAAATCAAGCGATTTGCCGTGGCCGCCGCCGGAGGTGCCGGCGTCGAGCAGGGCAAAGCGGACCGCGCCGGCAAAGGGGGCCATGGCGGCGGCGAGGCTGGCCAGATCAGGGTGCTTTTGGGGCCAAAAGGCCCGGATGACCCGGTCCGGCCCCACGGCCCGGCAGAAGTCCGGGTCCTGGCCGCCGTGGAGCTGGGCCAGATCCAGGCCGGCTTCGTCCATGATCGAGAGCACTTCGGCGAGTGTGTGTTCGACAAAGACGCCGACGCGTTTGGCCGCAGTCCGGGGCAGGGCGGCGGCTTGTCCCGGCGTCAGGCGGCGCGGGCTTTTGGCGGCGAAGATGAAGCCGAGGAGATCGGCCCCGGCCTCGGTGCAGCCGGTGACGTCTTCGGGGCGGGTCATGCCGCAGACTTTGACGAGCCGGGCGTTCATGATGCGGACGCTCCTTTTGGGCCGGTTTGGCCGGCCAGGGCGGCCAGGGCCGCGCCGGGATCGGCCTCGGACATGATGGAGGTACCGACCAGCACGGCGTCGAAGCCGAGCTCGGCCATGGCGTCCACGTCGGCCCGGGTCTTGATGCCGCTGGCGGCGATCCAGAGGCGGCCGGCCCGTTTTTTCGGAGCCAGGGTGCGGGCCACGGCAAAGTCCGTCTTGAGGGTGTCCAGGTCGCGGTTGTTGACCTGGATGATGTGCGCCCCGGCCGCTTCGGCCCGCTCCAGGTCCACGGCGTCAAAGACCTCGACCACGGCTTCCAGGCCCGCGTCGTAGGTCAGGCGCAGCAGGTCGCCGAGTTCCTCGTCGGTGACCATGCGCACGATGAGCAGCAGGGCCGAGGCCTTGGTGGCGGCGGTCTCGATCACCTGCAGCGGGTGGAGCAGGAAGTCTTTTCGTAGCAGGGGCAGGCCGCATTGGCTGATCGTTTCCAGATAGCCAAGCGAACCTTTGAAATACGTCTCTTCGGTGAGGACCGAGATGGCGGCAGCGCCCGAGGCGGCGTAGAGGGTTGCGACCTCGGCCGGGGACAGGCCCAGGTTGATGTCGCCCATGGACGGGGAGGCCCGCTTGTATTCGGCAATCACAGCCATGGGCGCGTGGGCGATCAGGGCGTCGGAAAAGGACGGCCGTTTGCCCGTGTAGGGCGCGGGCAGGCGCTGGGCCGCCTCAAGTTCCTTGAGGCGGCGAATCTCGGCCGCCTTGGCGGCCCGGAACTTCTCAAGCATGGAAAACGTCCTTGAAAAACGCAGCTGCCGCGCCCTGGGCAATGGCGTCGCGGGCCTTGGCCACGCCTTGTTTGAGGGTGAGGTCGCCTTCAAGCAGATGCAGGGCGCAGCCGAGGTTGAGCGCCACCATATCCAGCATGGCCTGGGTGCCCTGGCCGGCCAGCACGTTTTTAAGGACAGCCACGGCCTCGTCGCGCCCGGACACCACCACATCGCCGAGCCGGCCTTCGGCTATGCCAAGCGTCACCGGATCGATGCGTTCCTTTTTGAGCCAGCCGTCTTTCACCCAGCACACGTCGGCCGGTCCGAACGGGGTCAGCTCGTCAAAGCCGCCGGCTCCGTGGACGACTGCGCCGCAGGAAAGGCCGGTCAGCGCCAGCACTTCGGCCATGAGCGGGACGTGGCGCGAGGTGGGCACGCCTAAAATCTGGTGCGTGGGCCGGGCGGGGTTAAGAAGTGGTCCCATGAGGTTAAAGAGCGTGCGCGCCCCGAGTTCCTTGCGGATGGGTCCGATGCGTTTGAACGCCGGGTGGTAGTTGGGGGCGAAGAGAAACACGAAATTGTGTTTGTCCAGCTCGGAGGCCACGGCGTCGGGTTCGACGACGAGGGGAAAGCCGAGGGATTCCACGGCATCGGCGCTGCCGCAGGCGCTCGATACGGCCCGGTTGCCGTGCTTGACCACCTTGTGGCCCATGGCGGCAAGATAGAGGGCCACGGCGGTGGAGCAGTTAAACGAGCAGGTGTTGTCGCCGCCGGTGCCGCAGGTGTCGATGCGCGGGCCGGTCAGGCCGGTCACGAGCTTGGCCTGTTCCAGGGCGGTGGTGACGCCGGCCGCGATTTCCACGGCCGCCTCGCCCTTGGTTTTAAGGCCCATGAGGAATGCGCCCACGCACGAGGCCGGCATCTCGCCGGTGTACATGGCCCGGAAGGCGTAGGCGGCCAGGTCCTTGGGCAGGTCTTTGCCGATGGCTAAGAGTTCGAGGCATTCAACGTGCTTTTCCACGATGCGACTCCTTTCGGACGGGCGTGCGGGTGTTATTTGGGCGTGTCGGAGAGTTCTTCCCGGGCGAGGTAGAGGAAGGCCTTGGCCCGGTCGATCTGCTCGGCCACGTCTTCGGCGGTTATGCCGGTATCGGTTTCGTATTCGGCGCGGTTTCGCAGCCGGCCGGCTTCGTTTAAGAAGCGATTAAAGGCATCCGGCAGATAGCCGGAGGCGGTCAGGTGCAGGGCAAAGGCCGAGGCCACGCTGCCCGGATCGGTCACGGCGTAGCCATGGCGTATGAGGAAGGCTTCGGCCACGTAATGCATGACGGCATGGACCCGGCCCACGGCGAAATCGAAGTGCCTTTCGCTGGCCAGCAGCCGCGCGGCGCGCAGGCTGGCTTCCGCTTTGGCGATAAGGGCGGGGATGGTGTTCAAAATGGGCGTCCTTACGAAATCTTATCCGGAAAATTGGCGATCAGCTTCATGCCGTCGGGGGTGAAGACCGACTCCGGGTGAAATTGCACGCCGACCCAGGGCCGATCGCGGTAGCGCATGCCCATGACTTCGTTTTGCTCGGTCCAGGCGGTGATTTCGAGCATCTCCGGGGCCTTGGAGGCTTGGACGATGAGCGAATGGTAGCGGCAGCACTCCATGGGGTTGGGCAGGCCCTCGAAAAGGCCGGTCTCGCGGTGGTACACGTCAGACGTCTTGCCGTGCATGATGCGGTCGGCAACGACTACTGGCGCGCCGGCAAAGTGTCCCAGGATCTGATGCCCCAGGCACACGCCAAAGACCGGGATGGTCACGGGCAAAAGCTCCAGAAATTTGAGGCACAATCCGGCATTGGTCGGGTTGCTCGGGCCGGGGGAAATGCAAACCTTCTCCAGCGTGCCCGATGCGGCCAACTCCAAAATCTGCGGATCGTCGTTTTTAAGGACGATGGGATCGTGCCCGAGCTGCTGGAAGGCCTGGACGACGTTGAAGGTGAACGAATCGAAGTTATCAATAAGTAAAAACATCGCCTTCCTCCTTGGCAGCCAGCACTTCGGCAATGACCCGGGCCTTGTTTTGACACTCCACCCATTCCTTGGCCGGATCGGAATCAAAAACGATGCCGGCCCCGGCCTGCCAGGAAGCCATGCCGTCGCGAATCCACATGCTGCGGATGGTGATGCCCGTGTCCAGGTTCACATGGCCCTCGTCCAGGCCGATCCAGCCGATGCAGCCGGCATACGGCCCGCGCGGCAGCCCGTGTTCCAGCTCGGCAATCATCTCCATGGCCCGGACCTTGGGCGCGCCCGAAAGCGTGCCGGCCGGGAAGGCGCATTTGAGCACGTCCAGGGCGTCGAGGCCCTTTTTAAGCGTGGCCGTCACGTAGGAGACGATGTGCATGACATGGGAAAAGCGCTCCACGGACATGAACTTCTCGACCTTGACCGTGCCGCGCTCGGCCATGCGGCCGAGATCGTTGCGGCCAAGATCGACCAGCATGACATGCTCGGCCCGCTCCTTGGGGTCGGCCAGGAGCTCTTCGGCCAGACGGTCGTCCTCGACCGGGTCGGCACTGCGGTGGCGCGTGCCGGCGATGGGGCAGGTGGTCAGTTCGCCGTCGCGGCAGCGGATGAGCAACTCCGGCGACGAACCGAGGAGCGTCACCCGCGGCAGGCGCATGAAAAACATGTAGGGCGAGGGGTTTACCTGTCGCAGCCGGCGGTAGACCACGAACGGGTCGCCGGAGAAGGGCGCGCTGAACTGGGTGGAGAGCACGGTCTGGATGCACTCGCCGGCCCGGATCATCTCCTTGCATTTGGCGACCGCCTCCATGTAGCCCTCGGCGTCCGGGGTGTTGACCACCTTGCCGATGACCGGCCGGTCCATGGGCGCGAAGATGTTGGCGTATTCGATCTTGGCTTTTTTGCCCTCATCAAGGGAGAGGTGCAGGCAGCGGTGCTTGACGTGGTCGAAAAGGACCACCCGGCCGGGCAGGACCAGACAGAACTCGGCCTCGTTTGGCGGCAGCACCGCGGCCAGCTTGGGCTCGAAGATGCCGGCCACGCCGTAGCCGAAATAGCCGACCAGGGACCGGGTGATGGGCGGCACATCGGCAAAGCCCTGCGGGGCCAGAATCTTCATGTCGGCCAGGATGCCGCGCATGCCCTCGACAAAGTCGTGTCCGGTGTAGGCTTCCAGCGCCGCAAGGCGCGGGTCGCGGGCGCTGACGTCGAGCTTGCCGTCCTTGAGGCGAAGCCGCAGCCGGAAATCCCAGGCAATGAGGCTGTAGCGGCCAAGCCGGCCGTCCACCTCGGCGCTTTCGAGCAGAACGCCGGGCCGTTCGCCGACGAGTCCCAGAAACAGACTGATGGGCGTCTGGACGTCGGCCGGCAGCCACGTCCCTTCCTGGCGAAGCGTGATCGCACTCATGGGTTGTCCTTTTGTTCCGTCTTGGCGGTCCACCAGGCTTCGGCCCGGCGCACCAGCAGGTCGATGTCGCCGCCAGCGGCGATGTTCAGGAAATTCCGGTAATTGCGAATCATTTCATGGCTGTACGGATTGGCCTCGAACAGGGCGGTAAACAGGGCCGCATCCTTGGTAATGAGCTTTTCCGCCGACACCAGCCGCCGGGTGAACGACGGCGTCAGGTATTTCTGCACCCCGCTGTCGGCCGACTGGGAAGCCAGATAGGCCACGGTGGTGACGAAATTAAGACCCTGGACATAGGCCGCGGCCCGGTCATGCTCCTCGGCCGTGGAGGCAAAGGGGGCAAAGCCCACCCGGCGGCACCAGTCCGCCACAAGCCCGGTCGCCCAGGCGTCCTCTCCGGGCCGGCCGTCCATGACCGCCACGCGCAACCCGTCATCGGCCGCCGGCTCGGGGCCAAAAAGCGGATGGGTGCCGACCACTGGCCCGGAGTAGCCCTCGACCATGGCGGCAACGGGCAGGGTCTTGACCGACCCGACGTCGGCTAAAATTTGCGGTGCGGCCATATGCGGGGCAAGCAGGCCCGTCACCTCGGCCGTGGCATAGACCGGCACGGACACCAGCACCAACTCGGCCCCGGCCACTGCCGCCCGAATGTCCGCCTCGGTCAGCGGCCGGCCCAGTTCGCGCACCTCAATGCCAACCGCCCGACTCCTGGCCGCAATGAGCTTGCCCATGCCGCCCCTGGCCCCGACCATGGCAATGGTGTTGATGGCGGTTGGAACACCGGCTTGAGCGCCCGTAGCCAGGGTTTCCCCTTTGCGGCGGGCCGCGTGGCCCGGGGTTTCCTCCCCCAGACCCCCACCTTCCCCAAAAACTTTTTCCTGGGGGGCGGCGGGTGTTCCTTGTTTGTGCGTATCAGCCATAATGCTTCGCAGTTCCTGGTAAATTTTTATTTTTTTGGTGGTTGGCATTGGGTCGTTGCGCCCGCTTCGGGCGCAACGACCC
>NZ_MLBG01000046.1 GCF_001936595.1 Desulfovibrio sp. DV
CGCCAGGGCATGACAGTTTTTCGTCTGCCGGCCCGACGTTCCGTTTTTCGTTTGTCACAGCTAATAAGAAAGGCTTTGGCACAACAACTCGTAAAATTACGAGGTTTGCCGTCTTTGTTTTCGGGGCCGGTTTTCCGGGAAGACAAGGTGGGGTGGCATCTCCGCCCCGCGGAGAGGTGGAAAGGCTGGGGCCGGCTTACGCTTCGCGAGGCGGTTTCCGGAAATCTGCTCCCTCTGCCCGTCGCCCCAGGAACCTGTTCGCCTTATGCGCTTTTTTCCCGCCCGCGCCGGCGAGCGCAATTCCCGCGTCGGGATGCAGCCGGCGAAGCCGCACCTTGGCCGCATGGCAAGGCGACATGGTTTACAGTCAAACGCGGCCAACCGGCGCAACCCGAAAAAATAGCCGGCCAGATGAGGCCGGCATTTTCCGATTCACTGCGCAAGCGCGCGCAGCACGAAGGGGCGCTGACGCCCGAGGATACGGGCGACGCGGTGGTCGCGGCGCATTTTTCGGGTACTGCGCATCGCCGTTTTGGCCGGTACGACAGCTCGGACGACTGAGGGGCGCTAGGCAGACAGGAGGGCCGGGCCGCCGCTCTGGATGCCGGACACGAGGGCGCTCAAATCCTGGGCCAGTTCGGCCAGTTCGGCCACGGCCTGGGCGGATTGGCCCATGGCGTCGGCGGTTTCCGAGGCGATGCGGCTAATGGCCTCGATGGCGCGGTTGATCTCTTCGGAGGTGGCGGACTGTTGGTCGGCCGCCGTGGCGATGGCCCTGATCTGGTCGCCGGCCGTCTCGACCACGGCGACGATTTCGGACAACGCCATGCCCGAGCGCTCGGCCAGGGCAGTCGCCGAGTCCACGGCTGTGGTCGCCTCGTCCACCATGCGCTCGGTTTCCGCCGTGCCGTGCTGGATACCTGAAATGGCCTGGCCGACCTCCTTGGTCGCGTGCATGGTCTTTTCGGCGAGCTTTCGCACCTCGTCGGCCACGACCGCGAAGCCGCGTCCGGCCTCGCCGGCGCGGGCCGCCTCAATGGCGGCGTTGAGCGCGAGCAGGTTGGTCTGGTCGGCTATGTCGGAAATGACGCCAAGCACCGCGCCAATGTTCCGGGCCTGCTGTCCGAGGCCGCGCATATTTTTTTTGAGCTTGTCCGCAGCTTCGCGCACGCTGCCCACGGCCGCGACCACCTGGACCACGATGTCGGCCCCTTCACGGGCCTTGTCCCCGGCCGCTTGCGCGCCCCTGGCGGTGTCGCCGGCGTTCCGCGCCACTTCGAGGATGGTGGCGTTCATCTCTTCCACTGCCGTGACCGTGTCTTGGACACGGTTGTTTTGTTCCTGGGCTCCCTTGTTGCCCTGCTCGATCTGGGTTGAGAGCTCCTGGGAAGCCGAGGCCATGCGGTCGGAAACGGCCGAGGCCTTGACCGCCGCGTCGGCGATGAGGGCGTTTTGTTGCTCGACGCGCCGTTGTTGCGCCGCCATCTCCGTAAAATCGCTCCAAAAGACCATACCGCCGAGGAGGTTGCCGTCCATGTCGTGAATCGGGGAGGCGTTCACGGCCACATGGTAGCTTCGGCCTGAGAGCGCAACGAGTTCAACGTTTGTGGAAACCGTTATTCTTTCCGTAATGGTCTTGTTGATGTTGGGGGATTTTGCGGGATCGTTCAGAATGAATGCTCCCGACCTCATGCCGACATAGGACTCCGGCGCGGCAGTTTTTCCCAGCATGGAACAGGCGGCCTGGTTGACCCAGAGAATCTTGCACTCGAGGTCGATGATGGTGGTGGGGATGGGAATGCTGTGCAAGACGCCCTGGGAGAAGCCGAGCTTGTTCTTGAGTTCCGCGACCATGGTTTCGAGGTTTTGGGCCAGTTCGGCGAGCTCGAAGCGGAACTTCCCTGAAAGCGTGGCCTTGAGGTCGCCGCCGGCCACTTTGCCGGTGAAGTCCCTGATGGCGCGCAGCGGCCCGATGACCGCAACCCGGTTGGAGACCATGCTCAAGCCGGCGACCACGGCCAGCACCACGAATCCAAGAACGAGGAGCACATTGCGCTGCCTGGCGGCCGGCCCCGACATTTCCGACGCCGCGACGGTCATGCACAGAATCCAGTTCGTCTGCGGTACTTCGGCGACCGCCATGTACCTCTGCTCGCCCTTGTAGGAATAGTTCAGGATGCCGTTTTGGGGTGTCAGGTCCCTATTGGAGAGACTGGCCTCCGCGGGACGAGACAACAGCAGAGACTTGTCAAAGGTGTGGGCAATCACGCGCCGGTCCGCATCCAGAATGAAACCGTAGCCGGTTTTGCCGAAGCGAATCGGATCAACGAACTTCCGCGTGAAATTATCCCAGGCGGGACAGACGACGGCCATACCGATGGTTTTGCCTGCATCGTCGACCACCGCATGGGCGAGCACGAAGAACAGCGCACCGGTAGTCTTCCCCTTGAGGATCGTTTTGCCGAGATACTCTTTGCCACCTCCTGCGATGGCCTTGACGTAGGCTGTGTCGTCATAGCTTTGCGCCAAGGATTCGCCGGATTTGGTCGCACCGGCCACGGGTCTGCCGTCGAGGGTGATGAACATTGCGGAGGTGATGGATCTGGAATGGCCCACGTATGTATCGAGCATCGCTTGGGCGCGCGCAGGGTCACCGGAGAGGGCGTCCTGGGCGGCTCGCAGGCTAGCCAGATTTTCCGCCTCGTCCCTGGCATTATCGATATACTGCTCCAGGGCGTCGGCCGTGCTCCTGGCCGCCTGGGTCAGCGCCAGTTCCTGGAGCGTGGTGGAAATTGAGAAGCTGGATGAAGTTACATAGACGACCAGCGCGGCGATGCCGATGAACAACGATCCAACGACAGTGAGCGTCAAGACGACGTTGATGCCCTTTTTTTGCATGGAGTTTCTCCGTGATGGGCGATGTGCTGGATGCGCAGCCAATCTTGAAATGTTTTATTATTCATGACCTGGGAGCATTCATTCCTTGAAGGCGCAGGCAATTCGCGAAGACGGCTGGCATTCTCTGGAACACGATTTCCGAAGGATGCCGATCCCGATCAATATGATCATTGCAATTTATCAGATGCCAGTATGCTACTTGAGGGTGCCATGAACGTATTCGTTGATTTTCTTGTCCGTCATACTGAGTTTCTCTGCTGCTATCCCTTGATGCTGCACTGGACGGCCCCGATCCAATAGACGCCAAGGGCAGCCGGCTTTACGTCTTTGGCCCCACGCCTCGTTTTCGTCTTTCACAGCTAATAAGAAAGGCTTTGGCCCAGCAACTCGTAAAATTACGAGGTTTCGAACCTTTGTTTTCGGGACCCGTTTGCCGGGCTCATATGCTTGACGAGTCGTCCCGGCGTGCAGGGATGTGAGGAGGCTGCGGCCAGCCTCTGCTTCGCCAGGCGGTTTCCTATGGATGGCTCCTCTGGTCGTCACGCCTGGATACTCTCCGCCGTATGCGCTTTTTCACCGCCTCGCGCCGGCGGGGCGCGATCCCCGCACCGGAATGCCGTCGACGAAGCCGCGTCTTATCCGCACCGCAAGGTGACCTGGGTCCGCACGCCGGCAATCCCCTGCCTTTGTCGGGCACGTCCAACCGGCGCGACTCGAAAAAATAGCCGGCAAATCTCGTATTTTTACGAGTTGTTCCGACCGGCCGTTTCTCCGTAACTCCTTCAAAAAATTGCCAGGAACGTTTCTTCCTCAAAGGCCGGCAGCAACGCCGGGCCAGGGCGTCCCCAACGCGCTTCGGGGGCAGGAACGTTGGCGAATATGGCGGCGGGCAGCAACGGAATGCGTCGGCAACGCGTCGGCAGTTGCGGCTACGTATCTATACGCACTTGTAAACGAGCCGGAGGGAGTAGCGAATGAAATGGCGTTTGTATTGCATCGTGGTGTTCATGCTGTCTTGGGGCGTCGCCCTGCCTGCCGGGGCGGACACCTTGGTCAAGATGCGCGGCGATTCTTTCATCATGGGAAACTTCTATCTCAACCACAACTACACGGGCTGGAACAAAACGGGAACAAAGACCACGGATACCTTCGAGATCTGGGAGCGCTTCCGTTTACGGACTGATTTCGAGGCGAACAAGGCTGTGTACTTCCGCCTTGGGCTGCGCATCATCAACACCTGGGGCCAGGGAACCTTCACGGCCGCTAATCCGGCGGCGGAAGTCCTGGTCGATCTCGCCTACCTCCAGTTCCGGCTGCCGGACACCAAAGTGGAGGTGACGGCGGGCCTGCAGGCGCTGGACCTGCCCCAGGCGGCCATCTTCAACGGCAGCGTCCTGTACTCCGACGTCGTGGCCGGCTTGACGGTCAACGCCCCGGTGGTCGCCGACACCTTTTCGGTGATGGCCGGTTTCGCCCGCCTCTTCGACGCGAACAGGACCTTCGACACCACCACCACCCAGAAGGGCGACGAGTTCGACGCCTACTTCCTGGCCCTGCCCATCACCGTGGAAGGCATGAAGGCCACGCCCTGGGGCGTGGTCGCTGTAGCCGGCCGCAACGCCACCTATATGTACAAGAACACCGCGGACGTTTCGGAAATAGGCAACTCCTTCGACAACGCCCTGTTCTCGGCGGCGAGCGTGGCCAACATGAATGCTGCCAATGGGTTGGGACGCTGGAAGAATGCCCAGAATCCCTATGTCTGGACCGGCGCCAGCTTTGAAGTCTCCACCCTCGACCCCATCCGTTTCTACGCCGACGTCATATATGGCGAAGGTGCCATGAATGACTCCAAAGCAGCCAAGCGGCACGGTTGGATGGCGGATTTCGCCGTACAATACACGGGATGGAGCCTGGCGACTCCGGAGTTGTACGCCTTCTGGTCCTCCGGCGAGGACAATTCCACCCGCAATGGTTCCGAACGCATGCCGTACATGCGCTCCCAGTGGGGGCCCGGCAAGAGCTTCCTGTTTGAAAGCGGACAGGAGCTCCCCCGGGACACCTCGACCTACACCTCGCCTGTCGGCATTTATGGCCTGGCCGTCTCCCTGGGCAACATCTCCGTCATCGACAAACTGTCCAACCGCCTGACCTTCGCCTACGTCCGGGGCAACAACAGCCCGCGGGCCATCCGCGCGGCCCAGCTGTTGAACGCGTCCTATATGACCATGGGCCACGACCTGTCCCAGAACGATTCCCTGACGGGCCTTAACGTCGACTCCAAGTACGAGCTTTACGAAAACCTTGCCTTGATCCTGCAGACAGGCTGGGCCCACGGGCACTTCCAGGAGAGCGTCTGGGGGCATCGTCTGGTCAGCCAGGCCGAAAGCAACGGCAACAACACCTGGCTTTTGGCCCTTGGGCTGAGCTACAAGTTCTGAGCGGCGCCCACGCAAAGGGCACGGCCTCCCGCTGCTCCCTCGCCAGAAAGCCAAGGGGCCGCCGGACAATCGGCGGCCCCTTTCTTTGGCCGAAGCGGCAGCGACGGTCCCACTCCCGTATGCGGCATCAGCAAACTGCCTCCCCAAGGATACATTTCGCCGCCCCGCCAGCACCTTTTCCCCTGTCTCGTTTATTTGAGAAGTGATCATTCGATGCGCCATGGTCATGCAAGATTTCGAGGCGAATTGATCGAGAGAGTGGTGAACCGTGGTGAACGGATTGCTGAATTCCTGCGTGCAATGCTTTTCATATTCTGTAAGGCACATAAGCTAGCCGTTTAATTCTTAAACAGCACTGTGATCCTCTTGCAAAGGTTTGACCTCTCCACGCTTCGCGCCATCCAGTCTCGCCGCAAGGTTTGACGTGCGCAAGTGCGTGTATCGCGCCAGCATTTGCAATGACTTGTGTCCTGTAATGGCCTTGATTTCCATCACATCCAAGTCCGTATGCTCAAAGAAGCGACTGGTGGCTTCATGGCGCAGGTCATGAAAATGCAAGTTCGCCAGTCCGGCCAATTGGCAAACCTTGCCCATCTTCGATGACAGCGTGTCGGGATGGAGGTGGCCGGGAAAGACTCGCCCGGAAATATGACGAGGGAGCCCGTGGAGCACTTCGATCGCTTTTCGAGATAAAGGGACCGTCCTGCATGTCCCGTTTTTGGTGTCACGCAGCACCACCGATTTGTTGCGGAGATCGATGTCTTCCCAGGCGAGCTTGACTATCTCGCCACGTCGCATGGCTGTTTCCAAGGCGAACTTGATGATTGCGCAAAACTCCAAGTCGTCGCCAATGGCTTCAAAGAGTTTATCTTCCTCGCCAGCTTCCAGTCGTCTTTCGCGTCCCGGCGGCAATTTGGGTTTGGCGGCGAGTGGCACGGGATTGGTCAAACTCTCCATTCCCCAATCGCTCTGGGCAAAATTAAAGAGCCTGGAGAGAAGAGCCAGGTCCAAACGGATCGTATTGGCCGAAATCCCCTCTTTCTCCCGGGCGCGTCGATAGTCCGCAATGTCTTTCGACCGAATCGTTGACAGGATACGGTGGGCGATGGCACGTGATTGAAGGCAATTCGCTCGGGAAATTTCACGGCGAGGGTCTTTGAGCCTTGGCAAATATTCCTCTTTATAGCGATCCAAACATTCGCTCAGGGTGTAGCTCTCGGCCTCTTTGGTCGAGACGAACGGTCCTTTGGACATCTCGGTCTCGACTCCCTTTGCCCATTGCTCGGCCTCGGCCTTTGTATCGAAGGTCTTGCATGTTGCCGGGTAACCTCGCTTGCGAATCCTGGCTTCCCACTGGAGATTTCCCCGCTTGCGAAATGTTGCCATCGCTTTGCCTCTCTGTTGGAGCAAGTGGAGCAACAGTGGAGCAGAAAATTAAAAAGGCGACCTGCCGCTTTCGACAGATCGCCTTCATGCTTTGTGATTATTGAACTTAATTGGTGCGCCCGGAGCGATTCGAACGCCCGACCGTCGGATTCGAAGTCCGATGCTCTATCCAGCTGAGCCACGGGCGCACGGGGGGAACCTAAATGGCCTGCCCCGCGCCGTCAAGCCGGCACTGCCAGGGAGAAGACCATGCCTGAGAGCCTTGCGGCGGCGCGCATTGTCGTTTCCGTCAGCTGCATCCTGGCCCCGATCTATCCGCTGTTTCTGGAGATGCAGCGGGAACAGCTCGGGGCACTGGGCTTTGCCCTGGAGGCCGGCGACACTGCGACCGCCTGCCGGCTGGCCCATAATGCCAAAGGGGCGGCCGGCACCTATGAACTGCCGGATGCCGCTGCGCTGGCCAACGATCTCGAAATCGCCATCGCCCGCGGCGAGCTGAACCGGGCCGGCCGCCTGCTTGGCGAACTGGACGGCTATTTTGCCGCCCTTGACGTGGCCTTCACGGATGTGCCGCTCTTGCCGGACGCCTGAAAAGGTCGTAGAGAAGGCAAGAGATGGAGTCCAACCTTCGTTCCCATGCCAACTCTGGAGCTGCGATGCGCTTTCTGATCGTTGACGACGATGAGAGCATCATCCTTTTTTTGCGGACTTTTCTCTCTGCCCATGCCGAGTGCATCACTGCCGCCAACGGCCTGGAGGCCGTGTCTGCCTTTGAGGCCGCCCTGGAGGAGTGCCGCCCCTTTGCGGCCGTCTTCATGGACATCCTGCTGCCGGGCATCATGGACGGCAATGAGGTGGTCCAGGCCCTGCGCCGCATCGAGGACAGCCATGACGGCGCTGTCCCCCCTTTCAAGCTCATCATGATCTCGGTCCTGACCGATACCCAAAACGTCAGCGAATCCTTTTTCCACGGCCGGGCAGACTCGTATCTGCCAAAGCCCCTGCGCCGCGAAACCCTGCTGGCCGAACTGGTCAAGCTCGGGCTCGTCGAGATTCCCCTGCCCAACTGAGCCAGTGCGCCCGCGTCGCTACAGTCTCGCCTTGGGCCGGCAGGCCCCCTGGCAGCAGCCGTCGGCGAGCATCTCGCTGTAGGCGAAAAGAATGCGCCGTTCCCGGTCAAGGGCCTCGTCGGAAAGCGGCGCCAGCGGCCCGGCCAGGCCGGAGAGGTCTTCATAGCGCGGCACGGCCCGCATCCCCCGGCCGAGCTCCCGGCCGTCGGCCACGGCAACAAGCACGGCGTCGCGGGTGTCGGTGACCAGCACCAGCGGCACCGGCCCCAGGTCGTAGACCCGGGCGGCGGCCAGGGATTCGCGCACGTAGGACCCCGGCTCCCCGGAGCAGAAGATGATGAAAAGCAGTGTTCTCCCGGCCTCGTCCGTGGCCGCCAGATCTACCATGCGGGTGTAGTCCTGGCCCTGGGCCGGAAAGCAGACCCCGACCTTGGGCGTCAGGCGCTCCCGGGGGTAGCCGCGCTCTTCCACCAGCAGCCGGGCCAGCCCCTGGCGAAATTCCTCATACGACGTCTCCACCAGTTCCTCGCCGGTCAGGTAATCGCGGATCGTGTTGCCCAGGGATTCCTCGTGCATGGGATGCCTCCGTCAGGACGCGTTGGAGAAAAGGCCGGGCCGGCGGCGCGCCAGCCGGCACAGGGCCGGCAACAGGGCGGCAAAGGCCAGGCCGGCTGCCGGCAGCAGGATGTCCCGATGATGGGTCTTGGCCCACAGCACCACCTGCCGCGAGGCCGCCGTGACCTCGATGACCGCCACAGCCTGGGGATCGGCCGGGACCTGGGCCACGGGCCGGGCATTGTCCAGTTTATAGCCGCCAAGGGCGGCGGCCGGCAACCAGGGCAGCTCGATTTGGTCCCCGACCGAGCCGGCCGGGGTGATGGTCACTGCCGCCGGCGTGGCCGCCACCGGCAGCCGGACGCCGCTGGAATACGCCGTGACCCGGTCGGCGTAATAATCGGCCAGGGACAGGCGGCCGATGAAATTGGGCTGCTCGGTCAGCGACGGCATGAGCTGGCGGTTGCGCTCGTAAAAGGTCAGGCAGGCCAGCCCGGCCAGGGTGTAAATGCCCAAAGCGCGCCAGCGCCCTGGCCGGGACGTGGGAAAGGGGCCGAGCCGGGCGACGATGCAGTAAAACAGAAAGAGCAAGGCGATCAGCAGGAACCGGAACGGATAGATTTCCGAGGCCAGGGGCGGGATGCTCTCGCACACCGAGCGCCAGACCGTGCCCCAGCCCAGGGCCAGGAACACGGCGGCCGAACACAGGGCTGCCAGTTGCGGGCCAAGGCGGCCAAGACCCGGCCGGCCGTGCCGGAATACGGCAACGACCAATTCCCCGGCCAGCCACAGGCCAAGGACCACAAAGGCCGGCCCCATGAGGATGGAGCCGTCGTAAAAGGCCACGTGGCAGTGGGAATAGGTCTCGGGAAACTGGAACAGGGGGAATTCGGCGTCGGTCAGAAGGCCCCAGAGATCGGCCAGGGACTGGTAGCCATGGCCCGGGATGCGCTGCCAGCCGCTGTAGACGGCGGACACGGCGTAGACCTTGGGGGCAACCAGCACGAGGACGCCGGCAAAAAACGCTCCGACCCGGGCCAGGGCGGCGGGATGGCGGGTGAAAAGCGCCAGCAGGGCGGCGAAACAGCCGGCAGCCAGACACACCCAGACAAACAGGTGCAGCGCGCCCTGGTAAAAGATGGTTGCGCCAAGCAGGCAGGCTCCGGCCAGATCCCGGCAGCGCCAGGTCCGTCCGGCCAGACAGGCGGCCAGGGCCGGCACCAGGCACAGGCTGATCTGGGGCGAATAGCCGATGGCGAGATGCTGGATGAGCCAGGGGTTGCCCAGGAAAAGGACAAGCAGCAGGACCGCCTGTCCGGTGTCCCAGCCAAGGCGCACGGCTAAAAGGCGCACGCCCCAGGCCGCCGCCAGCAGGTGCAGGCCGAAATAGGTCTTCACAAAGGCCATAAACGGCAGGACAAAGGCCAGGGGGAGCAGGGGCGAGAGGCTTATGACCTCGGGATTGGACCAGTAGGACAGGTCCTGGAGAGTGGAAAACCATTCGATTTGTTGGGGAATGACCAGGAACGAGGCCGGGAGCCGGCCGAAGCGGTTCAGGGCGTCGTGGAGAAAGGCAAAATAATAGAGGTCCTTGGACCAGTCGAGAATGCCGACCCGGTCGGAAAAGAGAAATTCGCCGTAAAAAAGCCAGACAAGGGCCAGGGCAAGGCCCCAATAGACCGCTTTGGCGGCGGGAGCATTGGCGGTTTGAGGGGCAGGGGCGTCTGGCTGGCTTGGCATGGGCTGCGTTGTCCTTGGGGGTTGCGGCCTGCCGCGCAGGGCGGCGCGGGCCGTCCGGGCCATATGCAGCCGCGCAGTCTGGGAGATAGCGGGTATGGGCGAAGCTGGGCAAGCCCCCGGACGGAGAAATCCCCGGTTTCTTGGTCCCGGCAAGCCCTGCCACCTCGACGAATCCCGAATCATTTGATAGAGAAGGCCACTCGACTTGGGCAGGGGGGGGCATGGAAGACGGCAGGCTGCACGACAGGCTGACAAGCCTCAAGGAACATCTGCAACTGGAGAACCCGCTTCTGGTCGAGGCGGTCGGCAGTTTCAAAAAGCTCGACAAGGTTTGCCGGGGCCTGGGCCTTATCGCCCACGACCAGTCCACGGTCTCCCAGATCGCCTGGTGGCCGCTCATTTCCATCCTGGGGCCTTTTTCCGCCGGCAAATCGACCTTCATCAACAACTACCTGGACATCCCGGTGCAGCAGACCGGCTCCCACGCCGTGGACGACAAGTTCACGGTGGTCTGCTACAACGCCGCCGGCGAATCCCGGGTGCTGCCCGGCACGGCGCTCAACGCCGACCTGCGCTTTCCCTTTTACAAGATGAGCGAGGAACTGGAAAAGGTCGAACCCGGCGAAGGGGTGCGCATCGATTCCTATATCCGGCTCAAGACCTGCCCCAGCGACAAGCTGCGCGGACTGATCCTCATCGACTCCCCGGGCTTTGACGCCGACGCCCAGCGCACGGCAACGCTTCGCATCACCAACCACATCATGGACCTGTCTGATCTGGTGCTGGTGCTTTTCGACGCCCGCCGCCCCGAACCCGGGGCCATGCGCGACACGCTCACCCATCTCGTGGCGGCCACCATCAACCGCCGCGACTCCAATAAGTTTATTTATATCCTCAACCAAATGGACATTGCCGCCCGTGAGGACAACCCTGAAGAGGTCGTGGGTGCGTGGCAGCGCGCCCTGGCCCAGCAGGGCCTCACGGCCGGCAAGTTTTATCGCATTTATTCGCCCTCGGCTGCGGTGCCCATTGCCGATCCGGCCCTGCGCCACCGCTTCGAGGCCAAACGCGACGCCGATCTGGCCAGCATCCATACCCGCATGAACCAGGTGCGGGTGGAGCGGGCCTATCGCATTGTCGGGGAGCTTGAGAAGCTGGCCCGGGAGGTCGAGGATGTGCGGGTGCCGGAGCTGCGCCACATGCTTATGCGCTGGCGATCGGGCACACTCTCGCGCGACGCCATGCTCTTTGGCGGCATCGGGGCCGTTTTGTTGGCGCTCTATCTGCTCACCGGCCATCCGTTCACGACCGGCGTGACTCCGGGCTGGCTTGGCTGGGTGTTCGAGGAATCCTGGCGCACCATCGTGTTTTTGGCCCTGTGCCTGGGCGGGGCGGGCTGGCTGCACATGCTGGCCCGGAAGTGGTCGGCTGCGGCCGTGTCCCGGCTGGTGGCCAAAAGCTACCCGTATGGCCCGATCCGCGAGGGGCTTGTGCGGGCGTTTTATAAAAATACCGCCCCCTGGCGTTCGATTTTCCGGGTGGAGCCGGCCGGCTGGGGAGCCAAGTACCGAAAGCTCCTCATCTCGGTCATTGCCGACAGCGAGCGCTTCATCCAGACCCTAAACGACCGCTACGCCCATCCCTCGGGCGTGTCGGCCGCCACCGTGCAGCAGCAGCCGGACGTGCAGTCCGAGCAACCGCCGCAATCGGAGCCGGAGCCGGCCTAACGCTCAACACAATGATCTCGTGCCGTCAATCCGCCCGGCCGGTCAGCCCCAGAGGCTGCCGTGCCGGGCGGCCTTGCGTGGTCGGGACATCAGTTCACAACGTCTTTGCAGGGTCGATAAGGCCGAATCCAGAAGCGGTATCCCAACCGACAGCGTTGATGTCGTGCGCATGCGCCAGGAGATGTTTGCGTACTTCAGATTGCGAGTGGTACGTCGGCGTCGCTCCCAGAGCATCGTTTCGGTGGGAAGCCAAAAGCAAGGCGACTACGCCGGTTACGAAGGGGCAGGCCATGGAGGTGCCTGACAGTGTCGCATAGATATCGGGCGGGTAAGTCGAGAGGATGGAACGGCCTGGTGCGAGGATGTCCAGACGTCTGCCCACAGCGCTGGTGGGATCGGGTAGCCCACAAGCATCATGGGAGCCGACAGAGATGACCCGGTCATATTTGGCTGGGTAGCTGACGGTGTCAATGTCGTAGGAACCGCCGTTGCCTGCGGCGGCAACGACAATAACTCCGCTGTCTATGGCTTTATTGATGAGCTCCTGAAGTTGATCCGAGCCCTGGGAGATCCATAGGCTTGTCGATATGATGTCCACGCCGGCGTCGAGACACCAGGCGATGCCGTCGCAGAGTTTGTCGATCGCAACGGTCCCGTCGTCGTCGAGCACTTTGGCTATATATAATTGCGACAGCGGGGCAACGCCGATGACTCCAATGTTATTTTCTCGGGCTGCAATGATGCCGCAGACGTGAGTACCATGACCGTAAACATCTGCATAGCCTGATTTGTTGTTTGTACAAAAACTTTTCCCCTTGACGATTGCCTGCACTAGGTCAGGATGCTTGTAAGCAACGCCAGAGTCAAGCACGCCGATTTTTATGCCCTCCCCTCGTGTTGTTTTCCAAAGATTCGGTATGCCGTGCATCTTCAGTCCCCAATCGATCACTTCCGCAGCAGGGGGGCAGGTCGTAACGGCTGTTGTGACAAACCGCGGACAGGATGGCATTTGTGCGCCCATAAAGACTCCTTGTGAATTTTAGCAAAATCATTTTGCTGTTAATAATTCTGGTTGTCCAATTGGCCGCAGGGGTTGCGCGTGCTCTTTTTGTCGTATAGTTAGATTTCTATAGGTAATTATTTTGGGGTTTGCAATAATCTGCGTGAAAAATGTTCCAAAATAACCCGCTTGGACCATGGAGGCCGGTTGTGAGACATTTATTTCTCGTGATATTGTCGGCAGTTGCACTTGTGTCCTGCGGTCCGATCGTTCGGTCGGTGCCTCTGCGGTCAGATCCGGTTGCAGTAGGAACACCAGTCCCGACGGTGCCCGAAGGCGACAAGGACGGAAAGAGCCAAACCTTTTCTTCGGGTGTGATTTATTTTTTGCCCAAAGCAATGTTTCGCATTTCGGTGAGTCCCATTGCCGAAAAGGGTGCTGCGGCAGCGCCGCAGGGGAGCGGTATGACGCAGACCCTGACGCCGACCGGCAGCAAAAAGACAACAGCCAAAGACGCTAAAGTCGCAGTTCAAACGAAAAAAAAGCAAAATACGGCAGGGGCCACCCCGACGCCCGCAAAGACGGGGGCGGCAATGCCCGGAGCCGAAGGGACTGCAGGAACGACAGGAGAGGGTGCTCCGGGTGGGGGAACTGCCGTGGAGCCGGAAGCCGTAACACCTGCAACAGCGCAGGCTGCCGTTCAAAACAATACGACGATCAACGTCACCAATTCCTCGGGGCAGCCTGCAGCACAAGCGGCTAACTCAGGGAGCGGCCATGATATTGAGTTTGAATTCCGTCGAAGCGATTACCCAAAAAGCAAGTTTAAATTTACATTGGATGTAATTACAACAGTTGATCCGACACAGGTCTATTCATTACAGTATGTTCCAGGATCAGCTTCTAATGATGATATCACAATAGCTGTCAAAGATTTTTTCATATCGTCGGTAAATACGACGACAGAGGATCAATCAGCCGCCATTGCTAAAAAATCCGTTGAGCTGATTAAGCAGGCTATTCTTCTTGGTACAGGGCTTCCAGGGGCAGCGCCAACAGGTGGTGCTGCCCAAATTAGCCCAAGTGCCAAGCCAGAGGCATTTGATGTAGAAATTGATCCGATTGATATATTAAACTTTGTCAACAAAGGGACCGGTATTGAAGGTACATCGAATGTTCCAAACCCATGCCATATGTTCCCGGATGAAATACAAATAAATGTCAATGCTCTTATACCACCGGGTGCAATAAGTTCGGCCGATAAAACCGGCGGAGATGGTGTCAGATATAGGGCAGCTTTTCCTTACCGTGTCCTCGTAACAGCCACGGCTGGTATTGCCGTAGCAAGGCGGATCGAACGCATCGTCTTATTGCCCAATGAATCCCCAGCCTATCTCTTCGATCTGCGGCGGACAGCGTTCGTCAAGAAAACCTATGCTGTCCAGTTTGAAAACGGCTTCCTTACCAGCGCCAAAATCAATAAGCCGAGCGAACTGCTGGCCGGCGTCAGCCTGCCCGTGGATATCATTAAAAGCATTGCCTCCATACCGGCCGAAATCATCCAGCTCAAAATCAATTACAACTCCCAGCAGCAAGCCCTGCTTGAGGCCGAAAAGACCAAGTTCGAGTCGCTCAAAGCGTTTAACGACGCGGTCCTGGAAATGTATAAAACCAATGCCAACCAGACCCAGACCTTGATCGAACAGCTCAAAAAGTAGCCTTTCGCCCATCCCAGGCGCGCCCCGGTCAGTCCGAAGCCGGGGCGCGCTCTTGCCGGCAGTCCCCTGGAGCGCTACACCTTCCCGCTCCATCGCACTCTAACCGGACGGCCAGCATGAATCCTGCCTGCAAGGACATCACCTCGTTTCTCGTCATGGACATCCTCGAACGCGCCCAGGCCATCGAAGCTGCCGGTCACCGGGTCATCCACCTGGAGATCGGCGAACCGGACTTCGATATTCCGGACTGCGTCAAGGAAGCGGCGCAACAAGCCGTGGCCGACGGGCGCACCCACTATACCCACAGCCTGGGCATCCCGGAACTGCGCCAGGCCATCTGCGACCTGCACGCCCGGGAATACGGCGTGTCCGTGTCCCCGGACCGGGTGCTGGTCACCGGCGGCACCTCGCCGGCCATGCTGCTGGCCTTCGGGGCCATGGCCGTGCCGGGACGGCATATCCTGCTCACCGACCCGGCCTATGCCTGCTACCCAAATTTCCTGCGCTTTACCGGCCTTGTCCCGCGCTACGTGCCCGTGGCCGAAGAGGACGGCTTCCAGTGGACGCCGCAGCTCGTGTGGGACAGCGTCAATGAAGGAACCGCCGGCATCCTGCTCAATTCCCCGGCCAACCCCACCGGCACGCTCGTTTCCCCGGAGGCCATCGAGGCAGCCTGCGCCTCAGGCGTTCCGGTCATTTCCGACGAGATCTACCACGGCCTGACCTACGGCCAGCCCGCCCGCTGCGCCCTGGAATTTTCCGACGACGCCCTGGTCTTGAACGGCTTTTCCAAGCGTTTCGCCATGACCGGCCTGCGCCTGGGCTACCTCATCGCTCCGTCGCCCATGATGGGGCTGCTCCAAAAGCTGCAGCAAAATCTCTTTATTTGCGCCGCATCGGTCTCCCAATGGGCCGGACTGGCGGCGCTTTCGCCGGACGGGCTGGCCGCAGCCGAGGCCATGCGCCAGATCTATGACACCCGCCGCCGCGTGCTGCTGGCCGGACTGGCCCGACTGGGGCTGGCCCCGCGCACCGAGCCCACCGGCGCGTTCTACGTCTTTGTCCGGGCCGACCACCTGCACGCCGATTCCCTGGCCCTGGCCTACGACATCCTGGACAAGGCCCATGTCGGCGTCACCCCGGGCATCGACTTCGGCCCCGGCGGCGAGGGGCATCTGCGTTTTTCCTACGCCAATTCCCTGGAAAATATCGAGGAAGGACTGGAGCGCCTGGGCCGCTACATCGCCGACCACTGCGGCTAGCAAGGACGCTTGACGATATTCCCCGGAGGGAATATTAATGAGTATGGCCTGCGAAGTGGAATACACGGACGAATTCGGGGCGTGGTGGAGAACGCTCGCCGCATCGCAGCAAGAGGATATTGCCGCAATTGTCGAGGAATTGGAACGTCGGGGGCCAAGCTTGCCCTTTCCCTATTCCAGCAAGGTCCATGCTTCACAGTATTCGCACATGCGGGAGTTGCGCGTACAAAGTGACGGACACCCGATCCGTATTTTTTATGCATTCGACCCGCGGCGGATGGCAATATTGCTGATCGGCGGTGACAAGAAAGGGGATGACCTGTTTTATTCCCGGATGATTGCGGTGGCTGATCGGTTGTACAAAACGCACATCGATGGGCTCTGATTTATTTATATATTGGTTGTCGGTGTCGGGTTGTTCTCTTGGCCGATATTTTTGAGATACTGTTTTCATCTGAACGGTGGTGGATATATGGCTGGCAGAAATTCATTTGCAACACTTCGGGAGGCAATGTCTCCGGAGTCAAGGGAACGGGCACGGGAGAAGGCTGTCGCGTTGCGGGCGGAAATGGATCTCGCAGAGCTGCGCAACGCCATGCAACTTTCTCAGGAAGAACTCGCTAGTTCTCTGTGTATCGGTCAGGCTTCTGTCGCCAAGATGGAAAAACGGACAGACATGTACGTCAGTACGTTGCGGCGTTTCATTGAGGCAATGGGCGGAGAACTGGATATTGTTGCGCGGTTTCCCGACCATTCCATCCACATCAAAACATTCTCGCAAATCCGGGAAGACAGCAGCGAAAAAAGCTCAGCCTAGCCAGAGGTCGCCCCACCACGCCGCATCACCCCTACTTGGCCAGGGCCCGGGTGATGGCCGCCACCAGCTCGGCCGGCTCGAAAGGCTTGGTCACATACTCGTCCATGCCGGCCTCCAGCCCCTTTTCCCGGTCCGAATCCATGGCATAGGCCGTTAGCGCCACCACCGGAATGGTGGGTGCTATGCCCTGGACCTGGCCCGACCGGATGAGACGCGTAGCCTCCAGGCCGTTTAATCGCGGCATCTGAATATCCATGAGCACCAGATCGTAGGCGTCCCGGCCAAGCATGGCCAGGGCCTCGCGGCCGTCAACGGCGCTGTCCACGGTGTGCCCGAGCTTTTGCAGGGCGCGCACCGTGAAGATGCGGTTGACCGGCTCGTCCTCGGCCAAAAGGATGCGCAAGCCCTCGCCGGGCTTGGGGACGGGAGCCGCCTGGACCTGGCGGGGGGGGATCCGGGGTTTGCGCTCGGTCAGGGGCAGACTGCATTCCAGCGTGGCGTAAAACGTGCTCCCCCGGCCGGGTTCGGAAGCAAAAGTGATGTCGCCGCCCATCATGGTGGTCAGCTTGCGGGCAATGGACAGACCCAGTCCGGCCCCGCTGTACTTTTTGGTGAGATAGTTCTCGCCAATGCCGAACGGCTCGAAAATGGAGGACGTGGCATCGGGATTGATGCCGACACCGGTATCCTCGACCACCAGCAGCAGGCGCACCCGGGGCGCGCCGTCGCCGGTGTCCCGGTCGGCCGGCCGCTGGCCAAGCTTCTGTTCGTCCAGGCCGACACGAACGGCAACATGGCCCTTTTTCGTGTATTTGAAGGCGTTGGACAGGAGATTGATCAGAATCTGCCTGACCCGGTTGGCATCGCCGATGACCCGGGCCGGCAGCAACGGATCGAAAACGTAGGTGAACTCAAAGGGACGCAGCAGGCTTTGGGCGGCAAAATTACGCAGCAGCGGCGTGAGTTCGTCCCTGAGGTCAAACTCCTGCTTGGCCATCTCAATGCGCCCGGACTCGACATTGGACAAGTCGAGCAGGTCGCTTACGATGTGCACGAGTGTAGCCGCCGACTGCCTGATGATGCCCAGGTACTCCTGGGTTTCGCTGTCGTTTTCCTGGTCGAGCAACAACTGGGAAATGCCCAGGATGCCGTTTAAGGGCGTGCGCAGTTCATGGCTGATGTTGGCCAGGAACTGGGTCTTGGCGGCGCTGGCCGTCTCGGCCGCCTGGCTGGAGGCCACCAGCTTCTGCTCCAGGCATTTTTGCTCGGTGATGTCGTCAAAGGCCCAGATCACACCCTCGGCCTCGTCGCAGGGGCTGATCATCCGGGCGGCCGTGCGCAACACCAGTGGGGAGCCGTCGGTGTGGCGCATGGTGTGCTCACCGATGTGCATTCCCTTGGTGCAGAGGTCCTCATAGGCGGTTTTGGTGAAAAGGCCGTAGCTTTCGGGCGTGGAGAACAAAAACTCGATTGAGCGGCCGATCAGCGCCTCGACCGGGCGTCCGAGCAACTCGGCGCCTCGGGCGTTGACCTTCTCGAAACGGTGGTTGCGGGCCAGGGCCATGCCGATCAGCGCGTTGTCGAAAATGGTCTCCATCTCCCGAAGCGCCCTGGCCAGGGTGAGGCGGGCCTCGATTTCACCCGACAGGATGAGGACATGGGCTTCCATCCCTCCGCCCAGGCGCCGGACCGCCCGGGTGCGCACTGCCACGGCCGATCCGTCGGCACGGCGCAGCAACTCTTCCTGGCACACCGGCCCCTGGCTGGTCGTCAGGGATTCCAGCAACGGGTCGCGCTCCCTGACAGCCCGGTAGAGCGCCTCCCCGGCCGTGCGGCCAAGCAACTCCCCGGCCTCGTCGTAACCAAGCGCCCTGGCCCCGGTCTTGGACAGCCACTCCAGCCGGTCCGAGCCGTCGGTGCGATAGGTCAGATCACTATGGCTCTGGGCGACCTGCTCAAAGGCGCAGAAACCGGCCAACAGCGCCCGGTTGCCAAGCTCCCGGGCATTGGCCGCAGCGGCGTCCCGTTTTGTGTCGTCAGCCATGGAAGTCCCCATACCGTTTTAACTATTCGCCAGAGCACTTGAAGTATCCGGATCTATATCCGCAACCGCAAGCCGTCGCAACAGCGTTCGAAAAAAACCACCTCCTCAGGAAGGATCGCGACGCCGGCAGAACTGGTCGCACAAATCCACGGCCCGATCGAGCACCGCCCCACAGCCGTTGACCAGGTTGTCCACGTACAAGGCGTCCCCGGTCTTGCGGCACATGGTCAGACAGGCCGAAAGCTCGGCCGGCGGCTCGGACAATTCCTGGCGAAAACGATTGCAGATGGGATCGGATAAGCAGGCGTTGGGCGTGGGCAATGTCGAACAATATTCATGAAAATCGGTCACGGTCATCACCGGCGGCTTGCCGCCGCCCATCCCGCCGCCCTGGCCGGCACACCCGGCCAAGGCCAACACAGCCAATACCACCGCTGTCACTCGGACGCCCATAGATTCTCCATTGGTTTGAGTTGCCACTTCACCAATTCTGCCCAAGCGCTGTTCGCCTGTAAAGACGTTTGCGCTGCCACGCAGAAGTGCCAACAGATAAATTTATTTTTGACATAGACTGACTGGTCCATGTCCGCCTTCCATGGTCCTTATGGAAGCAAGGATGGTGCAACATGAACACACACTCGGCCCTGCCGGCCATGCCGGCCGATCTGCGAAATGCGGTCCTGTCCAATTACACAACCTTCAGCGAAGACGGAACATTGTGCTACGTCTCAGACAAGGTGCATCGCAGCTGTACGCTCTGCGGCACCGTCTTCTCCGGCTCCGTCAGCTTCATGGCCCTGGGCAACGGCTATGCCTGCCCTTACTGCGGCATCAGTGCCTCCAAACCCATGCCCGAGAACTGGTTCTCATGAACGACAATTCCCCCATGGCCTCGCGCAAACTCTGGGCCGCTGTCCTGGCCATCGCCGCTGTGGCGCTGAGCCGCAAATGGAGCATGGGACTCACCCCGGATGAAATCCAGGCCATCACCGATATCGCCCTGACCGCCATCGGGTCCCAGGCCGGCATCGACCTGGCCGAAAAAGCCCTGCCGCTCATCACCAAAGCCCAGATACCACCGGAGACAAAACCATGACGCCCGATGCCCTGCTGCTGCCCGCCTGGATCTCGTTCCTCGTCGCCCTGGTCCTCTTTTTTACCCGGAAATGGGTCAATGACGTGGCCCGCGCCATCGACAGTCTCCAGGAAAGGATGCGCGCCTACGAAAAAGCCCAGAACGACTGCCGCCTGGAACTGGCCCGGGGCTACCCCACCCGCAGCGAAATGGAACGCGTGGGCGAACGCCTGGAATCCCACGCCACCCGCCTCACCATCCTCGAAGAAAATATCGCCGCCTAACACGAAAGGAGCATACGCCATGTCCCTCGACCGACTGCTCGCCCTCAATCCCCACCTGTCCCTGGCCGATATCCTCGCCCTTTGGCACTGGTCCGGCCCCTCCCGCCGGTTGCACTAGGCACCGGCAGGGCGCTGCCCTGCACCCGCCGGGACGCTGTCCCGGACCCTGCCAGGGCGTTGCCCTGGACCCACCGGGGGGGTCACCCCCCCGGACCCCCGGACGGGGTGGGCGGGTGGAGGTGGCGACGGTGGCGGGAGTGCGGGAAGATGGGGTCTGGATTTCAGGGCTGGCCCCGACGCGGAAGCCGCCTCGGGGCCAGCCCTGAAATCCAGGCCCCAACTCGCCAGCGGCCCGGCCGCATTTTTGAGTCGTGGAGTGTGGAAAGCGCACATTTTTGGAGAGGTTTTTACGGGCGAACCGGTTGGTTGCAATTTCGGCCGGCGTGCTCCCCGCGCTTCGCGGGGAGTGTCGCCGGCCGAAATTGCAACCAACCATGCGGCGCAGCCGCCAGCGCTCCCGCGCCTCATGGTCTTCCCGCCCTGCCGCGTCCGCATTGGCTCCTTATGCCGCCTGGGCCATGCGCTCCCATTCAGGGGTCCGGGGGGTGACCCCCCGGCCGCCGGAGGCTTCTTCCGCTTCCTCCCCGCCTCACCTTCTCCATCTCCATATCCACCTCTCCCTCTCTCCACTTCCCCCCACCGCACCGCTCGTCCCGTTGCGCTCTCCACACATTCCCATCCGTGCTTTTTCTCACCCCACAACAGGAAGGATTGACTGATGCATGAGCAAGCCAGGCGTTTGACGGATCGGCAGCAGCGGTTTGTCGAGGAATATCTGATGGACTGCAATGCGGCGGCAGCGGCGGTGCGGGCCGGGTACAGCGAGAAGAGCGCCGGCAGCACCGGGGCGCGGCTTCGGGGGCTGGACCGGGTGCGCGAGGCGATTGCGGCGGCCATGGCCCAGCGCAGCCAGCGGGTGGGGATTACCCAGGACCGGGTGGTGTTGGAGCTGGCCCGTCTGGCCTTTGCCGATATGCGGGATTTTGTGGCCTGGGGCGGCGAGGGCGGGCTGCGGTTGCGGCCGTCGGAGGCGTTGACTCCGGATCAGGCGGCCTGTGTGTCGGAGATTGTGGAGACTCCGGGCAAGGGGGTGCGGGTGAAGCTTTATGGCAAGACCCAGGCGTTGGCGGCCTTGTCCCGGCATTTGGGGGACAGGGGCCGGGGAGAGGAGGACGGCGGCGGGGGGGGCGGGGCGCAGCCGGTGACGGTGGTGACGTGTATGCCGTTTCCTGAGCCGCTGCGGGAGGATGAGCAGATGGCATTGCCGTCGGACGCTTGAGGCGGGGTCACATCCGGGCGGTGGCGGGGCGGGCCTTGTCGGCCTTGGCGGCTTGGCGGCACTGGAGGCGCAGGCTTTCGAAGGCGTCATCAGGGATGGCGGTTTCGGGGCAGGCAGCGCGCAGGCGGGCGGCGGCCATGCGGCAGTCGGTGACGGCGTCGGGGGCCGGGGCGTTTTGGCGCTGCAGCAGCCGGGAGTAGCTGTTGGGCGAGGGCCGGGACAGCGAGAGCGTGGACCCGGCGACGGCCATAATCAGGCTGGCGGCAAGGATGCAGCAGTATTTGAGCAATCTGGGCCGCATGGCAGCCTCCTTGGGATCGGCGGTATCGACATGGGGAGCGTTGCCTGTTTCATGCCACAATAAAGTCACGCTATTTTAGAAGGTTGCAAAAACAGACAAAACAGGGAGGCCCTGTTGGTGCAGCAAATTGACCATATTTCGGCACAACCAGGGGGAGCCGGCCGCCGCATTGTCTTGCCGTACCGGCCCCAGCCGCTCCAGGCGCGGCTCCATGCCTGCCGGGCCAATGAGATCTTGTTTGGCGGGGCGGCCGGGCCGGGCAAGAGCCATGCCTTGCGGTTTGAGGCGTTGGTGATGTGTCTGCGGGTGCCGGGGCTGCGGGCCTATCTGTTTCGGCGGACCATGCCGGAGTTGGAGCGCAACCATATTCTTCCGGCCTTGGACCAATTTCCCAAGGTGTTGGGGACGTATCGGGACGCAAAGCAGCGTTTTGAATTTCTCAATGGTTCCATGCTCAACTTTTGCGGCTGCCAGCGCGAAAAAGATGTGTTCCGGTTTCAGGGGGCGGAGCTGCATATGCTTTTTATCGACGAGCTGACCAGTTTTACGGAGTTTCAGTACGACTATCTGCGGGGGCGGTTGCGCTGCGCCATCGAGGTGCCGGCGGCGCTGCGGCACAAGGTGCCGGGGGTGGTGTGCGCGTCCAATCCGGGCGGGGTGGGGCATGGCTTTGCCAAGGCCCGGTTTGTGGATTTCGCCCCGGCCGGGGAGTGCCGCCGGGCGCCTGTGGCCGAGGGCGGGATGCTGCGCTGCTATATTCCGGGCAGGCTGGCCGACAACCGCCTCCTGATGGAGCGCGATCCGGGCTATATCGCCCGGCTGATGGCCCTGCCCGAGCCGTATCGCACGGCCTATCTGGAGGGCGACTGGGATGTGTTCATGGGCCAGGCGTTTGGCTTTTCGCGCCGGCTGCATGTGGTCAAGCCCCGGCCTGTGCCGGAGGATGCGCCGTTGTTCATGACGTTTGACTGGGGCTATGGCGCGCCGTTTTCGGTTGGCTGGTGGTGGGTGGACGCCGATGGGCGGCTTTTCCGGTTTGCCGAGTGGTACGGGTCCAATGGGTCGCCCAACCAGGGGTTGCGGCTGACGGATTCCCAGATTGCGGCCGGGATTGTGGAGCGCGAGGCCCGGTTGGGCCTGGCCGGTCGGCGGCTGACCCGGCTGTGCGGGCCGGACTGTTTTGCCAAAAAGCCGGATTACCGGGGCGGCGGCCAGGGGCCGAGCACGGCCGAGGTGTTTGCCGGGGCCGGGGTGTACCTGTCTCCGGGCGATCCGTCGCGAACGGCCAAGATCCGGCAGTTTCACGAGCGGTTGCGCCCGCGTGAGGATGGGCCGCCCATGCTGCAGGTCTATGACACCTGCGAGGATTTCATCCGCACCATTGCGCTGTTGGCCACGGACCGGCGCAATGTCGAGGACATCGACACCACCGGCGAGGACCACGTCTATGACGAGGCCTGCCATGTCTGCATGGCCCGGCCTCTGGCTCCGGGCATGGTGAAAACGGCCGAAAAGCCGGCGGCGCGGCTTATTGACGCGGTGCTGGCCGAGGCCCCAACCGAGGAGGATTTCTGATGCCGGGACAGGCGGCTGACTGGCGGTGGCTGGAGATGCTGGTTCCTCTGGGTGCGGCCCTGGTTTTTTTGCTGGTGGGCTGGCGGCTTGGCCGGGAGAGTGTTGGCCGGGCCATGTTCGACTACCGGGTGTTGCCCCCGGTCCGGGAGGCGGCCCCGGTCCCGGAGGAGTCCGATCCCTGGAGCGAGGCGTCCATCGGGGCCACGGCCCTGGAGCGGCGGCCCCGGCCGGTGGATATTTTTGAGACACTGCGGCCGGCCTGCCGGGAAAATGGCGGCGACAGGGACGGCTTTGCTTAATTTTATTCTTTTATACCAGTATGTTGGCCTGCTTTTGTGTGTATTGAAACTATACACAAGCCCCTGGGTTGCGGCCCGGAATGGACAGAATCTATCCAGGCCGGTGCCGGCCTGAAAACCAGGGAAGTTAATTTAACATGCCGGTATAAAAGGAAAAGCAGGGATGGCACGGCGACTGCAATGGGGGCGTCATACAGCGGGCGATTGCCCGGGAACAACGCGGAGATATCGGCTGCGGCCGGCTCTCCAAACGGAGGAATTTTCATGCGCAACAAGACGCTTCATATCGCTCTGGCGGCTTTGGCTACCCTGGCTCTCACTTCGACCATGGCTCTGGCCCGTCCAGGCGGCATGGGCGGCGGCATGGGCGGCGGACAGGGCAACTGCGGCGGGGACGGCGGCATGGCCCAGCTGAGCCCGGAAAAGCAGGCGGCTTTCCAGAAGATCCACGATGCCTATGCGGCCAAGACCGCCCAGGTGCGGGCCGACCTTGGCGTCAAGATGGCTGAATTAAACGCCCTGTCCGTGGGCCAGACCCCGGATCAGGCCAAAATTGACGCCGTGACCAAGCAGATCGGCGAGTTGCAGGCCAAGCTTCTGTCCGAGCGTACCCAGTTCCGCATCCAGGTGTCCAAGGAAATCGGCCCGGGCGTTGCCGGCGGCGGCTGCGGCGGCATGGGCGGCGGCATGATGGGCGGCATGGGCGGCTACCACGGCGGCGGCTGTCAGTAACCAGGGCGTATCCCGGGACAGGCCCTGGCCTGTCCCGGGGCCTTAACGATACGGCCATGTGCTCATATTACGGTTACTTCTTCCCGGGCGGGTGGATGGCGGTTTTCCTGGCCATCCTGGGACTGGCCGCAGTCCTCATCCTGGCCCGGCGGTTCTTTCCCACCAGGCGCACGGATTCCCGCCGCAGCGCCGATGCCGACCGCGACGACGCCTTGCGCATCCTGCGCCTGCGTCTGGCCGATGGGGCCATCAGCCCTGATGAGTTCGAACGCCTGCGACGCATCGTCGAGGCTCCGACAATCGATGGGAACAGATAGGCAGTTCCTGTCGTCTCCATAGACCAGAACCCGTGAGAGTTACCCTCTGTCTCCTTCCCCTTCCCGGGGCGGTTCCGACTGCCCCGGGTTTTTTTGACCCCGATGACATTTCCCGGCGACATTGCTAGGTTGCCCCGCGCACGACATTCCCGCAGCAAAAGGAGATCCCATGGCGTCCACCAATTCCGGCAATGCAGCCACCGTCAGCCGCAGCGCGGCCATCCTTGGGGCCGGACTGGCCCTTTTGGCCGGCATATTTCTGGGATTTACCATGCGGGGCATGATGGATTCCCCGTCTTCCCGGGGTGCCGCCCCGACCGCCCAGCAGCAGATGCCGCCCCCGCAGGCCCCGGCCCAGCAGGCTCCGGCCCCGGCCCTGGTCGAGCGCATCAAGGCCCTGGAGAAACAGACCCAGCTCGAACCGGCCAACGTGGCCGCCTGGACCGAGCTTGGCAATCTCTATTTCGACACGGACCAGCCGGAAAAAGCCATCCCGGCCTATGAGAAATCCCTGACCCTGGAGCCGGGCAACCCGGATGTGACTACGGACCTTGGCGTCATGTACCGCCATGTGGGAAAATTCGACAAGGCGCTGGAGTGCTTCAACAAGGCTATTGCCGCCAATCCCGGGCACGTGATCGCCAGCTTCAACAAGAGCGTGGTGCTTGAACACGACAAGAACGACCGGGCCGGGGCGCTGGCCGTGCTCAAGACCCTGGCGGCCAAAAATCCCCAGGCCGTGCTGCCCGGCAACAAGCCGGTGGCCCAGGCCATCCAGGAACTGTCGCAGTAGCGGCGTTGGCCCAGGCCGACACGAAAAAGCCCCGGCTTTGGCCGGGGCTTTTTTTGTGGATCGCCTGCCGGAGGGCGCGGTGCGGGCGGCAATGCGCCGCCAACAGCCCGGATGCCTTCGCCTTGCCTTCCCGCAGCGCTTGTGCGAGCAAATTTCATGTTCGGCGAAACCCGTGTCCCTCGATTCCCCGGCCTGTTCCCTTCCGGACTGCTTTTTTTGCGGCGGCTTGGGGCCGGTTGCGTGGCGGACCCGGCCGGGACGCTGCCGGTTGTGTGCACCAGGGAGCGGCCATGCTTTTTTTGAGCAGGGAAAGGGCGCTTGTCTATTCGTGGATGCTGCTCATCGCCTATGCCGTGGCAACCCTTGGCCTCCTCGTTGTCAACGAGCGGTTTTCCAAAGCCTCCCATCTTCGCTTCGGGAGCGATTACGTCCTGTATTACGCCACGTCCCAAGTGCTGCATGAGCGGGCGGCCAAGGACGTCTATGCCATCGGCATCCTCGATGCCTATGAGTCCCGGGCGGCTGGGGTCGCCATGGGCCAGGCGCTCCCGATGCTCTACCCGCCGCCGTTTTTATTTTTTGCCGCACCCCTGCATCTCCTGCCGTTTGGCGCTTCGCTGCTGGCCTTTCTCGGCCTGACCACAGGACTGTTTTATGCGGTGCTGGCCCGTTTCGGGCCACGGGGCCTTCCCCTGCCGCTGCCGCTCCTGGTCTTTTCCTTCCCGGCCGTGTTCGCCTCCATCCTAAACGGCCAAAACGGCCTCCTGACCGGCGCGCTGCTTGGCGCGGCCCTGCTCCTGGCCGGCCGGCGCGATGTCCTGGCCGGGCTGTGCCTCGGGCTGGCCTTTTATAAGCCGCATCTGGCCCTGCCGGCCCTGGCGGCCCTGGTCGCCGGCGGTCATTGGCGGGCCGTCATGACCTGTCTGGCCACGGTCTTCGGGCTGTGCGCCGGTTCCTTGGCGGTCTTCGGGGGAGGGGCGTGGCAGGCCTTTTTCGAAAGCGCCCGGCTGGCCCAGAGCCTGTTGTCCGGGGAGAGCTTTCCGCTGGCCAAGATGACGTCGGCCTATGCGGCCGTGCGCGGCCTTGGCGGGCCCTTTATACTGGCCATGGCCGTGCAGGCCGCTTGTTCCGCCGGGGCCCTGGCTGCGGTCTGGCATGTCTGGCGCATACGGGCGGACCGCTGCCTGGCCGTGGCTGTGGCCTCGGTCGGCATTTTGCTTTTCCCGTATTATTCCTTCAATTACGACTGGGTCGTGCTCCTGGTCGGCCTGCTTTGCCTCTTTTGCCATGCCCAAAGGACTGGTCTGCCGTTTTCGGCTTTTGAACGGACCGTCATTGGGCTGGCCTGGGTCTCGCCGCTGTTGGCCCATGCGCTCTCGGTCCGGACAGGCGTCCAGATCGGGCCGCTGGTGCTCGGCCTGCTGCTTTGGATACTGCTGGGCTGGGTGCGAAAGGACCGGCCCGCCAAACAGGCGTCGGCCGGGGGGGATGGGCCTATTTCTTGCCGATAAGGGCCAGGACGGCCTGGAAGCATTCCTCCAGGGTCTGGCTCTCGGCCACATCCTGGCGCAGGAAGGTGTTGATCGGGCCGATCATGTCGATGGCCCGGTCGATTTCCGGGTTGGCCCCTCGGGAATAGGCCCCGATGTTGACCATGTCTTCCACCCGCCGGTAGGTGGCGAGCAGCCGGATGAGTTCCCGGGAGGCGGCCAGGGCGTCTTTGGGGGTTACGTCCGAGCGCAGGCGGCTGATGCTTTTGAGCACGTCGATGGCCGGGAAATGGCCCTGGTCGGCCAGATCGCGGGTGAGCACGATATGCCCGTCAAGAATCGAACGCACGGCGTCGGCAATGGGCTCGTTGAAATCGTCGCCGTCAACCAGCACGGTGTAGATGCCGGTGATGCTGCCCAGGGCATTGCGCCCGGCCCGCTCCAGGAGCTTTGGCAACTGGGCAAAGACCGAGGGCGTATAGCCGCGGGTGGTCGGCGGTTCGCCGGCGGCCAGGCCCACTTCGCGCCCGGCCATGGCAAACCGGGTGACCGAGTCCATCATGAGGATGACGTCCTTGCCCTCGTCGCGGAAATATTCGGCCATGGCCGTGGCCGCGTAGGCGGCGCGCATCCGGATGAGCGGGCTTTGGTCGGAGGTGGCCACCACCACCACCGACCGGGCCATGCCCTCGGGGCCGAGGTCCTTTTCGATAAATTCACGCAATTCGCGGCCGCGCTCGCCAACAAGGCCGATGACGTTGACGTCGGCCTTGGTGTTGCGGGCGATCATGCCCATGAGCGTCGACTTTCCGACGCCCGAACCGGCCATGATGCCGACCCGCTGGCCTTTGCCGAGGGTCAGGCAGCCGTTGATCGCCCGCACCCCCACGTCCATGGGGTCGCAGATGCGCGGCCGTTCCATGGGCGGCGGGGCCGGGGCAAAGACCGGATTGAAGCGGCGCGGGGCAATGGGTTCGCCGTTGTCGATGGGGTTGCCGAAGGCGTCGATGACCCGGCCGAGATAGCGCCGGCCGACCGGAAAAAGCGGCGGGGTGCTGGTGTTGCGGATGAGCGTGCCCGGCGCAATGCCGCGCAGGTCGCCGTAGGGCATAAACAGGCAGGCCCCGTCGCGAAAGCCCACCACCTCGGCCGGCACCTCGGACCCCGGCGCGCCGTCGCCCGGCAGCATGTGGCACACCGCTCCGACCGGGGCGCTGATGCCGCGTCCTTCGGCAATGAGCCCGACAACCTTGGACACCTTGCCGTAGGTCTTCATCGGCTGCATGGCCTCAAGCAAGGCAATGCCCCCGGAGGCGTCAACCGTGGGCATGGTCGTCTCCGGGCAGTCCGGCCTCGCCGTCCTCGCCGGGCATCTCGGCCGCCGCCAGATGGGCAAATACCGTCTCCACCTCGGCAAACCGGCTGGCAATGGTGTTGTCGACCAACCCTTCGGGATATTCGAGATAGAGGCTGCCCGGGATAAAGGCGGGGTTGACCCGCACCGTCACCCGGTCCAGGTGGGGCCGTTCGGCCTTGGCCCGGATAAGCAGTTCGCGCAGCAGGGCCTCGTCTTCGGGATGGACGGTGAGCGTCGGTTCGGCCTTGGCGTCGATGGCTTCCAGGGCCTCGCCAAGCAGGTGGTCCAGGATTTCCTGGCGGCGGCTATCGATGGTGACGTTGACGGTGCGTTCCACGGCCAGACGCAAAAGCGTCAGAAATTCCTCGCGCTGGAGGTGCCACAGCCGGCCGCGTTCCCCGGCCAGGGTCTCGACCATGCCGCCGAAGGAGGCGGCCATGCGGGCCAGTTCGGCCTCGCCTTTCGCTTCGGCCGCGGCCGTGGCTGCGGCATGGCCGGCGGCGTGCCCCTCGGCGTAGCCGTCTTCCCGGGCCTTGGTGCGCAGGCGTTCGGCCTCGGCCATGGCCTCGGCAATGACCGAGGCGGCCTTGGCCGTGGCCTTGGCCCGCAGGCGTTCCCAGAAGCGGGCCTCGACTTTTTCCAGTTCTTCGGGCGAGCGGTGGGCTTCAAGCTCCGCCACGGTGGTTTCACCCGGGCCGGCATGGCCCGGGCCAAGGATCACCCGGCCGGTCAGGACGCCGGGTTCCTCCCCGTCAAATGAAGACATCCCCGCCTCCGCGGCCAATGGCTATCTTGCCCTCGGCCTCCAGACGCCGCACGGTCTTGACCACGTTTTGCTGGGCGCCTTCCACCTCGGCCAGCCGGATGGGGCCCATGATTTCCAGGTCTTCCTGGATCATGTTGGCGGCGCGTTCGGAGAGGTTTCTGAAAAACTTGTCGCGGAGTTCCTCGGACGCGCCTTTGAGGGCCTGGGTCAGCTCCTCGTTGGAGACTTCCTTGAGCAGTTCGCGGATGGCCCGGTCATCGAGCGCCTTGATGTCCTCGAAGACGAACATGAGGTTTCGGATGTCCTCGGCGGTCTGGGCCGATTCCTCTTCGATCTCGGAGAGCACTTCCTCTTCGGTGGCCCGGTCCACGGCGTTTAAGATCTCGGCCACGGCTGTGATGCCGCCGACCTTCTTGCCTTCCTTGCCGCCCATGGCGATCAACTGGTTTTGCAGCACCTTGTCCACCTCGATGAGCATGTCCTCGGCCACGGCTTCGAGCCGCGACAGGCGCATGAGCACCTCGGCCCGCACGCCCGAGGGAAGATTCTGGAGGAGTTCGGCCGCCTGCTCGGGATGGAGGTGGCCGAGGATGAGGGCCAAGGTCTGGGGATGCTCGTTGCGCAGGATCTGGGCCAGGATGCGCGGCGAGACATTGCTGAGTTCCTGGAAGGGGGTCGGGCCGGTGTCCAGCTCGAGGGTTTCCATGATGTACTTGGCCGTGTCGGAGTCGAGCGTCTTGGACAGGAGGCGTCGCACCTGGTCGGGGCCGCCCGTGACCATGTCGCGACCGACCTGCAGGGCGTCGTTGAACTCGTGAACGACTTCCTCGACCTGTTCCTTGGGTACGGTCTCGATCTCCATCATCGCCTTGGAGATGGTGGCGATTTCCCGCCGATCCAGGCGTTTGAAGACCTCTCCGGCGAATTTTTCGCCCAGCGCCAGACAGAGTATGGCGGTTTTTTGCGGTCCGGTCATCATGGCGGCCATGCGGGGTTATGCCTCCTGCTTGAGCCAGGATTTGAGGAGCGAAATGGACTGCTCCATGTTTTCTTCGAACAGTTGCAGGGCCAGGCCTTTGGCCAGCTCGAACTGCCGGCCCGGCTCCAACATGGCCGCCGCGTCCTCGCTTTCCTCGGCCTCGGCCAGGGCCAGCCGGGCTTCGCCTTCGGGCAGACGTTCCAAGGTTTCAATCTCCTCTTCGGTAACCCGGGGGCGGATAAGGGCCAGCACCACCGGGCGAACCACCAGGATAAGGAACAGGAAGATCAGCAGGCCGTTGATGAAGGGTTTGCCCAGGCGCTGGGCGTATTCCATCATGGTCTGCAGTAGGCTCGGTTCGCTCGATCCATCCGGAGCGCCGAACTCGAAGCTCGACACCTGGATTTCGTCGCCGCGCGCGGCGTCGAGGCCGGCAGCCCGGGCCACGATCTGCTTGATGCGTTCCAGTTCCTCGGCCGAGCGGGGCGCAAACTTGAACGTGTTGGAACCCTCGACCTTCTCGTAGGTCCCGTCCACGATAACCGCTATGGACTGCCGCTTCAAGTCGCCAACCGGGCTGACGACATTTTGTTCTTCCTTGTTGATCTCGAAATTGGTGGTCTTGTTCTCACGGTTGGACTTCTGGGTGGACTCGGTGCCGGAGTAGCCTTCGCCCCGGAAATTGGTGTTGGGCACGGCCGTGCCGCCGCCGCGCGGGGTGGTGGTGGCGCCGGAGGCGTCGACCGCGGCCGTGCCGGAGGTCGATTCCTCGCTTTTCTGTTCGCTGCGCACCACGGTGGCGTTGGGGTCGTACATTTCCTTGCGGGTGGTGCGCTGGGCAAAGTCCAGCTCCGCATTGACCTTGGCCAGGGACCGGCCCGGGCCGAGGATGGGGGTCAGGATCTGTTCGAGGCGGTTTTCCAGGTTGGCTTCAAAGGTGTTCTTGTACTCGAACTGGGTGGTGGTCATCCCGTCCAGGCCGCCGTCGCCGCGCGGCTGGTACAGGGACTGGCCGGTGGTGTCGGTGATGGTGATATGGTCGGGGGTGAGGCCTTCGACGGACATGGCCACCAGATTGACAATGCCCTGCAACTGCTTGGCGTCAAGTTTTTGGCCCCGGCGCAGGGTCAGGACCACCGAAGCCGTGGCCTTTTTCTGCTCTTCGATAAAAAGGCTCTTTTGCGGCAGCACCAGATGGACCCGGGCCTTCTCGACCTGGGGAAATTCAGTGATGGTGCGGGAAAGTTCGCCTTGCAGGGCGCGGGTGTAGTTGATGCGCTGGACAAAGTCGGTCTGGCCCACCTTGAGTTCGTCAAACAGTTCAAAGCCGATGCCCTGGCCGCGCATGGCCCCTTCGCCGGCCACCTTGAGGCGCTGTTCGTACACGACTTCGGCCGGCACCAGCACGGTGGCCCCGTTGTCGCGCAGCTCATAGGGCGTCTTGGAGGCCTTTAACAGCTCAACCACCCGGGAGGCGTCTTCAGGGGGTAAATTCGTATACATGACGCGCATTTCCGTCTGATTGAGGAAAATGAGCATGACCCCGAAGGCGATGACCAGGGAGCCAGCCAGTCCGGCCAGGAGGATGCGTTGGGCAGCCGAGCGATTGGACCAGTACTGGATGAGCTTTTCGAAGTGCTGCTTGAGGAAGTCGGGCATGGCGTGTCTCCTGGCGGGCTTCGTTTACGCGGACTCTAGCAGGAATCGGGCCTAGAACTGGATTTTGACCAGTTCGCGGTAGGCGTCGAGGACCTTGCCGCGCACAGCCGTGGTCATCTGCATGGCCGAACTGGCCTTTTGCAGGTTGATCATCAGCTCATGGACGTTTTGGGTCTGGCCCGAGGCAAAGGCTTCAACCATGTCGGCTTTCTGGTTTTGCATGTCGTTGACGCGCTTGACCGACTCGGTCAGCGTCTGGCCGAAGCCTTCGGTCGGCGCGGCCGGCTTGATAAGGGAGCGCGACACCGTGGACTGGATGCCGGCCGACTGGGACATGGCGTTCTGGTAGGCGGACAGGGCGAGGGGGGGCATGGCCATGACGTGTCTCCGTTAACGCCCGATTTCCAGGGCTTTGGTAAACATGTTTTTGAGTGTCCCGATCGACGAGCTCGAGGCCTCGTAGCTGCGCATGGCCGTGATCATGTTGGCCATTTCCTCAACCACGTTGATGTCGGGGTAGGCGACGTAGCCGTCGGCGTTGGCGTCGGGGTGCCCCGGCTCGTAGGCCATCCGGAAGGGACGGTTGTCGTTGACCAGACCCGTGACCTTGACCCCGGCCAGATCGCGGTCCTGGGAGGACTGCATGGCCTTGGAAAACGGGCTGTCCACCGGAGTCGATTCCAGCATGACCGATTTTCGCACGTAGGGTCCGCCGCCGTTGACCGTCCGGGTTGTCTTGATGTTGGCCAGATTCATGGAAATGGCGTTCATGCTGGTGCGCTGGGCAGACATGCCCGACGAACCGATGTCCATTGCGGTAAAGAGGTCCATACTACTTTCCTCCGTCCATGATGACCTTCTGCAGGCCTTCGAAGTCTTTCTTGGCCAGATCGGTCAGGGCGTTGTACATAAGTGTGTTCTTCGCCATCACCGACATCTCCTTTTCCATGTCCACGCTGTCCAGGCCCTGGACCACCCGGGGCTTCCAGCCCATTTCCAGGTTGCCCTCGAAGCCGGAGGCATTGAACACCGTGGGCAGATGGCCGGAGGCGGTGCGCGTCATCTTGCCCCGGTCGTCGGTATTGAGGGCCGACTGCAGTTCCTTTTCAAAATCCAGGCTGCGGGCCTTGAACGCCGGGACGTCCATGTTGGCCATGTTGGACATGACAACATTCTGACGCTCCAGGTGCAGGTCCATGACCTTGCCGAGCAGTCCAATGTTATTGGAAAATATTGTTTTCATAGACTTTTTTCCTCCGCTTGGGCGGATTGTACCCGGCTTGGTCGCCCGGTTTCGAAAGGCTATTGGGCAAAAAGCGTTCCAGACCGGCC
>NZ_MLBG01000047.1 GCF_001936595.1 Desulfovibrio sp. DV
GCTCTTTGGCGCCGAATACCGCACGGTTCGCACGGCCATTTCCAACAAGTCTTTCGCCCTTGGGGAATTTATCATCTCCATTCCGAAATTTTCCGGCTTTGTCGTGGCCATCGCCACGGCTGTCGGCCTTGCCATCTTCATGCGCAAGACCAAGACCGGAAAAGCCCTACGCGCCACCAGCCTCGACCGCGAGGCAGCCAACCTCATGGGCATCAACCAGTACCGCGTCTACAACATCGCCTTTGGCCTGGGCACGGCCATTGCCGGCATCGCCGGCTGCGTGCTCATTCCCTTTTACTACGTCTATCCGTCGGTGGGCGTGGTCTTTGACATCCGGGCCTTTATCATCGTGGTGCTCGGCGGCCTTGGCAGTATCCCCGGGGCGATTCTCGGCGGGCTGGTCATCGGCCTCATCGAATCCGTTTTCTCGCAGTTTATGGCCTCGACCTGGACGGAAGCCATCATCTACGCCATTTTTCTGATCATTCTCTTTGTCAAACCATCGGGCTTCTTCGGCCACAAACAGGACTGGTAGGAGACGCGCTGTGAGCCGAAAACAACTCGACCGAACGCTCCTTGTGTTGGCGGCCCTGGTCGCCTTTGCCCTGCCCCTGGTGGTGACTTCCCCCACCTATCTGCAAATCCTCATCCTGCTCTTTTTCTATGCCTACCTGACCACGTCCTGGAATCTGGTCGGCGGCTTTGCCGGCGTGTTGCCGCTCGGACATTCGGTCTTTGTCGGCATCGGGGCCTACACCTCGTCCATCCTCACCCTGCAATACGGCGTCTCGCCGTGGATCGGCATGTTGGCCGGCGGGGTGCTGGCCGCCATCATCGGCATGGTCATCGGCCTGCCCACCTTCCGGATGCGCGGGGCCTATTTCTGCCTGTGCACCATCGCCTTTGCCGAGGGCATCCGGGTCATGGTGGAAAATATCGACAACATCGGCCCCTTGCACATAAACGGTCCCCGGGGCCTGCTCATACCGCTCAAGGACCCGTCGTTCTGGAACTACCAGTTCATGTCCAAGTTGCCGTACTACTATATCATCCTGATCCTCCTCATTCTGGTCCTGGGACTGACCTGGTTCATCTCCCGCTCCAAGATCGGCTATTATCTGGCCGCCGGCGGCGAGGAACCCGAAGCGGCGGCGGCCCTTGGCATCAACGTGGCCAACTACAAGCTTTTTGCCATGGCCATGTCCTGCTTTTTAACGGCCCTGGCCGGCACGTTTTACGCCCAGCTCATGCTGTACTTTTATCCCAAAGGACTCATGGGACTGGACCTCTCCTTTGAAATCGCCTTTATCGCGCTCATTGGCGGACGCGGCACCATTGCCGGCCCGGTCATCGGCGCCTTGCTCCTGCGGCCGCTCAATGAATTCACCCGCATCTATTTAAGCGATATGCTGCCCGGCCTGCATCTGGTCATTTTCGGGCTCATCCTCATCCTGGTCATGCTCTACCTGCCAAAGGGTCTCACCGCGCCGTTGGCTGCCATCTACGACCGGCTGGCCCGCAAAATCACCGTCCAGGGAGACGCAAAATGAGCAATATCCTGGAAATAACCAACCTCACCAAACACTTCGGGGGCCTAACCGCCGTCAGCTCCCTGGATCTCCATATCGCCAAAGGCGAGATCCTGGCGCTCATTGGCCCCAACGGCGCGGGCAAATCCACGGTGTTTAACCTCGTGGCCGGGGTCTTTGCCCCCTCAGAGGGGACCATCAAGTTTAACGGCCACACCATCCAGGGCCAAAAACCCTGGGATCTGTGCCGGCTGGGACTGGCCCGCACCTTTCAGATCGTCAAACCCTTTGCCGCCAAGACGGTCCTGTATAATGTCATGGTCGGGGCCTTTTTGCGCACCAATTCCACCCAAAAGGCCCGGGAAAAAGCCGACGAGGTCCTGGTTACCCTCCAACTCGACCACATGCGCGACATGCTGGCCGGCAACCTGACCATCGCCGACCGCAAGCGCCTGGAAATCGCCAAGGCCCTGGCCACCGATCCCGAGCTGCTGCTCCTTGACGAAGTCATGGCCGGCCTGCGGCCAACCGAGGTCGACGACATGATCGGCATTATCCGGGGCCTTCGGGACCGGGGCGTGACCGTCTTTGTCATCGAGCACATCATGCGGGCCGTCATGGCCCTGTCCGACCGGGTGGTGGTCATCCAGTTCGGCCAAAAGATTGCCGAAGGCACGCCCGAGGCCGTCACCAAGGATGAAAACGTCATCAAGGCCTATCTGGGAGGCGAGTATGACGCTGCTTAGCGTGGAACACATCAACGTCGCCTATGGCGATGTCCAGATCATCAACGACCTGTCGCTCACCGTCGAGGAAGGCGAAGTCGTCAGCATCATCGGCGGCAACGGGGCCGGGAAATCCACCCTGCTCAAAGCCATCTCCGGCCTGGTCCCCCCGACCTCGGGCGTCATCCGCTTTCGAAACGAGCCGGTCCAGGCCCTGCCCCCGGAAAAAATCGTCGAACGCGGCATCATCCACGTGCCTGAGGGCCGGCGGCTTTTTTCGCTTATGACCGTGGCCGAAAACCTGGACATCGGGGCCTTTAACACCCGGGCCTACAAGGACCGCCACAAGACCCTGCATCAGGTCTACGAACTGTTGCCGCGCCTGCTGGAGCGTCAGACCCAGCTGGCCATGACCCTGTCCGGCGGCGAGCAGCAGATGGTGGCCATCGGCCGGGGGCTCATGGCCCTGCCCGGCCTTCTCATGCTCGACGAGCCGTCGCTGGGCCTGGCCCCCATCCTGGTCAAGTCCATCTTCGACACCCTGCGAAAAATCGCCGACACCGGCACCACGGTGCTGCTCGTCGAACAGGACGTCAACCATTCCCTGCGTCTGTCGGATCGGGGCTATGTCCTGGAGCACGGCCGGGTGGCCATGTCCGGCCAGGCCTTGGATCTGCTCGAAAACCCCCACGTCAAATCCGCCTATCTCGGCATATAGAAAGGGAAAGCCATGCACGGCTTTTACGGACGCATCCTGACTGTCGATCTGACCCGGCAAAGCTTCGCCATCGAAGCCACAGACCCGGCCCACCTCGACGCCTACCTCGGCGGCAAGGGGCTGGCCACGCGCCTGCTGCTTGATCGCAATCCGGCCGGGGTCGATGCCCTGGCCCCGGAAAACAACTTGATCTTCGCCACCGGCCCCCTGTGCGGCGGCGCGGCCTGGGGAGCAAGCCGCTACGGGGTATTCACCAAATCGCCCCAGACCGGCTTTTACACCGAATCCTATTCCGGCGGCCGCACTCCGCAGGCCGTGGATGCCGCCGGCTTTGACGCCGTCATTCTCACCGGCGCGGCCAGCTCCCTCACCGGGCTGACCATCCACCCCGATGGCTGCACCTTCCACGACGCCACGACTCTGGCCGGCCTCGATGTCTATGAGGCCGACGACGCGGCCCGGGAGCGCTTTGTCCTGCCGCGCGATGACGCCAAACGCGTCGGCGCGGTGGTCATCGGCCCGGCCGGGGAAAACCTGTGCCGACTGGCCATGATCGCCAACGAGCGCTGGCGTTGCGCTGGCCGCACCGGCGTTGGCGCGGTCATGGGCTCCAAGCGGGTCAAGGCCATCGTCTTCCAGGGGGACCGCAAACGCGCCCCGGCCGATGCTGCCGGTCTGGCCGCCTATGCCGCCGCCTTTGCCAAGCGCGGCGTGGAGAACAAAGGGGTCCAGGCCTACAAGGCCCTGGGCACCACCATGATGGTCGGCATCATGAACGCAGCCGGTGCCTTTCCGGCCAAATACTGGTCCCAGGGCAGTTGCGAGCATTGGGAAAAAATCTCGGGCGAGCGGTTTCACAAGGAGCACGAGGTCAAGGCCCATGCCTGCGCCAAGTGCTTCATGTCCTGCGGCCGCATGGCCAAGCTTGCCTCGGGCCGCCACCAGGGCATGGTGCTCGAAGGCCCGGAATATGAGACCATCTATGCCTTCGGCGGCCTGTGCATGATCGAGGACATGGCCGAGATCGTCTATTTGAACGACCTGTGCGACCGGCTGGGCATCGACACCATCTCGGCCGGGAACCTCTGCGGCTTCGTCATCGAGGCGGTTGCCCTCGGGCGCGTCGACTACCCCATCCGCTACAACGATCCCGACGGCGCAGCCCGGCTCATTGCCGACATCGCTGCCGGAACCGGCATCGGCGCGCTCCTTGGCCAGGGCATCAAGGTGGCGGCCAAGGCCTGGGGCCTGGAGGATCTGGCCATCCACGTCAAGGGTCTGGAGCCGGCCGGCTACGATCCCCGCACCCTCCAAGGCATGGGGCTGGCCTACGCCACTTCCGACCGGGGGGCCTGCCATTTGCGCACCACCTTTTACAAGCCCGAACTGGCCGGCATGATCCCGCCTGACCAGGTCGAAAACAAGGCGGCCCTGCTTATCGAATTCGAGGATCGCCTGACCATCTTCGATACGCTGATTCTGTGCCGGTTTTTCCGCGACCTCTACACCTGGGAGGAACTGGCGCAGGTCATTTCCCTGGCCACGGGCCTGGACGCATCGGAAGCCGCGCTTAAACGCCGGGCTGCGGCCATCGCCGACATGACCCGGACGTTTAATCTGCGCGAAGGCCTGACCCCGGCCGACGACCGCCTGCCGGCCCGGCTGCACCGCGAGGCTTTGCCAAGCGGCAAGCATCTGCCGGCTGCGTCCCTGGAAACCATGCTGGCCGACTATTACCGGCTGCGCTGCTGGTCGCCCGAGGGCGTCCCCGGCCCTGGCGCGCCAGACCCCGTCCTGTAAACCCACTTTTTCCCAAGGAGCAGCTCATGCTTGTCGGCGATTGGATGTCCACCGATGTGGCCACGGTGACCGAGGACGTCTCCATGATCAAGGCCGGACGGATCATGCGCGACAAAAAGATCCGCCGCCTGCCCGTGGTGGACAAGGACGGCCGGCTTGTCGGCATCGTGTCCGAACGCGACCTCAAGGCCGCCTCGCCGTCCTCGGCCACCTCCCTGGACATGTACGAGATGACCTATCTGCTCTCGGAACTGAAGGTCAAAGGCATCATGACCCTGGAGCCGGTCTCCATCCGGTCGACGGACACCGTGGAGCGGGCGGCGCTGATTATGCGCGACCGCAAGTTCGGCAGCCTGCCCGTGGTTGACGAAACAAACAAGGTGGTCGGCATCATCACCGACACCGACATCTTCCGGCTGTTCGTCTCCATCACCGGCATCGACCAGGGCGGCATCCAGATCGGGCTTCGACTCGATATGTCCGAAGGCAGCCTCAAGCCCATACTCGACGAACTGCGCCGGTTCGAGGCCCGGATCATCAGCATCCTGTCGTCGTACGGCCGGGTGGCCCCGGACCAGCGGGAAGTGGCCGTCCGCATCCAGGGGCTGCCCGAGACCCGGGAGCGCGAACTGCGCGCCGTACTTGAAAAAACCGGCCACGTCCTCTACTGGACCCGTGACTAGTCAAAGTTGTCCTCGCCTCGCCCCGGACGGCCCCATCCCCGCATCCTCCAAGGCCGTCCGGGGTTATTGCCCACACCAGCCCTCCAATCCGGAATCGCCCCTTGACGCCGCAGCAGCCCTTTGCTTTTCTTAGGCCCCATGACGCCTGCCGCCCAAATCCTGCCGCATCAGCCGGCCCTTAAGCTCAACAGCGCCCGTTTGCGCACCTGGGAAGCGCTTTTTACCGCCCCGGCCCGCCCGGACATCCTGTGGGACGACGTGGCCTCGCTGATCCGCGCCCTGGGCGGACAGGAAATCCACCATCACCAGAAAACGGCCGGCTCCCGGGTGCGATTTCTGCTCGGCGGGGTGAAAGGGTTTTTCCACCGGCCCCATCCGGAAAAAGTGCTCGACAAAGGCTGCGCCGCCGATATCCGGGAATTTCTCATCCGCTCCGGCATGGCCGTCTAGAAGGACTGACCCGCCATGGACACCCCTGTCTGTTACGCCACCTACAAGGGCTATTGCCTGCTTTGCACCGAGGAAGCCGACGGCGCCCTGCACGGACGCGTCCACGGCATCCGGGACATCGTCACTTTCCACGGCGACAGCCCCGAGGCCCTGCAACGCGCCTTTGAAGAAGCCGTCGACGACTACCTGGCCGTCTGCGGCGATGCCTGCCTGCTCCCGGACCTGCCGGTCTGAACTGACGAGTGGAAGAGGCGGCCGGGGGAGTGAGAGAACGAGGGGAATGCCTCCGGCGGCCAAAGGGACTGAGTCCCTTTGGAATCCCCTCCAAGGGGGAGTTTGCTTTGACTGGGGGCGTTGCCGAGCCGGTGAGCGGCCGTTGTACAGGAAAAGTGGCGAGGAGATCGTGCCCGTTGGTGCTTGGGCTTGACGGGAACCACCGTTGCTCCGCCGGCCAAAGGGCTGCCCCCTTTGGAATCCCGCCTGGAAGCTTCACCCGTAGCCTCCGCACAGGCCCTTGATCGCAATTGACAATCATTTTCAATTTCACTATCAACCACCCATCCCGGAGCGTTGCCGGACGGTGGCTATGCCCGGCGCGTCAGGCGGCGTGGAAGTCCGCGCCAGGCCGCTTTCCGCGCTCCTGCTCCAAAAACGGCGGCACTCCGGGATATTTTCCCCGGAGGCAACACCCCGTGATCCCATCCCATATCGCCCGCGCCCTGACCACCCTGCTCCCCATCCGCCAGCCTGTGTTCCTATGGGGACCGCCAGGGGTGGGCAAAAGCCAGCTTGTGGCCCAGACGGCCGAGAGTCTTGGCTTGTCGCTCATTGACATCCGGGCCGTGCTCCTTGATCCCGTGGACCTGCGCGGGCTGCCGCAAATCGACGCCGACGGCCGCACCCACTGGCGTTCGCCGGCCTTTCTCCCGGCCACCGGCCAGGGAGTGCTCTTTCTCGACGAATTAAACGCCGCCCCGCCGCTGGTCCAGGCCGCCTGCTACCAGCTCATCCTCGACCGGGCCCTGGGTGAATACCGTCTGCCCGACGGCTGGACCGTCATTGCCGCCGGCAACCGCGACCAGGACCGGGCTGTCACCCACCGGATGCCCTCGGCCCTGGCCAACCGGTTCGTGCATCTGGAAATCGAGGCCCATCTCGAAGACTGGGTAGCCTGGGCCACCCGGGCCGGGCTGCGCCCGGAGGTCATTTCCTTCCTTCGTTTCCGGCCGTCCCTGCTCCATGGTTTCGATCCGGCCGTGGCCTCGCGGGCCTTTCCCACGCCCCGGTCCTGGGAATTCGTCTCCACCATGCTGGCCGGCGCGCCCGACCCGGACGTGGAGCTGGACCTGCTGCGCGGCGCGGTCGGCGACGGCGCAGCCCTGGAATTTTCCGGCTATTTGAAGCTGTGGCGGGAGCTTCCCGACACCGATGCCGTGCTGGCCGATCCCGACGCCGCCCCGGCTCCGGCCGAACCCGGGGCAGCCTACGCCATCTGCGAGGCGCTTGGGCGCATGGCCAGCCCGGAAACCATGCCGGCGCTGACCCGCTACGCCGCCCGGCTGCCGGTGGAATTTGGCGTGCTGCTCATGCGCGACGCCGTGCGCCATGACAGCCGGGCCGCCCACACCGAGTCTTTTGCCGCCTGGGCCAGGGACAATGCCGAGGTGTTCGTGTGAGCGCGCCCGACGCCGTGGTCCGAAAGCTCGTGCGGGCCAGGATGGAGCTGGTGCTGGCCCATCCTTTCTTCGGAGCCATGGCCCTGCGGCTCATTCCCATCGACGACGCCGGCTGCCGGGACATGTGGACCGACGGCGTGCGCCTTGGCTACAATCCCCTGGCCCTGGCCGCCCGCAGCGAGGAGGATATCGCCGCCCTTTTGGCCCATGAAATCCTGCATCTGGCCTGCGAACACCATCTGCGCCGGAAGGACCGCGACCCGGCCCTGTGGAACAAGGCCTGCGATCTGGCCATCGCCGCCCTGCTCGTAGAGTCGGGCTTCACCCTGCCAAGGGGCCACCCCTTCGAGGCCACCCAGGCCGGAAAACCGGCCGAGGCCATCTATGCCGCCCTCACCGGCGATATAGAGCAGCGCCATGGCGGCGGAGGGTCTCAAAAAGCCAAAGCCTCAGCCGTCCCGGCCGAGACGGCTCCCGGCGGCGGCGACGGGGACACGCCCTTTGCCGGCGCGCCAACCGATCCCAAGGCCGCCCCGCCCGGGGCTGATTTTTCCAGCGCGACCCGGCAGCGCCAATCGGCCAGCGGCAAAAAGGACGGCGACGGACGACCAGGGGACACGTCCAGCCGCAGTGTCGGCGAGGTGCGCGACCATCCCGATCTGGACGGTGAGCGCCAGGAATCAGAGCGCCGGGATCTGACCGAAAAACTGCGCCAGGACGTCAACCAGTCCCGCCGGGCGGCAGCGGCCATGGGCAACATGCCGGCCGGGCTGGAGCGGTTCCTGGTCGAACTGGCCCGGCCCAAGCTCGATTGGGCCACGCTGCTGCGCCGGTTCATCCTGGCCCGGGCGGTCAGCGACTATTCCTGGTCGCCGCCCAGCCGCCGCCATGTCCACATGGGCCTGTATCTGCCCTCGCCGCGATCCATGACCCTTGGCGACGTGGTCCTGGCCATCGACACCTCCGGTTCGGTGGACGAGGCCCTGCTGGCTGCATTTTACGCCGAATTGTCGGCCATCCTTGATGTCTGCGACACCCGCCTGCTGGTCTACTGCTGCGATGCGGCCGTTGGCGAAGCGCGCATTTTCACCCGCATCGATCCCCCGCCGGCCTTTGTCCCCACCGGCGGCGGCGGCACGGACTTCCGCCCGGTTTTCGCCAAGGTGGAGGCCGACGGCTTGAACCCGGCCTGCCTGATCTATTGCACCGACCTTGCGTGCGACCGTTTTCCGGCCGAGCCGCCCTATCCGGTGCTGTGGGCCGTGCCGGCCACAGCCCAGGGACAGCCGCCCTTTGGCGATGTCCTGCGCTTTCCATAATAAAGGACACGCCCATGCGCATCACCTGGCATATTGAAAAAAAACGCGGCAACCTGCGGCCGGAATTGTCCTACGACGTGGTGCTGGAAGGCCAGGAAAAGTCCCTGGCCCTGCCCTACGTGCGTATCGACTCCACCATCCCCGAACCGGCCGCCTCCTGGCAGGCCCACTGTTATCCCCATGAACACGAGCGGGCAGGCATTGCGCCTATCGGCGTCTACCAATTGGCCACGCCCACCCACGCTGCCGGCACGCTGCGGCAATCGTTGCGCCTGCCCTGGCGCCAGGACAATGCCTATCCTGAGGTGGAGCAGTCGTTTCGGGAGTTGCGCCGGGCCTTCGAGGCGGCCCTGGCTGCGGCCCACGGCAGCCAGCCCATGGACGTGCGGGGGGAACTGGCCCTTTCGGCCAGCCTCAAATGCGAGATGGCCCCGGCCATGATGGCCGAGCGCTTGCTGCGCATCGCCCGGTAAAACACCCGCAGCATAAAAAAGAGCCGGCCGCAATGTCCACGTCAAGGACATTGCGGCCGGCCCGGACAATCGGGACAGAGGCCAAACCGGCTACTCCCCGCGCAGTTCCTTGTAGTAATTGATCAGCCCGTTGGTCGAGCAGTCGTGCCCGGCCACCGCTGTCTCGTCCGCCAACTCTTCCAGGATCGCCCCGGCCAGCACCTTGCCCAGTTCAACGCCCATCTGGTCGTAGGAATTGATGTTCCAGATGGTGCCCTGGGTAAAGATCTTGTGCTCGTACAGGGCAATGAGCGTCCCCAGAGTCCTGGGATCAAGGGTTGCATACAAAAACGAATTGGTCGGCCGGTTGCCGCTAAAGGACTTGGCCCGGGCCAACAGTTCGAGCTGGTCGTCGGAGAGGCCCTTGCCGGCCAGTTCCGTGCGGGCCTCGTCCACGGTCTTGCCCTTCATAAGCGCTTCGGTCTGGGCAAAGAAGTTTGACAGGAGCATGTCCTGATGCCGGCCCAGGGGATTGAGTGTCCGGGCGGCAGCCAGAAAATCGCAGGGGATGAGTTTGGTTCCCTGGTGGATGAGCTGGTAAAAGGCGTGCTGGCCGTTGGTTCCGGGTTCGCCCCAGATGACCGGGCCGGTGGAATAATCGACCGGACGGCCGTCGGTGGCCACCGACTTGCCGTTGCTCTCCATGTCGCCCTGCTGGAAGTAGGCGGCAAAGCGCGTCAGGTATTGGTCATAGGGCAGGATGGCCTGGGTCTGGGCCCCGAAGTGGTTGTTGTACCAGATGCCGAGCAGTCCCATAATGACGGGGATGTTGCGCTCAAGCGGGGCGGTGCGGAAATGCTCGTCGGCGACAAAGGCCCCTTCGAGCATGGCCTCGAAATTGTCAAACCCGACAGCCAGGGCAATGGACAGGCCGATGGCCGACCACAGCGAATAGCGCCCGCCGACCCAGTCCCAGAAGGCGAACATGTTGGCGGTGTCGATGCCAAAGGCGGCCACGGCCTTGGCATTGGTGGACAGGGCCACGAAATGCCTGGCCACGGCGGCCTCGTCCCCGGCATGTTCCAGGAACCAACTCCGGGCCGCATGGGCATTGGCCATGGTTTCCAGGGTGGTAAAGGTCTTGGAGGCAATGATGAAAAGCGTCGACTCCGGGGACACACGCTTGAGCGTCTCCACCATGTGGGTGCCGTCCACGTTGGAGACGAAATGTGGCGTGATACCCGGCACGGCGAAGTGGGCCAGGGCCAGGGAGGCCATCTGCGGCCCCAGGTCCGAACCGCCGATGCCGATATTGACCACGTCGGTGATGCGCTTGCCGGTGTACCCCTTCCACTGGCCGGAATGGATGCGGCCGCAGAAAATGCGCATCTGATTGAGCACCCGGTTGACCTCGGGCATGACGTCTGCGCCGTCGACCTGAATGGGCCGGTTGGCCCGGTTGCGAAGGGCCACGTGGAGCACAGCCCGGTCCTCGGTGCGGTTGATCTTTTCGCCGGCAAACATGGCGTCGCGCCGGGCCTCGACCCCGGCCTGCCGGGCCAGATCGAAAAGCAGGGCCATGGTGGCGTCGGTCACCCGGTTTTTGGAATAATCAAACAGGATATCGCCCAGGCGCAGGGAATAGCGGGCGAAGCGCTCCGGATCGGCCGCGAAAAGGTCGCGCAGGTGAAGATGCTGGGCCGATTGGTAGTGCTCGGCCAGGGCCGCGTGGGCGGGCAGTTCCGTCATAAGTGCCATGAGCCGTGCTCCTTATGGATATGCTGGCGTAAGCAATTGGCCCGGCCGAAAAACCGCTGCCGGTGCGGCGGGTCCAGGCCGAGTGATCGTAGACCAGAACTTTCGTCCAGTCCTCAAGAAAAAGGCCGCCTTGGCAGTACCCTGCTAATAATTTTTCCCTTTGCAGGGGTCCGGGGGGATCATCCCCCCGGCCGCCGGAGCAACGGTGTTCCCAGTCAACCGGAAAGCACGGATTTACGCCGCATTTGCGCACTGTGCCCAAGGCTGACCGGATCGCACCATCGCATTTAGAATCGTTATCAGCTTTCGCATGGAGGCAACGGCAGCGACTTTATGCGGCTTGCCTGCATCCTTGAGGCGATTGTAAAAATCGCGGATCACGGGATTGTATTTCTTTGCAGACAATACAGCCATATATAAAATGGAACGTACATCACTGCGACCACCCCAGACGCGACGCTTCCCTCGATGTTTCCCGCTATCACAATTGAGAGGGGCAACACCAACAAGCGCAGCTATTGCCCGGCGATTTAATGTCCCAAGCTCTGGAAGATTGGATAAGAGTGCTCTTGAAAGAACATCTCCAACGCCAGGGACACTTCGAAGCAAGTTATCTCGTTCTCTCCAAATAGGACTGGCCCGCACAATTCTTCCAAGATGGGTATCAATCTCAGACAAACGCTCTTCAAGCCAGTCTATATTCTTCTCAATGTCATTTCTCACTGAACCATAGGCCCGAGAAAAACGATTCTTCTCCATGACAAGCATCCGGATAAGCTGGTTACGCCTGGACATAAACGCGCTCATTTCTTGTGCTTGCTCGTCCTTCAGGGGGCGTACTTCAGGTTCCATCAGCTTGCCAAAAAGCGCCAGTATCTCAGCATCAATTTTATCCGTTTTAGCCAATCTCCCCTTAGCCATCGCAAAATCACGAGCCTGGCGGGGATTAATGACTACAACCGGAAATTTTTTGAGGCTTAACGCTGTTGCAACAGGAATTTGAAGACCACCTGTCGCCTCGATAATAATAAGATTCGGACGGAGTTTAGAAAATTTCCTGCAGATAGCTTTAATGCCATCAGGGTCGTTAACAAATTGCAGGGCGTTCCCATCGGGAAGTGTGTGGACATCCAGGTTTTCTTTAGAAACATCAATTCCTATAAAGCACTCGGCAGCCATGTAAAATCCTCCAGTACCCAGCCTTGTGATACGGGCTCTTAGCCCAAGCAACGGTTCGGGCTTCATGGAAGAAAGGGGACGACGATCATGGCTCCGGCTCGAGCTTAAAACTCAAGGCAATTTCGACCTATCGTCCCCGGGACCCCATCAAGTTATCCCCGATGGAGAAACATACAAGGCACTCTTTCTCTCCTCTCCTCTCAATCTCATCTTCTCTCACGAACTAGGCGCTTGGTGCCGGCAACGGTGCGCCGAGTTCGGCCACGGCCCGGGCATAGCCCTGGCGCAGGGCCTCCATATAGACGGCATCCACCGGCCCCTTCCAGGTGGTCACCTCGGAAAAGCGCTTGGGGATGTGCGTGGCCATGGGATCATAGCCGGTGGCGATTTTGAGCCGCCACCGGGCGCGCCGGGCGTTTTCCGCTGCCGTGTCGAGATTGGCGGCCAGCTCGGGATGGCCCAGGCAGCCCAGGATATCGACCATAGTCTGGGGCTTGTAGACCTCGCGGGCAAACAGGCAGGCCACGAGGCAGGTCAGGAGCACCCGCTCGCGTTCGTCGTCCACCAGGAATTTGACCACGGCAGGGACATCATGCTCCTTGTGCTTCTGGTCATAGGAATAGGCCCCGGTGTCCAGGTGGGAATGGCGGAAGGCGACCGTCTGGGAGGCGAAATAGGTCTCGCCCGTGGCGTAGCCGGCCATTTCCTGGCCAAGGACGCAGGCATAGTCCCCGCCGCCGTAGTGCGCCGCCGCCGCCATGGTACCCTGGGCAAGGAGGGCATAAAACTCGTTGGCCTTGTGCCCAATGAGCCACATGGCCCGCTTGAATGCCGCCGCATCGCCGAAGGTCAGCTTCACCTCGGTTTCCTTTTCCGAAATGAGCCCCTTTTCGGTCGCTTCCACGGCCCAGGCCAGGGCCACGCCGGCGGAAATGATGTCCAGCCCCTGGCGGTCCGCCATGTCGTTTATGGCCAGCACCTCGACTGGATCGACCACGCCGAGCATGGGACCGGCGGCGAAGTTCGGCTCGTGGTCGTAGGCCACCTGATGGATGGCGAAGCGGTGGGAGGTCGAAAACATCTCGCGCACCATGCCGACATGGATGCAGCCCACCGGGCAGCCGGAACAGGCGGCGTTGTGCATGAGGAGTTTCTCGGCAAAGGCCTCGCCGGAAATCTTGTCGGCATCGGGATCGGAAGTCGCGGCCAGATTGCGCCAGGGCAGGGATTTGAGCTCATTTAAGGGCAGCACATTGGCCGGCGTGCCCAGGTTGTGGTATTTCTCCATCATCCCCGAGGAGGTGACCTTTTCGTGGATGTCCTTGAAAAGCTTGGCATAGCCCTTGTCCTCTGGCAACGGCAGATCGCCGTCGCCCATAAGGACGATGCCCTTGACGTTTTTGCCCCCCATGACCGCCCCGGCCCCGAGCCGGCCGAAGTGGCGGTAGGTGTCCACATTGATGCAGGCATAGCTTGAGCCGTTCTCGCCGGCCGGGCCGATGCGCAGGATGCTGCGGTGCCCGGACGCGCCGGAGGCGATTTTTCGCAGGAGCTTGCCGGTGGTAAACACGTCGGCCCCGGCCAGATAGTGGACGTCGATCAGTTCGATGCGCCGGGACCCGACCACCAGGGTGGACAGACGGGCTGCCTTGCCGGTGACGACCAGGGCGTCGTAACCGGCAAAGCGCAGGGCCAGGGCCGAGCGGCCGCCGGCGTGGGATTCGGCGTAGTTGCTGTTGTAGGGCGATTTGAAGCCGCACACGGTCTTGCTCATGAGCGGAAAATAGCCGGTAGCCGGGCCGATGGCGAAAATAAGCGGCTGGCCGGGATCAAAGGGCGCGGCCCCGGGCAGGCCGTATTTTTCATAGAGAAGCGCGGCCAGGCCCGAACCGCCGATGAACTGCCGCCGGCCGGGGAGCAAGGCCAGCTCGCCGCGCTGGCGGGTGAGGTCATAGATGAGAACGCGAAAGAGATCGTTATCGCTCGACATGGCAACTCTCCAGGCAGGGGGCGGCGTCTGGCTTGTCGGCCTCGACCAGCTCCAGGCAATCGTGGGGGCAATAGGCAATGCACTGGCCGCAATGGACGCACACGCTGGGATTGCCGGAGGCGTCCAGGGCGATGGCTTCCACCGGGCAGGCGGCAGCACACTTGCCGCATTGGATGCAAAGCGATTTTTTAAGCAGGACGCCGCCGCCGGATTTGCGCTGGACCATGGCTCCGGTCGGGCAGGCGGCAGCGCAGGGGGCGGGATCGCAGGCCAGGCACAAGATGGCCTGGAAACCGCTGGAGACGCCGCCGGTGGAGCGGATGCGGATACCGGCCCTGTCCCAGGACACGGACTTGTAGACCAGTCGGGCGCAAGCCAGGGAACAGGAATGGCAACCGATGCAGCGCTCCATGCGCAGGGCGCGATGGATCTTCATGAAATGGCTCCGGGCGGATGTTCCGCCAAAAAAGGCATAATGGTTTCAGGGGTGTTTCAATTGGCATAGTGGCATCAGGTGCGGGTGAGGTCAACAGGGATGGCCTGACGAATTGATGACGCAGTGAAATTGGCAAAGGTCTTCTTGACCCCACGGGCGATTGCGCTTAATAACCGTCTTCCCGATGGGGGCGTAGCTCAACTGGGAGAGCGCTGCGTTCGCAACGCAGAGGTCGTGGGTTCGAGTCCCATCGCCTCCACCACCGGATTTCCAGGGCCTCGCGATGCACGTCGCGAGGCCTTTTTCGTGTTTTCCAGGGAGATGCCACTCCCCTCTTTCTGGGTTGTCTCCACCACCCTCTGCGCATTGGCTGACACGGCATCATGACGGGTTGCCCCGACCGGCCGGCCGCGTTATCGTGCGCCCCCTGCCTGATCGGGCTACCGGTGCACTGTGGAGGTTACATTATGGATTTCAATGTGTTGGCCGATCTGATCGAAAACGGACTGCCGTTTCAGAAAATGCTCGGCATTCGGGTGTCCGAAATCGAGGAAGGACGGGTGCGGCTTTTTATCCCCTTTCGTGAGGACCTCATCGGCGACGCCCGCCGGCCGGCCATCCACGGCGGGGTCATCTCCACCCTGGCCGATGTCTGCGCCGGTTTTGCCGTCTGGACGCGCTGCAAGCTCACGGACCGCATCGCCACCATCGACCTGTGCGTCGACTACCTGCGCCCGGCCACGGCCCACGATCTCTACGCCGAAGCAACCGTCAGGCTCCTGGGCAACCGGGTGGGCAACGCCCAGGTCGTCCTGTGGTCGGACGGCAGTCCGGATGCGCATGTGGCCGAAGGGCGCGGCGTCTACAACATCCGCCGCAGCGAGTAGTGCCGCACCCTAGACCATACCGCCGTTGGCCCGGATGACCGCGCCATTGATCCAGCCGCCTTCCGGCCCGACCAGAAAGGCCACCACCCCGGCGATGTCTTCGGGCGTTCCCAGGCGGCCCATGGGCGTGGCCTGGGCGATTTTTTCCACCATCTCCGGCGTCTTGCCGGTCAGGAACAGCTCGGTGCCAACCGGCCCGGGAGCCAGGGCCGTCACGGCGATATCCCGGCCACGCAGTTCCTTGGCAAAGATGGCGGTGATGGTTTCCATGGCCGCCTTGGTGCCGGCGTATATGGAATAGCCGGCCGGAGCCAGCCCGACCACACTTGAAGAGAAATTGACGATACGCCCGCCCTGGCGCAGCTTTGCGGCTGCCAGGCGCAGCATGTTGAAGCTGCCGCGCAGATTGATCGACACCAGCCGGTCAAAAAGCGCGTCGTCGGTGTCGGCCAGAGAAACCAGTCCCGGCTGCATCACCCCGGCATTGTTTATGAGCACATCCACCCCGCCGTAGACGGCCTCGGCAGCTTCATACAGTTCGGCAGCATCCCCGGAATCGGACACATCGGCCCGGATGGCCACCCCGTGGCCGCCGACAGCCACGATGTCTTTGACCACAGCCTGGGCCTTGGCCTCGCCAGCAACGTAATTGACGACCACGGCCAGCCCGTCGGCCGCGAGACGCCTGGCAATGGCCGCACCGATACCCCGGGACGCTCCCGTAACAATAGCAACCCGTTTCTGATCCATACTGTTTGCCACTCCTCGGTCCAACGCCGGTCGACACGATTGCCGGCCCGGGCCGCAGTCGCCCCATGCGACAGGGACGCGGCCTGCCTGCGTCTTGTTGCCTGCAGTGTAGCACTGCCAAGGAATTGTCGACAAGTCCGGTCGCTTCGCAACCTGCAGGCCTGGGCGCAAATCCGGTCTCCTTCTCTTTTTTCCCTGGCGCTTCTCGGGGTTGGGCATTGCCGAAGCGTGGCAATTGGGGCAAAGGATACGGGAACTCCATTGCGACACGGAGGCACCCTTGGCCCCATCAGCCCGCGACCTGCTCGCCCGCATGGCCCCGGATTTTCCGGCCCGCCACGTCGGCGACCTCTACACCGACACGACGGAATTCATGCGCATCAGCCACGGCGATGTCATCGTCCTGGAAGACCGCCACTTTCTGGTCCTTCGCGACGAGGCCGAGCGCCGGTTCGGCATGGAAGACCCCAAGTTCTGGGTCAAACGCTGCCGCTGCCTGGAAACCGGCGGCCGCAACATCTTAAAACTCGTCTTTCACGAAACATTCCCCATGACCATCGGCTCCATGATGGTCACCTGCACCCGAAGCCCGCGCAAAGAGACCCGCATCCTCGATCTGGTCCACGGCGACGACCGGTTCATGCAGGGCGTGACCATTTACGACACGGCGGGAAATCCGGTGCGCATCCTGGACGTCGTGGCCGGCAAACGCCTTGACGAGAAGATCGAGGCCCTGGAGATGCCCCACCGCGACTATTTCCACGGACTGTTCCCGGAGGTGCTGGAACGCTTCATCGAGGCCTGCCAAGCCATCAAATGGCTCCATGATCGGGGCGAGAAACACGGCGACATCCGGCGCGACCATCTCTACGTGCTCTACGACACCGGCCGCTTTGCCTGGATCGACTTCGACTATACCTTCGACTTCCAGGAAAGCCCGTTTGGCCTCGATCTCTTTGGCCTGGGCAACATCATCCAATTCCTGGTCGGCATGGGCCAACACAACACCCAGGACATGACCCCGTCCCAACGAGCAGACATCACAACAGACGACTGTTCCATCATGTTCCCCAACCGCATCGTCAATCTCAAAAAACTTTTTCCCTATATTCCAGACAGCCTCAATCGCGTGCTGCTGCGGTTTTCCCTGGCAGCGGAAGTCTATTACGACACGGCCAAGGAATTTATCGACGATCTGTCGCGGGCCCACGACGATCTCTCCAAGCCAACTGTTTAAGCAGCCGGAGCAGCCATGAACACGGATAAAATCCTCATTGCCTACGATGGATCGGAGAATGCAGAGCGTTCTGTCGCCTATACCGCCGCCATGGTCGGCAGCGACGGGGACAGACGCGTGGAGGTGGTGGCCATCGAGCGGACGCCGGACCGCGACCTGTTTGCCGACGACGCAGCCTGGAAAGCGGAATGCGCCAAGCGCATCGAAGCCATGCAGCTCGCCCTGGTCCAGGCCCGGGACATGCTCGTCGCCGCCGGCGTGCCCGAGGCGGCAGTGACCACGCGCTTTGTGGAAAGTTGCCGTTCACCCTTGCGTGACGCCCAGGAATGCAGCATCGGCACGAGCATTGCCCTGGAAATCCTGCGGCTGGCCGCGGAAGGCGGCTACGGCACAGTGGTGGTTGGCCGACGAGGGGTGTCGAAGCAGGAGGAATTTCTCTTTGGCAGCGTCTCAACCAAGATCATCCACGCCGCCAAAGGGCTGGCCGTGTGGGTGGTGGCATAACAGTTGAAAAGAGGGGGAATGCCTCCGGCGGCCAAAGGGCTGAGCCCTTTGGAATCCCACCTCTATTTTGAGTATAATCATTTGCAATTGCAGCGTAAATTACTCGTCGAAAACTTCCCCCTTTGCAGGGGTCCGGGGGGATCATCCCCCGGCCGCCGGAGGCATTCCCCCTCTTCTCTGCCTTCACTCTTCTCTCACTCTATGCCTCCGCCGGTGAGCCGGCAGGCCAGGGACAGGGCGGCAGCCAGCGAACTGGTGGCCGCCTTGCCCGTGCCTACGAGATCAAAGGCCGTGCCATGGCCGACCGAGGTGCGCACAAAGGGCAGGCCAAGGGTCACGTTGACGGTGTCTTTAAAGTGGAGAAGCTTGAGGGGCGGCAGGCCCTGATCATGGTACATGGCCAGGATGGCGGAAAATTCCCCCTGGACGGCCCGGTAAAACAGGGTATCCGCCGGCAGCGGCCCGACAGCCGACACGCCCTTGGCCACGGCCGCGGCCACGGCCGGACGCACCACGTCCTCATCCTCGTGGCCGAGCAGTCCGCCCTCCCCGGCATGGGGATTTAGGCCGCACACGGCAATGGGCCGATCCGATACGCCCAACCGGCGCACATAGTCCCAGGTCAGGTTCAGGCAACGGGCCACCCGGTCGTAGGTGACCAGGGAGGGCACCTTGGCCAGGGGCGGATGGGTGGTGACGAGGCTGACCCGAAGAATCGGGCCGCACAGGTGCATGCACACGCCCTTTCGCCCCACGCCCGAGCGTTCGGCCAGAAATTCGGTGTGGCCCGGAAAGGCAAAACCGGCGGCATTGAGCGCCGCCTTGGACAGCGGCCCGGTGACCAGTCCCCAGTCGGGATGCTTGGCAAGGAGCGCCACGACGTATTCCAGGGTTTCCCCGGCGGCCAGTCCGCCAGCCGGCGTCTCCCGGCCCGGAGTGACCGGCAGTCCGGCCAGACGCGGCGGTTCCAGCAGCAAGACACCGGGCGCGGCCTCGGCCAGAGCTTCGCCATCGGCCAGACGCGTCCAGAACGGGGCCAGCCCCAGACGCTCACAGTGCCACAGCAAGGCCGACTCCGGCCCGACCAGGGCAACGGGACGACCACAGGCAACGGCGTCCGGGCCGGCAAGGAGCCGGCAGGCCAGTTCCGGCCCCAGGCCGTTGGCATCGCCGAGGGTGAGCAGAATCGGGGCAGATCTGGCAGAGGCAGTCATAATACTCCATCTTTCTCTTGGGGTTGGGCTTCGCTTCCCAGGCGCGTCAACTCCCCGTCCCGGGTCTCCCCACGAAACACTTGCCAACACCCCACCCACCCCCATCAAGGGGGTCCGGGGGGGATTATCCCCCCCGGTGGAGGAGGGTCTGGGAGGAGGCAATGCCTCCTCCCAGTCTTTTATCCTTCAGGCGTCAGGGCCACGGCGGCCAGGGGGGGGGAGCGTCAGGGACAGATAGTGGGGCCAGCCGCCGTAGGCGGCAGGCTGGGCCATGACGCCGCCGCCGTTGCCGGCATTGGTGCCGCCGAAAAGGGCCGCGTCGGTATTGGCGATTTCCCGCCAGTAGCCGGGGATACGGCAGCCGACGGTATAATTTTCGCGCACGATGGGGGTGAAGTTAAAGGCCCACAGGATGGGCGCGCCATCAGGGGATTTGCGCAAAAAGGTGATGACCGAGGCGGCGTAGTCCGACAGGTCCACCCACTCAAATCCGGTCCAGTCGTTGTCCTTGGCGTGCATGGAAGGATGCTCCTTGTGCACGCGATTAAGCGCCCGAAGGAGTTGGGCCACGCCCTGGTGGCTGGGGAATTCGGTCAGCACCCAGTCGAGCTGTTCTCGGGAGTTCCACTCCTTCCACTGGCCGAATTCGCAGCCCATGAAAATGAGCTTTTTGCCGGGATGGGCCCACATATAGGCCAGAAACAGGCGCAAATTGGCCATTTGCTGCCACTGGTCACCGGGCATCTTGCTTATAAGCGAGCCTTTGCCGTGGGTGACCTCGTCGTGGGACAGCGGCAGGATGAAGTTCTCGTGGAAGGCGTAGAGCATGGAAAAGGTGAGCTGGTTCTGGTGGTAGGCCCGGTAGATCGGGTCCTTGGTGAAATAGTCGAGCGTGTCGTTCATCCAGCCCATGTTCCACTTAAACGTAAACCCGAGGCCCCCGGTGTACACCGGCCGGGAGACGCCGGGCCAGGAGGTGGACTCTTCGGCGATCATAGCCGCGCCGGGAAAATGCTCATGGACGACGCCGTTTAATTCCCGCAACAGCTCAATGGCCGCGATGTTCTCCTTGCCGCCGAACTTGTTGGGAACCCACTGGCCATCCTCCCGGGAGTAATCGAGATAAAGCATACTGGCCACGGCATCGATGCGAAGCCCGTCCACATGGAATTCCTTGAACCAGTACAGGGCATTGGCCAGCAGGAAGTTTTTGACCTCGTGGCGGTCGTAATTAAAGACATAGGTGCCCCAGTCCGGGTGCTCGCCCTGGCGGGGGTCTTCATGCTCGAAAAGGCCTGTGCCGTCGAAGCGACCAAGCCCCCAGGCATCCTTGGGAAAGTGGGCCGGCACCCAGTCGAGGATGACGCCGATGCCATTTTGGTGGCAGACATCGATCAGATAGCGCAACTCTTCCGGGCTGCCGAACCGGGAGGTGGGGGCGAAATAATGGCCGGTCTGGTAGCCCCAGGACTCGTCGAGGGGATGCTCGGCCAGGGGCATGAATTCGATGTGGGTGAATCCCAGGTCGCGCACGTAGGGCACCAGGGTTTCGGCCAGGTCGCGGTAGGAATAAAACGAGCCGTACTCCTCGCTTTTCCAGCGCCAGGAGCCGGGGTGGACCTCGTAGACGGAAATGGCGTCATTGAGCGGCAGGCCATTCTCCCGGCGACCGGCCATCCAGGCCTCGTCCTGCCAGACATAGCTGTCGAGGTCCCAGGCCCGGGCGGCGATGCCGGGACGCATCTCCGTACACAGGGCAAAGGGATCGGCCTTGAGCACTGTTTCGCCGTGCTTTTGCTCCACAGCGAACTTGTAGAGCCAGCCCTTCTCAAAACCCGGAATGAAGCCGGCCCAGATGCCTGAAGCCGCCACAGGATGCAGGGCGTGGCGGCCCGGAGTCCAGTCGTTGTGATCGAAGACGACCGAGACCGCCCGGGCATTGGGTGCCCAGACAGCGAACCGGTACCCCTGCCCCTCGGGACCGTCCTTTGCGTGGGCCCCCAGCACCCGGTACAGGTCCCAGTGCTTGCCCTGGCCGAAGAGGAAGATATCCAGTTCGCCAAGGTCAACGGGCAGGCACGGCAATGTGGACGGTACGGACGTGGGCATGGGGACTCCTTTGGGCCGCGCGGGCGGCCATGCCGTCATGGGGAATACGCGGCAACGAACCCGGGACGATCCGGCGTCATTTGCCCGGCGAAACAGGAGACGGGCTTTTTCGTATCAGATGTCCGCCCCAAGTTCCCGATAGAGATTGATATAGTTCTTGGCCGCTTTTTCCCAGGAATAATCTGCCCGCATGGCCCGCACCACCATGGCCCGCCATGCTTCGGGCTGGTTCCACATCTCCAGGGCGTCGAGGATGGCCCGGTAAAAGAGCTCCGGGTCGGTGTCGGAAAAGGTGAACCCGGTGGCTTCCGGATCGGGCCAGGGCACGATGGTGTCGCGCAGGCCGCCCACGGCCGTGGCCACGGGCGGGGTGCCAAAGCGCAGGGCATACATCTGGGTCAGTCCGCACGGCTCGTAGCGCGACGGCATGAGGAAGATGTCGGAGCCGGCCTGGATGCGGTGGGCGAGATCTTCGGTGTAGCCGATGCGCACGGCCAACTGGCCGGGGTAGTTCTCCATCATGTCCAGCAGCACGGCCTCGTAATCGAGGCTGCCCTCGCCAAGGACCACGACCGCCGCGTCCTTGGCCATGATGCGGCCCATGATGTCAATCAGCAGATCGATACCCTTCTGGTCGCGGATACGGCCGATAAATCCCAGGATGGGGCGCTTGAGAAAACGGCGGTCCAGGCCCAGCTCGGCCACGAGATTGCGCTTGCAGATGTCCTTGCCCGACAGATCGTCGGGGCTGTACGGGCTTGGCAGATGCCGGTCGTTGATCGGGTCCCAGACGGTGTAGTCCGCGCCATTTAAGATGCCGCGCAGTTGCGGGGCGCGCTTGGTCAGGATGCCCTCCAGGCCGCAGCCGAACTGCGGATAGAGGATTTCCAGGGCATAGGTGGGACTGACCGTGGTTATGATGTCGGAATAGGCGATGCCGGCCTTGAGCAGGTTGAAATCGCCCCAGAACTCAGCACCATCGATGCCCCAGGCCTCTTTGGGCAGGCCCGAATCAAAAAACAGCCGCGAGGCGAACCGGCCCTGAAAGGCCAGGTTGTGGATGGTCATGATGGTCTTGGTGTTGCGCCAGAACGGGGCAGCCGGGCGCAGGAAGTGCAGGTAGGCCGGCACCAGGGAGGCCTGCCAGTCGTGGGCGTGGACAATGGCCGGCGCGCCGTCGAGGCGGCTGGCCCAGGCCATGGTGGCCCGGCAGAAAAAGATGAACCGCTCGCAGTTGTCGAAATAGTCGCCGTCATGGGTATTGTAATAGAAACGACGGTCGAAATATTCACCACGCTGGACAAAATAGACCGGCACGTCGTCGCAGGTGGCGGTGTAGATGTCGGCGGTGATCGGAGCCCAGGGGTAGCCCACACGGCACTTGGAATAGATCAGGCGCAGCTGGTGGTCGCCGTGGTTGAGACGGCCGTAGTACGGGGCGATCAGGGCGACGTTGACGCCCTGACGTTTGAGTTCCTTGGGCAATGCCCCCATGACATCGCCAAGACCGCCGGTCTTGGAGAAGGGATACATTTCCGAAGCGACAAAGAGGACCTTGTGATGAAACTTCATCGCACTCCTCGGCATGGCCGGTTGCAATCCGCGACAACGGGACAGCGTCCCCTGGTCGCTTATCGTGTCGAGCATCCTTGCGCCGCGCTCGGGGCGACTCGGTCCGGTCTTGCAGGAAACCGCGGCCGACGCAAGGCTTCCAAGCCCTCTGCCTTATCGCTCCCGCGGTTTTATCCGCTTTAAAAGCATGGCATAATCGTTGAGGATACGCTCATGGTCAAAACACAGCGGTGTCGGCCACTTGCCGACCGGAAAAACGTCCACGCCCTTGGCGTCGTCGCCGGCGGCCAGTTCGTCGGGGTCCAGGGCCTGGGCAATGTAGACGACGCTCAGAGTATGCTGGCGCGGGTCCCGGGATGGATCGGAATAGACGCCAAGTAGGCCGGTCAGTTCCACGGTCAGCCCGGTTTCCTCCTTGGCCTCGCGGATGGCCGCCGCCTCGGCTGCTTCGCCGTAATCGACAAAGCCGCCGGGCAAGGCCCAGCCGTAAGGCTCGTTGAGGCGCTCGACCAGGACCACGCCGCGTCCGGGCAGATGGATCAGCGCATCCACCGTGGGCACGGGGTTGCGATAGTGGACAATGGGGTGGCCGCACTGGGGGCAGGGTTTGACGAGGGCCATGGCGCAGACTCCGTGATGGATGCGGGAGGCGTTTTCCCGGGTTGCACACGATGCCCAACCCTTTTTCGGGAAGTTGTCTCAACCAATTATAAAGAATCGTCTTTTCCCATTACCAAGAGTACGCGAAATGAAAACCCCTGACAAGATCGTTTTGGAACATGCCGGAGCACTTGGAGATTTTTTGTTATCCTGGCCTGTTTTCCTGTCCGTCCTCCGGCATTTTCCCGGAGTTCCCGCCCATTTCGCCGTGCGCCCGTCCCTGGCCCGGTTTCTTTCGCCCCTGGCTTCCCCCTGCCCGCCCGACATCCGCCGTGGCCTGGACGCCCGGTTTCACGACAACGGCTGGCCGGCTGCCCTCAATAACGTCCTGGTGGTGCGCCCGGGGCTGACCACCCGCCCGGACGTGACCGATACCCCGGATTTCTTTTTTTTGCACGGCGTCGTGCCGGGCCGGTGGGACTCGCCCGGCGACCTCTACCGGCAGGGGCTCGCCCGGCGCGGCATCGCTTTTGCCGAGGACTGGCGCGAGAGCTTCCAGACGTTTTTCGGGGGCAGCGAGCCGACCGGCGGCACGGTGCTGCTCTTTCCGGGAGCCGGCCATAGCGACAAGTGCTGGCCCATGGACCGCTTTGAGGCGTTGGCCGGCATCCTGAGCAACAACGGCTGCAGGCCCGTGTTTGTCCTGGGGCCGGTGGAGATCGAGCGCGGCGTGGCCCCATCCGTTGGCGAGATATTGTCCCCGGCTAACCTGGAGGCACTCTCGCAGGCTCTTTGCACCGCGCGCTGTGTCGTCGGCCCGGACTGCGGCCCCCTGCATCTGGCCGGGATGCACGGTGTCCCAGGTGTGGCGATGTTCGGGCCAACCTCGCCGGGCCAATGGGGACCGGACGGGCTGGCCGTGGTCACGGCCGGACTGCCCTGCTCGCCGTGCACCGGCATGACCTCCGGGGAATTTGCCGGCGACTGCCTGCGCCCGCTGCCGTGCCTGTCCGGCATCACCGTTGAGGCGGTCTGGGAGCGGGTCCGCGGCCTGCTGTCCTGAGACCGGCGCGGGTACGCCTAAACGAGTTGATATCCCGCCGCCGCAAGCGCCGCCGTTGCCACCGCGCCCTGGCGAAAAATCCGCAGCCGCCCCCGGCCAAGCAGACCCGCCACGGTCGAGGCCGGGCCGCCGGCCGGAGGCGTCCCCTCCGTCACCAGGGCATCCGCCGCCGCCACCACGGCCGGATCGAGTGCGTCCGCCACGGCCGCCGGCACGCCGCCGCTGACATTGGCGCTGGTGGCCACCACCGCGCCGCCGGCCAGCCGGCACAGCGCGGCTGCGGTTTCATGCGGCGTAAAGCGCACCGACACCTGCCCCTGCCCATCCTTGACCAGCCCCGGCAGGCTTTCCCGGCAGGGTACGACCAGCGACAGCGGTCCGGGCCAGAACCGGGCGGCCAGAGCGGCAAAATCCCTCCCGAGCGGACCATCAAAAAAACCGTCCGGCAACACGGCGGCAAACTGGGACATGTCGCCGACCAGAAGCGGCAGCGGTTTGGCTGCCGGGCGGGCCTTGATGGCCACGATGCGGGCCAGGGCGGCCGCATCAGTCGCCAACGCCCCCAGGGCGAAATAGGTTTCCGTCGGATAGACGACGCAGCCGCCGCCGCGCACAATCGTGGCCGCCTGGGCCGGAGAACTCGCCTGCATGATGGTGCCGCCCCGGATGGTGACGGTCCCGGGCACGCCGGGACCGGAATTGGACTTGCCCCGAAGGACCGGGTAGTTACGCAGGAGAACCTAGCACCATCGCTTCCAAGGGAAAAGGACCGCCATGCCCATCGATCCGCGCCGCATCGCCATCCCCCCCCTGCCGCAACCGGGTCCGCAGTTTCTGGCCGGCATCGTAAAGGCCCTGCCGATCTGGGCGCTGACCTCCCAGCAACCCGAACTGCGCCGTTCCCTGGCCGGCCTGCTCCTGGCCCAGGGACCAACCCAGCCGGATTTCGCCGCCGCAGCCAAGGGGCTCCTCGCCTATGCCGCCCAGTTCGATCCCTTTGACGCGCCAAGCCTGGAGCTGCTCGCCCGGACCCAGGCCGACGCCCCGTTCCTGCCGCCCCGGGCCGCGGCCATGGCGGGACTGTTAGCCGGCCTGCCCTGCCTGGACGATGACAACATATCCTTTGCGGCCATCCAGGCCAGCGGCGATGCCGAATTGCTGGTGCACTATCTGGAAGTGTCGGCCCGGGACCGCACGGCCGGTCTGGCCCGGCTGGCCCCGGCCTATGGTGCCCTGTGCCGACTGCCTGACGCCGGGCAGGCCGAACAGCTGCTGGCCGGCTTTGCCCCCATTGTGCCGCCGCCGCTTTTCGCCCGGCTGGCCGCCGAATTTGCCGTGCTGCGCCTGCCTCCGCCGGTCGCCCTGGACCGCATAGCCGCCCTGGATACCGAGATATGGGGCCTTTTTGCCGCTGTGGCCGCCTCGCACTGCTTCGGCCGCCTGGGCGATCGGGGCGGGGCGCTGGCCGCCTGTCTGGCTGCCCGGCGCGCCCTGCCCTGCCACGTCAATCTCACCCTTCGGGCTTTTGAGTTGGCCAGACCGGTGTCCACCCCGCCCCCGGCCAAGGCCGGCGAAGCGGCCGTGTGCCTCTATTCGCTCAACAAGGCCGAGCTCTTTCACGATTGCCTGGACCATCTGGCCGCAACCGATCTTGGCGAGGCGGTCATCGCCGTGCTGGACAACGGCTCCACCGACGCCACCCCGGACATGCTGGCCGGGATTGCCGCCCGCTTCCCGGCCGACCGGTTTATAAGCGTGCGTCTGCCGGTCAATATCGGCGCGCCCGGGGCCAGGAACTGGCTGTTGGCCCTGCCCGAGGTGGCCGCCTGCTCCCATGTCGCGTTTCTTGACGACGACGCCTTCCCGGAAGCCGACTGGCTTTCCCGGCTGCTGGCCACCGCCCGGGACAATCCTGCCAGCGGGGCTGTCGGCTGCGCCATCACCGACATGGACGCCCCGCGCGACCACCAGTCCGCCGACTTCAACCTCTTTCCCCCGGACATGGGCCAGCCGAGCCTGGCCGAGGCCAAGGAACGCCTGTTTGTCTGCGAACCCTGCCGGGGTGCACCCGACCTGAGTCTTTTCGCCTACCGCCGCCCCTGCCTGTCCGTATCCGGCTGCTGTCACCTGCTCTCGCGCCAAGCCATCGAAAAAGCCGGCCCCTTCGATATCCGGTTCAACCCCACCCAGTTTGACGACCTCGAACGCGACATCCGCTCGTTTCTGGCCGGCTATCCCTGCGTCTACGACGGTACGGTGCGCGTGGCCCACAAACAAGGGTCCAGTCTGGCCAAGGCCCAGACCCAGGCCCAGGTGAGCCAGGTGCTCGGCAACAAGATCAAGCTGGAATACGCCGTTGCCGACGCCGACGCCGACCGCCTGTGGCGCGAGGATCTGGCCCTAATCGGCCGCGATCTGCTGGAAAAGGCCCGGGTGGTGGATGGGTTGTGAGTGGTGGGGGAAAACAAAGCGAAAAGGCTGGGGCGCTGCCCCGGACCCGGCTGGGGGGATGATCCCGGACCCCTCGCTGGGAGAAGTATTCAAATGGGTTCGTGGCACTGGCTGACAATTCAATCGGCTGTGGACCGAAACAGCCCAGGCCTGTGCTTGGCGGAAATCACCATTTGTCCGGGGCAAAGACCGTTATATCCATTTGAAAATACACAAGAATTGGCAGCATGTGACAGACGGTTGCTCCGGTGGCTGCCGGTCCGGCATCCCCCGGAGCAACGCCCGGGACGGGTTAGTCGAGCAGATCGCGGATAGCGGTCTGGACCCGGCCAAGTTCGTCTGAAACGAGCCGGCAGGCGTCCCGGCACCCGTCCGCGTCACCGGTCAGGCCGGCCTCCTGTAGCCGCCGCGCCCCTTCGGTCAGGGCCCTGGCCCGAAGCGGCACTGCCATGCCAAGCAGGGTATGGGCGGCGTCGCCGGCAGCCCCCCAATTCTGCTCGCGTACCGCCTGCTCCAGGTCCGCCGCCACCTGCGGGCTTTCCTCCAGGAACATCCGGCAGATTTCCCGGGCAAAGGCCGTTTTTCCCCGCTCCTCGTAATAGGCCATGTCCATGGCCGGCGCAGCCAGGGGCGTTGGCCGCTCTTTCCGGCCCGGACGGTCGAGCACCCGGCGCATGACCATGAAAAGTTCGTCCACGTCCACTGGCTTGGACACATAATCATCCAGACCGACGGACAGGAACCGTTCCCGGTCGCCCTTCATGCTGTAGGCGGTAAGGGCCACAACCGGCATCCCCCGGGCCGCCTCGCCGGCCTCGCCGGCCCGGATACGCCGCGTAGCCTCGGCCCCGTCCATTTCCGGCATCTGGATATCCATCAGCACGAGATCGGCCGGCTCCTGGCACAACTGCTCCAGAACCTGGGATCCGGAGCCGGCCAGACGGACCTGACAGCCGGCCTCGGCCAGAAAATGCTTGAGGAAAAGGCGGTTGACCTGATTGTCCTCGGCCAGAAGCACCTTCAGTCCGGCAAAGCCACCGGCCTGGGACACGACCTGGGGGCGCTGCGGCTCCAGCGGGATTTCGCTGGCCGGACGCAGGGACACGGTAAAGGAAAAGGTGCTGCCCTGGCCCGGTACGCTCTCCACGTCAATGCTCCCGCCCATCATGTCCACCAACCGTCGGCTGATGGCCAGCCCGAGGCCCGTGCCGCCGAAGCGTTTGGTGCGGGTGGATTCGAGTTGGGAAAAAACCTGGAACAGCTCGTGCTGCCTGTCCTCGGGAATGCCGATGCCGGTGTCGCGCACACTGCAGGCCACCAGCATCGGGTCGCCCGGACGGGCCAGGGACAGCGTCACCTCCACCTCGCCGTGGTCGGTGAATTTGAGTGCGTTGCCAACGAGGTTGCGCACCACCTGCATGATGCGGTCGGGATCGCCGTGGACCATGGCCGGCACCTGCGGATCAATATGCACGTCAAGGGTCAGTCCCTTTTGCCGGGCCGAGAACTGGAACGGCTTCATGGTCCGATCCAGGGTGTCCCGGGGATCGAAATCCACCGGCAGAAATTCCATCTTGCCGGCCTCGATCTTGGAAAAATCCAGGATATCGTTGACGATGCCGAGCAAAGACCGGGAGGAATCAAGGATAAGCTCAAGATTCTCCCGCAGTTCCGGCCGGGGATTTTGGGTCAGGGTCATCTGGGCCAGCCCGATGATGCCGGAGAGCGGCGTGCGGATTTCGTGGCTCATGTTGGCCAGAAAGCCGCTTTTGGCCTGGCTGGCCGCCTCGGCCTGCCGTCTGGCCCGGGTCAGGGCCTGCTCCCGGCGGCGTTCCTTGACATGGCCAAGGACACCCTCGCCAAGCAGGGTCAGGCGACGGATGTCGTCGTCGCCGTAGGCGGCGGACCGGCCCGTGACGGCCAGCAGCAGCACGGTGGCCGGGTCGTCCCGCATGGGAACGACAAGTTGCCGGACAGCGGCATCGGTTTGAAACGCCCCGGCCTCGTCAGCCCGGAACAGGGCCGGAGCCTCGGCTGCGGTAAAGACCTGGGTCGATTCAGGCAGGCCGAAGGCCTGGAGGGCCTGCGGCGTGGCGGCCAGAACGGCAAATCCGCCGGCCTGGGGATCGGACATGGCCACGATGCCGCCGCTGCTGGCGGTGAGCTCCACCCCCCGGGCCAGGACAAAGCTCCCAAACTCCGTGAGATCGGCCTCGCGCATCCGGCCCAGCCGCAGCAGCGCCTCCAGGGTATTGGCGTGCAGGGTGAGTTGCTCGGCGTTTTGCTGCACCGCAGTCACATCCAACACATGAGAAATGAAATAGAGCGGCTCTCCGTCCTCCCCCCGCACCAGCTTGGCCGACACCCGACCCCAGATGGCCTTGCCCGAGGCATGGCGGTAGCATTTCTCAAAACGAAACTGCTCCCGAACCCTGGCCAGGGCCAGGGAAATATAGCGGGGGCTGACAGCCTCGCTGCCGGATGCGGCCAGGTCATTGACGGTTTTGCCAAGCAGCGTGGCTTCGTCGTAGCCGAAAAAATTGCACAGGGCTGCGTTGACCCGTAAAAACCGGCCCTCAGTGTCAACGATGGACAACCCTTCATTGGCGTTTTCAAAGGCCAGCCGGAACAATTCCTCGCTTTTGGCCAGCGCGCTTTCGGTGCTCCGTCGGTCGGAGATGTCCTTGATGGCGGCCAGGGACCGGACGAACCCGCCGGCTGCGTCGTATTCGCCGATAGCCGAAAGCAGCACGTCGAGGATGCGGCCATTACGGGCCACCATCCGGTAGGCCTTTTCGGTGAGCCGGCCCTCCCGGATAAAAAGCGGCAGGGTTTCTTCCAGCTCAGCCCGGGAAGCTTCCGTCATGAATTCGCCCAGATGGCGGCCGACAACGTCTTTTGCTTCATAGCCAAGCACGTCTCGCCACAAGGCATTGACCGACAGCAGCCGGCCCTGGCTGTCGATGGAATGAAACATCACCGGGGCCTTCTCGTAGAGGCTTTGCTCCCCTTCCGGGGTCATTTCCACGGGCCTTTGTTGCGACTCGGCCATGCCAGCCTCCTTTGAAACGAGCGGGTCTTGCCAATCTCGGCTCAAGTGCGCATGGTACTTGAGGTCCACAGCCATGACAACGCGGAGTGGACCACAGGCCGCCCGGGGAACCGGTCGGCTGTCGCCGTAGTCCTGCACCGGGTCTTGTAAGAAGCCCTTCGCGGCGCGGCAAGGGAGAATCACATGAATCGCACCCAATGTCTGATAATCGGCTCCGGGCCGGCCGGCCTGTCTGCTGCCATTTACACATCCAGGGCCGGCATGGCCACGGTTGTGGCCGGCTGTGAGCCCAAAATCGCGGGCGATTACGACATCGACAACTATTTCGGCTTTCCGGAAACCATTTCCGGGCGCGACCTCATCGAGCGCGGCCTGCGCCAGGCCGAGCGTTTCGGAACGGCCATCGTCTGCCAGCGGGTGCTGGCCGTGCACATGGCCGAGGACGGCTCGTTTCACTGCGTCACCGACAAGGGCGAATACGATGCCGAGGCGATCATCATCGCCGCCGGCGTCAACCGGGTGCGCCCGGGCATCGCCAACATCGGCGATTACGACGGCAAGGGCGTGTCCTACTGCGTGAGCTGCGACGGCTTTTTTTTCCGGGGACGAAAGGTCGTCGTGGTCGGCGAAGGCAACTACGCCGCCAATCAGGCCCTGGAACTGACGAATTTCACCTCGAACGTCACCATCTACACCCAGGGCAAGGAACCGGCCATGGACGAGCGGTTTGCCGCCAGTCTGGCCGAAGCCGGGATTCCCGTGTCCACGGCCAAGATCGTCCGGCTGGCCGGCGAACCGGCCATGACCGGGGCCGTGCTGGAAGACGGTACGGCAATCGAGGCCGAGGGACTCTTTGTGGCCATGGGACAGGCCTCGGCCCTGGATTTCGCCAAGACCCTGGGCGTGGCCACGTCGGGCGCCTTCATTGAGGCGGACCACGAGCAAAAGACCAATGTTCCCGGTGTTTTTGCCGCCGGCGACTGTGTCGGACATTTCATGCAGATCAGCGTGGCCGTGGGCGAAGGGGCCAAGGCCGGCCGGGCGGCCATTGCCCATATCAAGGAACGGGCCGGCAAGTCCGCTTCCTGAATCGGTCACATCTTGACAGGACCATGCCGCGCGCCATATAAATATTAGTTCGCAACGCGGCATGGGCCTATAGCTCAGTTGGTAGAGCCACCGGCTCATAACCGGCAGGTCCCAGGTTCGAATCCTGGTAGGCCCACCACGACGAAGGATTCATGATCTATCCCGTCACCCATCCCGATCCTGCCTTTCTCGCCAAAGCGGCGACCCGGGAGATACCGCAAAGGCGCTTTTATGCCCACAAGGCCTCAAAAAGCGCCTTTTTTGTTGGATCATGCGCGTAACTGACCTCATCGACTGCATCGAGGCCGTGGCCGTCCCGGCCCGGGCCGCGTCCTGGGACCGCTCGGGCCTCCAGATCGCCGGCACGGCCGCCGTCTGCGACCGGCTGGCCGTGGCCCTTGATCCGCTGCCCGGCGTCATTGCCGACGCCCTGGACTGGGGGGCCCAAGTCGTCCTGACCCACCATCCCCTGGCCCTGACCCCGCGCCTGCCTGACCGCATCGATGATTTCCACCGCGTCCTGTCCCTGGTCCTTGGCCGTGGGGCCACGCTGTATAGCGCCCACACGTCGCTCGATGTGGTCACCGACGGCCCGGCCGGCTGGCTGGCCAAGGCCCTGGCCCTGGACAACCGGCGCATCCTGGAGCCGGCCGGACGCACGCCCTTTGTCTCCCAACGCTACGACGCACCGGCCGGCGTAGCGGCCGCAAGCCAGGCCCTGGCCGCCCTGCCCCGGGTGACGACAAGAAGCCTCGGCCCAGACTGCCTGGACGTCGTCTGCCCGGCCGGAAGCCGCCGGGCCGTGGCCGCCGCCCTCCTGGCTGCCGTTCCCGACGCCACACTGCTTGCAGCCACGGAACTGGCCGAGCCCTTTGAGACCTACGGCTATGGGCTGGTGGGCGATCTGCCCCAGCCGACAAACGGTGCCGCCTTCCTCGATCAACTGGCCCGCCTGCTGCCCCGTCCCTTTTTCACCCTGGCCGGCCAACTGCCGGCCACCGTCGCCCGTGTGGCCTACTGCCCCGGTTCCGGAGCGGACATGGCCTCCCGGGCCTTTGCCGCCGGAGCCGACGTCTATGTCACCGGCGATCTCAAATACCACCAGGCCCAGGCC
>NZ_MLBG01000048.1 GCF_001936595.1 Desulfovibrio sp. DV
GCAATCTTCGCGTCTCGATCGGGCAACGCACCCGGTCAAATCAAACGTCCCCCAGGTGGGATTCCAAAGGGCTCAGCCCTTTGGCCGCCGGAGGCATCCTTTTCTTCTCTTGCCATTACCCGCGCAGCTTGGCAGCGATGTCGGCGGCGACTTTCTCGCCGGACAGCAACATGCCGCCGAAGATCGGTCCCATGCGGTAGGAGCCGTAGCTGGCGTTGGCGGCCATGCCGGCCACGTACAGGCCCGGGAAGATTTCCTGGGTGTTTTTGACGGTATTGGTCTCGGCCACTTCGGCCCACATGGACTGTTCGCCCTCGATGCCGCCGGAGGGGGTGTTCAAGCGCACGTCGTTTTTGCGTACCAGCGTGTGCAGCACTTCCACGGCATGGCCCGTGGCCTCGATCAGGTACTTCGAGGCGAGCACCACCGGGTCCACGTGCAGGCCGGCCATCTCGACCGGGGAGGAGTTGATGACGATGCCCGTCACCCGCTTGATGCCGTCCTCTTCGCGCAGGACCACGTCCTCGACGCTCATGCAGTTAAACACCTTGGCCCCGGCCAGGCAGGCGGCGGAAGCCAGGGTGGTGGTGGCGGCCACGGCGTCGGCGGTGAAGTAGTTGTCCTTGTAGCGCTTGACCGGCACACCGACGTCGGTGAGCAGGTGGACGCTTTCTTCCTGGACCACGATGATGTTCCAGGTCATGCCGCCGCCCCACATGCCGCCGCCAAGGGACAGCTTGCGTTCGAACAGGGCGACGTTGAAGCCGTCGGCGGCCAGCAGCCGGGCAGCGGTCAGGCCGGATGGGCCGCCGCCGATGATGGCCACGTCGAGATCCAGGCTGGATTTGAACTTCTCGAAATACTCTTCCAGAATGGCCTGGGTGATGATGCGTTCATCCAAAGACATGAATGGGAACCCCTTGGCTGCGAGACGTTGGTGCTACTTCGAGCCGATGACGGCGCGAATGGACTCGACATAGGGTGCGGTCAACACGCCGCGTTCGGTGATGATGCCGGCGATGAGTTCGGCCGGGGTCACGTCGAAGGCATAGTTGTAGACCGGCACGTTTTCCGGGGTGATGCGGTGCTCGCCGATGTGGGTGACTTCGCGCGGGGTGCGGTCCTCGATGGGAATCTCGTCGCCCGTGGCAATGCGCAGGTCAAAGGTGGACGCCGGGGCGGCGACGTAAAACGGCACGCCATGGGCCTTGGCGGCCAGGGCCACGGTGTAGGTGCCAATCTTGTTGGCCGCGTCGCCGTTGGCCGCGATGCGATCCGCGCCGACCACGACCTTCTGGACCATGCCGCGCTTCATGAGGTGGCCGACGGCGTTGTCGCAGGCAACCGTGACCGGGATGCCTTCCTTGGCCAGTTCGTAGGCCGTCAGGCGTGCGCCCTGGAGGAAGGGCCGCGTTTCGTCGGCAATGACCCGGATGCGCTTGCCCTGTTCAAAGGCCGCCCGGATGACGCCAAGGGCCGTGCCGTAGCCGGCCGTGGCCAGTGCGCCGGCGTTGCAGTGGGTGAGGATGGTGTCGCCGTCGGCGATGAGATCCGCGCCGTGGCGGCCCATGGCCTTGCAGATTTCGATGTCCTCGCTGTGCATGTCCTGGGCCAGCCCAAGCCAGGTCGAGAGCAGCTCGTCCAGGCTGGCGGCAGACATTGCAGCCCACTTCGCGCGCATCCGTTCGACTGCCCAGCGCAGGTTGACGGCGGTGGGGCGGGCCTGTTCCAGTTCGACCAGCAGCGCCTGCAGGCGTTCCTTCCAGGCCGGGCCGGCTTCGGACGATTCCCGGGCAGCCAGATAGCAGCCGTAGGCAGCGGTGACGCCGATGGCCGGTGCGCCGCGCACCACCATGGTCTGCAGGGCGTAGACCGTGTCGGCGGTATTGCGGCACACGAAGCATTCTTCGCGGTCGGGCAGGAAACGCTGGTCGAGGAGCAGCAGGGCCTGCTTGTCGGCGGAAAAGGCAATATGGTCGGTCATGGCGTCATTCCAGTCCAGGGTGGGGGTCCAAAACACGGCCCGCACCGGCAACGCGCCGGCTGGGCAGGCCCCTTGCAGGGCGTCCTTGCATCACGATTCCGGTGGGAGCGGCGGCCTAGCCGAGCTTTTGGCGCAACAGGTCGTTGACCAGTCCCGGGTTGGCTTGTCCTTTGGTGGCCTTCATGATCTGGCCGACGAAAAAGCCCATGAGCTTGGTCTTGCCGCCCTTGAAGGCTTCCACTTCGGCCGGGTTGGCGGCCAGGACCGCATCAATGGCAGATTCCAGGGCGCTGGAGTCGGAAATCTGCGACAGGCCTTTTTGGCGCACGTAGTCGGCCGGGTCAAGACCCTCGGCAAAGAGTTCCGGGAAAATCTGCTTGGCGATCTTGCCGGAGATTTCCCCGGCGTCGATGAGCTGAATGAGGCCGGCCAGTTTTTCGGCCGTGAGCTTGGCCTGACCGGCCGGAATGTTCGCCTGGTTGAGCTCGCGCATAAGCTCGCTTTGCATCCAGTTGGCGGCCTTTTTGGGGTCGGCCCCGGCAGCGGCCGTGGCCTCGAAGTATTCGGCCATGTCGCGCTCGCCGGTCAGCACCTCGGCATCGTAGTCGGACAGGCCGTACTGGGAGACAAACCGGGCGCGCCGGGCCTCGGGCAGCTCCGGCAGCTCGCTTTCCCAGCGGGCAAGGGTCGCGGCGTCCAGGCGCACGGGGACCAGGTCGGGGTCCGGGAAGTAGCGGTAGTCGTGGGCTTCTTCCTTGCCGCGCATGGAGGCGGTCACATTCTTGTTGGCGTCGTAAAGGCGGGTTTCCTGGATGACGGGCAGGCCGTCGTCGAGGCGGTCAGCCTGCCGTTCCACTTCGTATTCGATGGCTTTTTGGACGTGGCGGAAGCTGTTCAGGTTTTTGAGCTCGGCCCGGGTGCCGAAGGCTTCCTGGCCGACCGGGCGCAGGCTCACGTTGGCATCGCAGCGAAAGGAGCCTTCCTCCATGTTGCCGTCGCAGACATCGAGGTAGACCAGGATGGCGCGCAGGGCCTTTAAATAGGCCACCACTTCCTCGGGGCTGCGCATATCCGGCTCGGAGACGATTTCAATGAGCGGCACGCAGGCCCGGTTTAGGTCCACGTAGCTGACGTTGTCGGCGGTGGAGTGGATGTTCTTGCCGGCGTCCTCTTCCATATGGATGCGGGTGATGCCGATGCGTTTGGCTGTGCCCTGGGCGCTGATGTCGATGTGGCCGTGCTCGCAGATGGGCTGCTCGAACTGGGAGGTCTGGTAGCCCTTGGGCAGGTCGGGGTAAAAGTAGTTCTTGCGGGCAAAGACCGACACCGGGTTGACCGTGCAGCCGGTGGCCAGCCCCATCTTGGCGGCGTATTCGACGACGGTGGCGTTTAAGACCGGCAGGACGCCGGGCATTCCCGAACAGACCGGGCAGACGTTTTCGTTGGGGTCAACACCGAAGCGGGTGGAGCAGCCGCAGAAAATCTTGCTGGCGGTTTTCAGCTGGGCGTGCACTTCGACGCCGATGACCGTTTCATACCTGGCCATGAAAGCGCTCCTTGAGGCGGCGTCCCGAGTCCGGGAACGACGCGAAATTTCGGTCGGGGGTGTACCCCGCTTCCGGCAAGCCGGTCAATGGCGTGCCGGGGGTGGGAAGAGGCCTTCAAATGGTTGTAATTTTGAAGCGTCGGGCCTACAACAGCCATGTTGCGCCCGCTGCATTGCCCGGCGGGGGCTTTTACCTACACTACCACGACGCGAGGGATGCCATGGGCCGGATCGACATGTTGGCGGGGCGCGCGCTGCGCGTTGCCGGTTTTGTTATGGTGCTGGGGTTCTGGATTGTCATGTCGCTGGCCTGTCCGCAGGGGGCGGCGGCGTCTGATGAATTTGAATCCATGATGCCGGAGCAGCTTTCCAAAGAGGTGCGCAAGGCCGAAACGGAATACCGCAAGGTGATGGAAGAGGTCCGGGCGGCGGAAAACGAGCGTCTGGCCCGCAAGGCGGCCGGCGCGGCGGATGCAGCCCTCAAGGAAGCCGACGCCGAACTGGCCCGGCTGCTGCACAAAGCCGAAATGCTCAAGGTCCAGGCCGATTATCTGGATGAGCTCTACGAGACCAAGCGCCGCGAATACAAAAACAAATAAGGCGTGCGGTGCGTTCGGCCCCAAAGGCCCCCTCTGGTCCGGAATCGGGCCGCAGGGGGCTTTTTTTGGGCGTGGCTCCCTGTCCGTGCTAGAACAGCCAACAGATCCGGCAAAGTTATGCTTGCCAATGTCACCGTCATTGTCTATACAATGAATGCGAGATCAATTGTGAGTTGTGCATGAACCAAGGAGGAGGAACATGAAAAAGTGGTTTGCCGCTACGATGTTGGCCTTGGCTCTGGGGATGTGTTTTACTCCGGCCACGGCAATGGCTGCTGATCCGTATTCGACGCTGTACCAGAATATTGTTGATGCCCTCGGCAATAACAATGGTAAATTCGAAGTGATCGATTTTTTGCTGATGTGGTTGGAATAGCAGTCTGACTGCAGTAAATTGACGTCGTATCCTGGGGCCGCTTCATGCGGCCCCTTTTTTGTACGACGGATATGGTGTCGCTTCCTCGGTCTTTGTAGCGCGTGCTTTCGGCAGAAGCGTCACGCAAGGCCGGCTGATATCGTTGCCACCAGACCCTGTGAGGCCGGGCCGAGGCCCAGGGAGGTGGGCGAGGCGGTCATGAGCGCCTGGGACTGGCCCAGGGCTCCCTCCAAGGCGACGACGCCGGAGCGGGTCAGGGCTCCCAGGAACGGGTCTTCGGCCACCAGCCCCTTGCCGGCAAATCCGGCATAGTCCTCTGGATACCAGGTGGCGTAAAAAACGGATGTTTCCGTACCCGGGGTCCCGCCCTCAAGGAGCGACAATTCCGCGTCCCAGGTCCAGGCCGTGGCCCCTTCGTTCGTGATTTCAACCAGGGTTCCGGAGTCGCCCAGGGTGGCCAGGGTATGGCCGTCCCGGAGCCGCTGGGCCCCGCTCATGCGGGCGGAATAGAAATCGGTCAGCCCCGGTGAGACGTAGGTCCAGGTCGGGCTGGCCGGACCATAGGTCCCGGCAGCGGACAGGGCGTAGCCGCCGTTGGCCGTGGTCGGCACGGTGAGCTCCAGTATCCGGGAATAGTTGCCGCCGGGGCGGTCGGCTCCGTTGTCAAAGACCAAGATGTCGCCGGCCCCGGGCAGGCCCGCATCGATCCATTTGGCGTCGTGCTGGCCAAAGAGCTGGCGGTCGGCCCGGGTCCCGGCGTCGTAGGCCTCTGGATTGCCCCAGCGGTAGAGCAGGTCGCCGCCATGCCCTGATGCGCCGCCGTCATGGCCGGCTGCCTCGGCCGTGGTGGTGGAGTGGTCGATGATCCAGATCTCGTTGTAGTTGCGGGCACTGATAAGAATGCGATCCGTGTCTGCGTCATAGTCCACGCTGTTGATATGGGTCCATCCGTCAGGGAACGCGGGCCGGCCCTCATAGTTGAAGTCGATCCGCTCCGGGTGTCCGGCCACGGTGCCGAAGGTGGCGGCAGTCGGGGCGATGTCCTGGACGATGTGGTCGATGGCCCGCCACTCCCAGACGATCTCGCCGCCGGAAAAACCTTCGGGACGCACTTCCACCAGCTTGTCGGCCGCCAGGTAGCCGTCGCGAAGCTTGGCCGGGTCGCGGCCAAGGGCCAGAGCTTCTTGGGCTGTGATGATTTCGGCGGCGATAAATAGGATGTCCCCGTTTGGCAGCACCATGAAGTCATGGTGCTGAAACTTGTCCGTATCGGAATAGTAATACTGCCAGATGAGATGGCCGTCCCAGTCGAATTCCTCAATGACGCCACCGGAACCGTGAATATAGTGATCGTTTGAAACTTTTCCTGCCCGAAACAAATGGCCTTCATCGGTCAGTATAGCAGTCAAGCCTGCATTGTAATCACTTTTCCAAGTGTGAACAACGGAACCGCTTCTGTCGATAAGGTAGGTGAAAGTCGATTCTTGGGGAGTGACAAGGATATAGCCGGAGAGGGTGGATTCGCTCATTTGGTCTTTCTGCTGGTGTTGTTGGTGACGCAGCGGGTGATGATTGCCACGTCCTTTCGATGCCACAGTCAGCTGGATCAATCCACCCCCTTTGTGCCCCAGGCCGCCGCGAAATCCAGAAAGCCGGCCACCCGGTTTTGCCGGTCATAGGCCAGGGATTCCTCGGGGCGCGGGGCAATGGACCACAGCCAGGTCCGGTCCGGCGCAGGCAGGGCCACGCCTTCCAGGGCGTCGCGGCTCTCGATGAGGCACTCCCCGTCCGTGCGTTCCCAGGCCGTGTCGCAGCACAGGCAGACCCGGCCGGGCAGGCTGGCCAGCCAGTCGAAATGGGCGGTGACGAGGCCCTGGTAAAAGGCCTCGGCCGCGGCCCCGGCCGCACGCCGGCCCAGGAGCTTGTAGAAGGGAATGGAAAGCTGGGAGGCGAGGTTGACCGAGGCGGTCAAATCCGGTCGTAGGCCCCCCAGAAGATCGGGATGGGGGACCGGGCAGGGCAGGGGGGCGCGGGATTTGGCTGCAGCCCGGGCGGCCTGGACCATGCCCGTGGCATCGGCAGTGACCAGCCGCACATTGGAAAACCGCGATGCCAGGGCGCGGGCCGCCCGGGGGTGGTGGGCGTCAAGGAGCACCACCTGGCGGAATTGCCCGGCCAGGTCGGCCACCGGCACATCGAGGCAGGCTCCGGACCCGAGCACCACCGCCGTCCCGCGTCCGGCCGCAGTCCGGGCGGCGTCGAGGATGAGCGCCCGGGTGGCGGCCAGATGCGGCTCCCAGGCCGCAGCACAGCGCCGATGCCGGGCGTCGATGGACACGGCTTCGCGGTCCTGGCCAAGCCATCTGGCCAGACGCGACCCACGGTCGCGCCACAAGGTGAAAAGTTCCCGCAGCATGTCGCCTCCAGGCCCTTTCCGTAAACCAGGCCCCGCCATCCTGCAATGCCGCTGCCGGCACCCGCAATCCTTGACACCCGGGGAGGGGACTTCTAGGGTTGCTACCATGCGAAAACGGTTCGCCCGGGATTGCCCGGAGGGCCGGCTACCTGAGGAGGTTTCCATGCGTCGCAGCCTGTGGATCGTGGTCCTGCTCGCCTGTCTGGCCGTGCCGGCGGTCGGGAAGGCCCAGAGCCAGACAGCCGCTCCCGAGCCGGCCAAAACCCCGGACATCGCCCCTGAGGCGGCCGCGCCGGTGGCGGCCATGTGCCGGGACCTGGCTTCCCGGAGCGCCCTGGCCTTTTCGGCCGAAATCACCGAGGAGCAGGTCTATCCCAACGGCCAGACCGTCCAGTTGACGCGTTTTGCCGATGTGGCCCTCAAGCGGCCCGACAAGCTCTATTCCCGGGTCACCGGGGACGAGCGCGACCGGGTCTTCGTCTATGACGGCAAGACCGTCACCGTGGCCGACTACGACCGCGGCGTCTACGCCGTCATCGACGCGCCCCCGACCATCGACGCCACCATGGCCATGCTGTCCGAGAAGTACGGTCTGGTCGCGCCGCTGTCCGATCTGCTCTACGCCGACCCCTGCAAGGAACTGTTGGCCAACGTGCGCACCGGCGACTGCGTGGGCGTGCATACCGCCGCCGGTGTGGCCTGCGACCATCTGGCCTTCACCCAGAAAAAACGCCGACTGGCAGCTCTGGGTGGAAAAGGGCAAGTCGGCCCTGCCGCGAAAGGTCGTCATTACCGACAAAAACGGCATGGGCTGGCCGCAATACGCCGCCACCTTCACGGACTGGGACACCGCTCCGCGCCTGCCGGCCGACCTCTTTACCTTCAAGCCCGGCAAGGACTTGCGCCGCATCGAATTCACCCCCATGATCGCCGGCCAGGAAGGCAAGTGAGGCAATGGCCATGAGACGCGACATACGGCACAGACACATTCCCCTGGTCCTGGTCTTTTTGGCGGCCTTCACCCTGGTTTTCGACGCGCCCGGAATCCTTGCCCTGTCCCGGCTGCTCACGCCGGAGGCCGAGGCCCGGGGTGGCGGCGGCTTTGGCGGCGGCGGGCCGCACGGCGGCGGTGGTGGTTTTGGCGGCGCGCCGCGTGGCGGCGGCGGTGGCGCTCCGCGTTTCGGTGGTCCTCCTCCGGGCGGCGGCGCAGCCCGTCCCGGCGGAGCCGGATTTGGCGCACCGCCTCCAGGCGGCCTGCGTTTTGGCGGCGGCCCGCCCATTGCCCCGGCTCCCTCGGTCCGCCCGCCGGCCCCGACAGCCATGCCCCGGCCCAATTACGCCCCCATGCCCGGCCCGGTGCCGGTCGCCCCGGGCCGGCCACCCGTACCGGTCGGAGGGCCCGGGTACTACCCGCCGCGTCCGCCCGCGCCCATTGGTGTGCCGGTCCCTGGCTACGGCCCCGGCCCCCGGCCGCCGATCCCGGTGGCGCCGGTGCCGGTCCCGGTTCCCGTCGGCGTACGTCCCTGGGGACCGCCGCCGCCCGTGGCTCCCGGCCCCTGGCTGTGGGCCCTGCCTGCCGCTGCGGCCGCCGTCACCATCGCCGGCATGACCTATTATAATGTGAACAACACCTGCTACATTGAGCAGTACCAGGGCGACAAGGTGGTCTACGTGCCGGTCAAGGGGCCGTGCCCGCCGCGACCCGACTACTAAGGCTCCGGCTCCGGCCAAAAAAAAAAGGGCGGCTCCCGATCCGGGAGCCGCCCTTTTCTGTGTTGCGGGTGATGGGAAGGGTCAGCCGGCCTTGCCCTGGGCGGCCACGGCAGCGGCCTTTTGGGCCACGGCCTCGGGATCGCCGAGGTAGTAATGGCGAAGCGGGGCCAGATCGTCGCCCAGTTCATAGACCAGCGGCACGCCAGTTGGAATGTTCAGTTCGCTTATGGCCGCATCGTCAATACCGTCGAGGTATTTGACCAGGGCGCGCAGCGAATTGCCGTGGGCCGCCACCAGCAGGCGCGTGCCGGCGGTTATGGCCGGGGCCATGACCTCGTGCCAGTAGGGCAGGACCCGGGCCACGGTGTCTTTGAGCGACTCGCAGCGCGGCAGTTCGGCATCGGTCAAGGCGGTGTAGCGCCGGTCGCGGCCGGGAAACCGCTCGTCGTCGGGGGTAAGCGCCGGTGGCGGGGTGTCGTAGCTTCGGCGCCAGACAAACACCTGCTCCTCGCCGTACTTGGCCGCCATCTCGGCCTTGTTCAGTCCCTGGAGTGCGCCGTAATGGCGTTCGTTTAGGCGCCAGGATTTACTGACCGGGAGCCACAGCCGGTCAAGGCCCTCAAGCATGATGTCGAGGGTCTTGACCGCCCGGGAGAGCACCGAGGTCAGGCAGGCGTCGAAGTCGTAGCCGCCCTCGGCCAGAAGCTTCGCTGCCGCTGCGGCCTCGTCCTGCCCTTGCCGGGTCAGACCCACGTCGGTCCAGCCGGTGAACCGGTTTTCCAGATTCCAGACGCTTTGGCCGTGGCGCACGAGGACCAGGGTGTGCATGGCATTCTCCCGGGACGAGGTTATTTCTTGGCGTCGCAGCCGTCGCCGGTGGCGGGCGCGGCCTCGAAGTGGTCGCCGGTCATCATGCGCATGGCGCACATGGCCCCGCACATGGCGCATTCCTTTTCCTTGCTGTGCGCTCCCCGGCGCTCGCGCACCATGTCCGGGTCCAGGGACAGCTCGGTCATGGCCTCCCAGTCCAGTTCGGCCCGGGCCTTGGACATGTCCCGGTCCCGGGCCACGGCCTGGGGCCGGCCAAGGGCGGTCTCGGCGCTCTGGGCGGCCACGAGGCTGGCCTTGATGCCGGCCCGCACGTCGGCCACGTCGGGCAGGGTGAGGTGCTCGGCCGGGGTCAGGTAGCACAGGAAATCCGCGCCGAAATAGGCGGCCAGGGCGCCGCCGATGGCTCCGGCGATGTGGTCGTAGCCCGGAGCGCAGTCCGTGGTCAGCGGTCCCAGGACATAGAGTGGCGCACCGTCGGTCAAGCGCTTTATGCCCTGGATCTGGCCCTGGACGAGGTGCAGCGGCACGTGTCCCGGCCCCTCGATCATGGTCTGGACGCCCTGGGCCTTGGCCCGGGCGGCCAGCCGGCCGAGATTGATCACTTCCTCCCACTGGGCCCCGTCGCCGGCGTCGGCGCCGCAGCCGGGCCGCAAGCCGTCGCCCAGGCTGATGGTCACGTTATGGGCCAGGCAGATGTCGAGAATGTCGTCGTAGTGCGTCAAAAAGGGGTTTTCCGTGTCATGCCGGCGCATCCAGCGGCCAAGGATGGAGCCGCCGCGCGACACGATGCCGGTGATGCGGCCGCCCTCGGCGGCCAGTTCCACACCCCGGCGGGTGATGCCGCAGTGCAGCGTCATGAAATCCACGCCGGCCTCGGCCTGCTTGGCAATTTCGGTCAATATTTCAGCCACGGTGAAATCGCTCGGGTCGCCGCCCTTGGCGATGTGGCGCTGGGCCACGCCGTACAGCGGCACGGTGCCAAGGGGCAGGTCGGTGGCCGAAAGGATGGACGTCCGGATGGCTGTCAGGTCGCCGGCCGTGGACAGGTCCATGAGCGTGTGCGCCCCGGCCGTCTTGCAAAGCGCCACTTTTTCCATTTCCATGGCCACATCGGTGACGAACATGGAGGTGCCGATGTTGGCGTTGACCTTGATGCGGGCCGGCTGACCGATCACCGTCGGGGTGACGCCGGCGTGGGCCGGATTGGCCAGGATGACCATGGTGCCGGCATTGACGGCCGCTTCGATGGTGGCGGGAGAGAGTCCCTCGGCGGCGGCCATCTCGCCGGAGCGGGTGCGGAAGATATTGGAGAGTGTGGCGTTTTTGCTCAGGATGGACATGCTGCTTCCTTTGAAAGGTTTCCAGATCAGCGATCCTAGCATGAAGGCCGGTAAAGCTCAAAGGCGGGCCGGGTCCGGCCAGGCCTTTTTGGGGTATTTGTCGGCAGGCGGCAACGCGGCACGAGTGCGCGAAATAATTGCTTGTGCACTTGTTGTGTCATTTCTTTCTTTGTATTGAAGCACCAAAGAACTGGCATGGCGTGGCATTGGCGCTGGGGCGTGTCTTGGCCGGCGGTCCGGGGCCATTGTCCGACACGGGGGCGATATGAACGTGCTGCGTTTGTGTTTTGCCTGGCTCTTGGCGGTGTTGTTCGCGCTGCTGGCACCGCATTCGGCCCAATCCTACACGTTGCCGGCTACCGGCCAGACGGCCTGTTACGACGATGTCGGGACCATTGGTTGTCCTCGGCCAGGCGAGGACTATTATGGCCAGGATGGGAATTACCAGGCCGGAACGCCCATGGCCTATCAAGTCGGGACCGCAGGTATCGTCACGGACCTGACGACAGGGCTTTTCTGGCAACAAGCCGCCAACACGACGGGCCGGACCTTTGCCGATGCCCAGGCATGGTGCGGGCAGTTGCCCCTCGGCAATACCGCGGACTGGCGCATGGCCGACCTGTGGGAGTTGGCCACAATCGTTGATTATGGCCGAGAGAATCCCAACTGGAATGCGATTTTTTCCGGACCAACCGTTGCGGGATATTTCTCGAATCAAGAAAACAAGCAGTTGAGCACAGATGTCTGGGGCATCCAGTTTTATTGGGGTACGGTCAGCACCGGAGCCAAGTCAAACACGGGATACGTCCGCTGCGTGCGCGGTCAGGCTTTGCCGGCGTCGACCTATGTGGACAACGGCGACCTGACGGTGAGTGATCAGGCCACCGGACTGATGTGGCAAAAGATTGCCAGTGAGACGGCGTTGACCTGGAAGAACGCCCTTTCGCATTGCGAAGGGGCAACGACAGGAGGATATTCTGACTGGCGTCTGCCAAATATCCGCGAGCTTGTCAGTCTCGTCGATTACACAACGTATGCCCCAGCCTTTGATGTAACATATTTCTCCGGCGCTTCAGACGCGTATTGGTCGGGGTCAACCCGATACGGGCACGGTAACAATGGATGGTATGTCGATTTTGACACGGGTTCTTCCGGGTATTATATCTCCAAAAGCTACCTTGGCTATGCCCGTTGCGTGCGTGGCGGCACAACCATCGTGGTGGTCGCCGTCCTGGGCAATGCGCCGTCCTCGCCCACGGTGTCGCGGTCAGCGACGATCACTGTGGGCGGCACGGGGGTTGTGGCTTACAAGTACCGTCTTGACGGCGGTGACTGGAGCGAGCAGACTTCAAGCATCACCCCGATTGCCCTGGCCGGGCTTTCTGTTGGCGCACATACGCTGGCTGTGCTCGGGGAGAACGCCAACGGGGTCTGGCAGGACACCGCCTCGCCGACCACGGCTGCCTGGACCGTTGTCACCGTGAGTCCGGCCGCAACGGATTTGCTGCTGCTTGGCCAGTAGCCACCGAGTGCGGCCGGCTGGAAGAAAGTGGGGCCGCAAGACTTGCCAAGCCCCATAAAAGGCGTTACTTGATCTCGCTTTCCCGGAAGGGATACTCTCAAGGAGTCAGGCTATGAAAAAAGATATCCATCCCAAGACGTTTAAAGCCACGATTCGCTGCCACTGCGGCTTCGAAGCCCAGGCCACGTCCACCAAGGGTGAACTGGTCCAGGTCGAAGTGTGCTCCAACTGCCATCCGTTTTACACCGGCAAGCAGCGTTTCCTCGACACCGCCGGCCGCATCGACCGCTTCCGCAAGAAGTACGCCAAATTTGAGCCCAAGGCCTAGTGGGGCTCTGGTCCGCATCCGCCGGGCCCAAAGGCCCGGCGGCAACCTTCAGGATACAGCCATGAAACGCTTTCTGCGTCTGCTCCCCCTGCTGGTGGCCTCGCCAACCGTGGGCGGTCAGGCCGTCATGGAAGGCGTCATGATGCGCGATCGGGATCGTCTGGCCATTGCCGTGCGCAAGCCCGGCGGCGACATCCTGATAAACGTGCGCCCGTGGTTCACCCTCACCGCTGCCAAGTGGCTCAAAAAGCCGCTTCTGCGCGGGTTTCCTGTTTTGCTCGAAACCCTGGTCAACGGCATCAAAGCGCTTAACTACTCGGCCCAGGTGGCCGTGGAAGATGAGGAAGGGGCCGAGATCGGACCGCTGGCCATGGGACTGACCCTGGCAGCCTCCATCGGCTTCGCCCTGCTGCTGTTCGTGGTCACGCCGCACCTGTTCTCTCTGGGGATGCGCAGCCTGGGGCTTTCCGGCGGGGTCGAGGACTTAAGCTTCCACGTCTGGGACGGGCTTTTCAAGATGGTCCTTTTTATCGGCTACGTGGCCGCCATTTCCTTCCTGCCGGACATCCGGCGGGTGTTTCAGTACCACGGGGCCGAGCACAAGGTCATCTGGGCCTACGAACAGGGCGCGGAACTGTCTCCGGCCGGAGCGCGGGGCTTTTCCCGGCTCCACCCCCGCTGCGGCACCGCCTTCCTGCTCTTTGTCCTGACCATTTCCATCGTGCTCTACGCCTTTCTCGTGCCCTGGCTGCTGACGTTTTACGCCCCGGCCACGGCCTGGATCAAGCAGGTCTATATTGTTGTCCTCAAGCTCGTCCTCATGGTTCCGGTCAGCGCCCTGGCCTATGAAGTCATCAAGCTCGCCGGCAAGTTTCATACGAATATTGCCTGCCGCCTGATCTCGGCCCCCGGGCTTTTCTTACAGATGCTCACCACCAAGGAACCCGACGACGCCCAGATCGAGGTGGCCCTGGCCGCCCTCGACGGTGCCGTTGCCGGCCGGCCGGCTGCCTGACCCGACGCAGTCTCGCCTGTCCCTGCCAACCCTCAAGCCGGGGGACGCTTCTTATGTGTCCCGCCCCGGAGACGCCCCATGTTCGCCAAGCTCGAAAGCCTCGAACGCAAGTACGAGGAATTGGTTAGCCAACTTTCCGACCCCGCCGTCCTGTCCGATCAGGACCGCTACCGCAAGCTGGCCAAGACCCACTCCGATCTCGGCGACATCGTGGCCGCATACCGTGAGTACAAGCAGATCGTCCGGAACCTGGAAGACAACCAGGAAATGACCCAGGACGCCGATCCCGAGATCCGCGAACTGGCCCAGGCCGAGGCCAAGGCCCTCAAGGAACAGCAGACCGAACTCGAAGTCCGGCTCAAGCTGCTGCTTTTGCCCAAGGACCCCATGGATGACAAGAACATCCTGCTGGAAATCCGGGCCGGCACCGGCGGCGAAGAAGCGGCCCTGTTCGTCGGCGACCTCTTTCGCATGTACACCCGCTATGCCGAGACCAAGCGCTGGAAGGTCGAGATCATGAGCCAGTCCGAAACCGGCACCGGCGGCTTCAAGGAAGTCATCGCCTCCATCTCGGGCGAGAAGGTCTACAGCCGGCTCAAGTACGAATCCGGAGCGCACCGCGTCCAGCGCGTGCCGGCCACTGAATCCCAGGGCCGCATCCACACCTCCGCCGTCACCGTCGCCATCATGCCCGAGGCCGAGGAAGTCGACGTGGCCCTGGATCCGGGCGATCTGCGCATCGACGTCTACCGCTCAAGCGGACCGGGCGGCCAGAGCGTCAATACCACCGACTCGGCCGTGCGCGTCACCCACATCCCCTCGGGGCTGGTGGTCATCTGCCAGGACGAAAAATCCCAGCACAAAAACAAGGCCAAGGCGCTCAAGGTCCTGCGCTCCCGCCTGCTCCAGGCCGAGCAGGAAAAGCAGCGCATGGAACAGGAAGCCACCCGCCGGTCCCAGGTCGGCAGCGGCGACCGCTCCGAGCGCATCCGCACCTACAATTTTCCCCAGGGCCGCATCACCGACCACCGCATCAACCTGACCCTCTACCGGCTCGACGCAGTGCTTGAAGGCGACCTCGACGAAATGTGCGACGCGCTGATCGGCCACTACCAGGCCGAAGCCCTCAAAGCCCAGGCCGACGCTGCGTAGTGCGGGAAGAGGTGAGAGGTGAGAGGTGAGAGGGGAAGAGGCCTCCGGCGGCCGGGGGGATGATCCCCCCGGACCCCTCGACGGGAGAATTTTTTTAAGGGGTGCTGGTTGGCAATTTGGTCGGTTGTGGACAGGAACAGCCGATGTGGGGGAGGAGCGGGGCGTTGGTATGGGCGTAAAAGCGGCGACGGTGCGGGAAATTTTGGCCAAAAGCGAAGGCTATCTGGCCGAGCGGGACATCGACAGCCCGCGCCTGTCCGCCCAGGTCTTGGTGGCAAAAGCCCTGGAGATGGATCGGCTGGGGCTTATTTTGGCCATGGACCGGCCGCTGACGCCTGACGAACTTGATGCCGTGCGCCCGCTCATTGCCCGGCGCGGCCGCGGCGAACCCGCCGCCTACATCCTTGGCGAACGCGAATTCTACGGCCTGGACTTCACTGTCACCCCGGCCACGCTGATTCCCCGTCCCGAAACCGAATGCATCATCGATCGTGCCCGGGAGCTTTTCCCGGACGGCGCACTCGCCCATTTTGCCGACCTCGGCACCGGGTCGGGCTGTCTGGCCGTGACCCTGGCCACGCTTTTCCCGGCCGCCCACGGCCTGGCCCTGGATCAAAGCCCCGACGCCCTGGCCGTGGCCCGGCAAAATGCCGAGCACCACAAGGTGGTTGACCGGCTGGCCTTTGTGGAAGCCGACTTTGCCGCGCTGCCGCCGTGCGACGGCGGCTACGCGCTTGTCGTCTCCAATCCGCCCTATGTCAGCGCCGCCGAGTACCGGGAGTGTTCCCGGGAAGTGCGTACGTTTGAGCCGTTTACCGCCCTGGTTCCCGGCGAGTCCGGCCTGGAGGCCGTGCCGGTGGTGGCCCGGGCCGCGTATACTCGGCTTCGCCCCGGCGGCTGGCTGCTGGTCGAAATCGGCTGGAAGCAGGGGCCGGACGCTGCCGCGCTGCTGGCCGAGGCCGGCTTTGCCGATGTGGCCGTGCGCCGCGATCTGGCCGGCTGCGACCGGGTGGTTGAGGGGCGCAAACCCTAGGATCGTCTCCCGCTTGCGCCCCTGCCCTTGTTCCTGCCCTCTGGATTTTTCGGTGCCATGCTCCTGCTCCCGCTGTGCTTCCGCATCGCCCCGTGCCGACCTACGGCCGCGTTCCCACGCTTGGCCCAAATCCCTTGCCGAGTTCCGTCAGCCCTGTCCCGTCCGCGTTCATGCGGTAGAGCCGATGCCGGCCGTTGGCCGGAGCTTCCGGCAGGCCTGCGAAATAGATGCGCTGTCCGTCCGGGGTCCAGGCTGGGGCAACCGCCACGATGGATCGGGGCGTGAGGCGATAGTTCGTGCCGCTTGCCGCGTCATAGAGGAACAGGGCTTCGCCGGTGTCGTTGAGCCAGGGCCGCATGGCCGGCGACGGGTTTACACCGCTCTCCACCAGCATCAGGTTGTCGCCACCCGGGCTTGGCCGATACTGGTCGGCGCTGCTCAGCAAGGTTTTGTCCGTGAAGGCCGTGATGGGTTCCTGGCGTAGCGTTTTGCCGTCCAGGCCCATCCATCGCACCTGGCTGGAGTCGTTGTCGTAGGCGAAAAGAACCAGGGCCGTTCCGTCCCGGGTAAAGCCCTGGAAGGAGTCGTAAACGGGCAGATCGGCGGCGAGAACGGCCGGCTTGGGGTCGGCCTGGGAGAGCTCCACTGCCTCGATGCGATCATAGGCCCCCAGGTTGGGCTCGGCGGGCCTGCGGTCATCGACCCGCCAGGCCAGCCGGTGGCCATCCCGACTGAAGTGGATTTCGCGCACCTCAGGCGGTTTTGCGGCGAAATGCCGGGGCTTGGCCCGACCATTCAAATCGACAACACTCACGCCTCCCCCGGCAGCGGGCGTGTAGGCCAAAAGCGATCCGTCCGGCGAAACGGCCGGGGAGGTCCCCTTGGCGATGCGCCGGGGCTTGGCCGCGCCGTCGTACACCATGATCCACGGGGAGTCCTCATAGGCCAGCACATCCCGGGCGGCCAGGGTCGCGTCGCCCGGAGCCGGCGCCCAGTCCGGCCTTTCCGCATACGTCTTGCCGGGCTGGCTGGCCAGGGCGGTCAACGGCAGGCGGTAACGGCGGGCGCTTATGGGGAGGGCTTCGGGGGCGGCGGGTTCCACCGTCGCCCAGCCGTCATGAACCTCATGCAGGAAGACCTTGTCGCCAATGGCCAGGGGCGGCGCGCCTTTTTGGGGGCCGCCCACGAGCTTGGCCTGCCCGGCGTCTCGCACGGTCATGACGGGCTCGCCGTATTGAAAAAGGATCTGGGCCCAACCGTTTCCCGTCGGCACGAGCAACAGCCCGGCCAGCAGCAAGGCCGGCCAGGCGCGAACCAGGGCTGGCATCTTAGACCTCGGTCTGCTGCCCGGAGGCGGCATCGGCCGGGCCAAGCAGATTCTTGAATTCGGTTTCGTCCAGCACTTCGCGTTCCAGCAGTTCCCCGGCCACGCGCTCCAGTTCCGGGCGTCTGTCTGAAAGCAGCGCCTCGACCCGGCCATAGGCCACTTCCAGGATGTCCTTGACCTCGGCGTCGATGCGGGCAGCCGTGGCTTCGGAATATTCCCGGCGGGCCAGCCCGCTCTGGTCGGGCGACAGGAATACCGGCCGGTTCTGGCGCGGGTAGGTGGCCTGCCCGAGTGTTGCCCCCATGCCGTATTCGGTGACCATGGCCATGGCGATGTCGGTGGCCCGTTGCAGGTCGTTGTGCGCCCCGGTGGAGACGTCGCCAAACACCAGCCGCTCGGCCGCCCGGCCGCCGAGCAGCACGTCGATTTTGCCCAGGAGCTCGGTCTGGCTCATGAGGTAGCGGTCTTCGGTGGGGAGCTGCTGGGTCCAGCCCAGGGCGCCGATGCCGCGCGGCACGATGGAGATCTTGTGCACGGCGTCAGCCCCGGGGGTGAAGGTGGCCACGATGGCGTGCCCGGCCTCGTGGTAGGCCACCACCCGCTTTTCCTTGGGATTGATCACCCGGTTCTTTTTTTCCAGCCCGCCCATAATGCGGTCGACGGCCTCTTCGAGGTCGTCCATGTCCACGGCGTCCTTGTTCTTCCGAGCCGCCAGCAGGGCCGCCTCATTGATGGCATTGGCCAGATCGGCCCCGGAAAAACCCGGGGTCTTGCGGGCGATGACGGTGAGCTCCACTCCCGGGGCCAGGACGATCTTCTTGGCATGGACGCGCAGGATCTGCTCCCGGCCGACCACGTCCGGACGGTCCACCAGCACCTGCCGGTCAAACCGCCCGGCCCGGAGCAGGGCCGGGTCCAGGGTCTCCGGCCGGTTGGTGGCGGCCATGATGATGACCCCGACCCGGGGATCGAAGCCGTCCATTTCCACCAGCAACTGGTTCAGCGTCTGTTCCCGCTCGTCATGGCCGCCGACAATGGCTCCGGAACGGGATTTGCCGATGGCGTCGAGTTCGTCGATGAAAATGATGCACGGGGCCTTTTCCTTGGCCTGGACAAAGAGTTCGCGCACGCGGGCCGCGCCGACGCCCACGAACATCTCGACAAATTCCGAACCGGAGATGGAGAAGAAGGGGACTTGCGCCTCGCCGGCCACGGCCCGGGCCAGGAGGGTCTTGCCCGTGCCGGGAGGGCCGACCAACAGCACGCCCTTGGGCATCTGGCCGCCCAGACGCTGGAACCGCTCCGGGGTTTTCAGGAACTCGACCACCTCTTCCAGTTCCGCCTTGGCCTCGTCGCAGCCGGCCACGTCGGTAAACCGGGTGTCCAGGTCCTTTTCGGCATAGACCCGGGCCTTGTTCTTGCCAAAGGCCATGACTCCCTGGCCAGGATTGAGCCGCTGCATGAGCACGTACCAGATGCCAAAAAAGATCAGGATGGGGATAATCCAGGACAGCATGTCGCGCAGGAACGTGGATTCGGGATGGGCCCGGAAGGTCACATGGTATTTGGCCAGTTCGCCCGACAGTTCCGGGTCCACCCGGCGGGTGACGAATTCCGTGGCGGTTTCCGGTTCGCCCGCCTTGCCCTGCATCTTGCCGGTGATGACGTCGCCGGTGATGGACACCTCCGATATCTCGCCGGCCTGCAGTCGGGTCAGGAATTCGGAGTAGGGCAGGTTCTTGGGCCCGTAGTTGGTGACGATGAGGTTATTAAGGAGAAGCACGCCCCAGATGGCGATAAGGATATACCAGAGGGAGAAGCGGTGGTGTTTTTCCAGGTTCTTCACGGTGTGCTCGAAGGTCAAGAGGTTGTGGGAAGAGCCCCGTTATCCATACCAATACGTCGGTTGCGCGGCGTTGACAACGAGGGCCGGGCGGGTTTTGCCGGGGCGGATTGGCCGAATGCCATAAAAAAACGGGAAAATGGAAAAAAAGGATTGCCAAGGGTTTGGAGTGGGGGTAAAGACTCTCTCTCGCGTCTGGGGAAAACGGACGCGACTGTGACTGGTGAAAAAAAGGATTGACGACCCGGGCCGGTTCGGCTAGCTTGCCACCTCTTGGTTTGGCTGGCGTAGCTCAACTGGCAGAGCAGCTGATTTGTAATCAGCAGGTTGCGGGTTCGAGTCCCATCGCCAGCTCCAGAGCGGAGGGGTTCCCGAGTGGCCAAAGGGAACAGACTGTAAATCTGTCGGCGTACGCCTTCGGAGGTTCAAATCCTCCCCCCTCCACCACTTTGAGCGCGAATGCAGTAGGAGACAGGTAGCCCTGTCGCATGAACTACATGTGACATACGCGGGAATAGCTCAATTGGCTAGAGCATCAGCCTTCCAAGCTGAGGGTTGCGAGTTCGAGTCTCGTTTCCCGCTCCAATTGCCGCCCCGTGTCCTACCGCTAGAAAGGGCCCACGTAGCTCAGTCGGCAGAGCACTTCCTTGGTAAGGAAGAGGTCGCCGGTTCGAATCCGGCCGTGGGCTCCATATCTTCACCTTCAAAATCCTGAGAAGCAGCTGCTGCAGGGGGATGACATGGGCAAGGCGAAATTTGAACGCACCAAGCCGCACGTCAATATCGGCACCATCGGTCACATTGACCACGGCAAGACCACGCTGACCGCCGCCATCACGCGTCTGGCCAGCATGAAGGGCTTTGGCGAGTACATTCCCTTCGACCAGATCGACAAGGCGCCGGAAGAAAAGGAACGCGGCATCACCATCGCCACGGCCCACGTCGAATACCAGACCGACAAGCGGCACTATGCCCACGTCGACTGCCCCGGTCACGCCGACTACATCAAGAACATGATCACCGGCGCAGCCCAGATGGACGGCGGCATCATCGTCGTCGCCGCCACTGACGGCCCCATGCCCCAGACCCGTGAGCACATCCTGCTCGCCCGTCAGGTCGGCGTGCCCCAGCTCGTCGTGTTCATGAACAAGGTCGACCTGGTCGACGATCCGGAGCTGCTGGAGCTGGTCGAACTGGAAGTGCGCGAGCTTCTGACCAAGTACGGCTTTGACGGCGACAACATCCCGGTCATCAAGGGTTCGGCCCTGAAGGCTCTGGAAGCTGCCGACATCAAGAGCCCCGATGCCGCTCCGATCTTCGAGCTGCTCGATGCTTGCGACAACTTCATTCCCGAGCCCAAGCGCGACATTGACAAGCCCTTCCTGATGCCCATTGAAGACGTTTTCTCGATCTCCGGCCGCGGCACCGTCGTGACCGGCCGTGTCGAGCGCGGCATCGTCACCATCGGTGACGAAGTTGCCATCATCGGCATCAAGGACACTGTCAAGACGACCTGCACCGGCGTCGAAATGTTCCGCAAGATCCTGGATCAGGGTCAGGCTGGCGACAACGTCGGCGTGCTTCTGCGCGGCGTCAAGCGTGATGACGTCGAGCGCGGCCAGGTTCTGGCCAAGCCCGGTTCCATCACCCCGCACCGCAAGTTCAAGGGCGAAGTGTACGTCCTGAACAAGGAAGAAGGCGGCCGCCACACCCCGTTCTTCACCGGGTATCGCCCCCAGTTCTACTTCCGCACCACGGACATCACCGGTGTGGTTACCCTCAACGAGGGCGTGGAAATGGTTATGCCGGGTGACAACGCCACCTTCAACGTGGAACTGATCCACCCCATCGCCATGGAAAAGGGTCTGCGCTTCGCTATTCGCGAAGGTGGCCGTACCGTTGGCGCGGGTGTCGTTTCCGAAATCGTGGAGTAAACGATGCGCATCAATCTCCAGTTGCAGTGCACCAAGTGCAAGCGCAAGAATTACGCCACGGAAAAGAACAAGAAGAACACGACCGGCCGTCTGGAACTGAAGAAGTATTGCCCCTTCGATCGTGAGCACACGGTCCATCGGGAAACGAAGTAAGTTCCGGTAGTCATAACGCAGGGCAGTAGCTCTAACGGTAGAGCATCGGACTCCAAATCCGAGGGCTGGGGGTTCGAATCCCTCCTGCCCTGCCATTTTCAAGCAAGGCGTAGGTCATGGCCAAAGACAAGACCCAGGCGGCTCCGGTCGCGGAAAAGCCCTCCAAGCCCAAAACTTCCTCTGGCAAGTCCAAGGAAGATTCCGGGAAGGGCGGTGTTTCCCTGACAGGCCGCATCGACCAGGCCAAGGAATTCTTTGAGCAGTCCAAAGGTGAACTCAAGAAGGTCACCTGGCCGACCCGCGAAGAAACGGTGAAGACCGGGATCGCCGTCCTGGTCTTCAGCGTCGTGATGGCCATCTACCTGGGCGTCGTCGACATGGCCCTTTCCAGGCTCGTCGCGCTCATCCTCTCGTAATGGAAACCACCATGGTTGAACAAGACGAAGTCGGAGAAGATCAAAACCCGGCACGCTGGTACATCGTCCACACGTACTCGGGTTTTGAAAACCGGGTGGAACTGACTCTGCGCGAAATGATGCGCACCGGCCAGGATGGCGGCAGCATCAAGGAAGTGGTTGTCCCGACCGAAAAGATCATCGAACTGGTCAAGGGCGAGAAAAGAACGTCCACGCGGAAGTTTTATCCCGGGTACGTCATGGTCAAGATGGCCATGAACGACAACTCCTGGCATCTGGTCCAGTCCATTCCGCGAGTGACCGGCTTTATCGGGGGCAAGAACCAGCCGACCCCCATGCGCGACAGCGAGGCGCAGAAGATTCTCAGCCTGATGGTCAGCCGTCAGGAACAGCCCAGACCCAAGTACCATTTCGAACGGGGCGATGAGGTCCGCGTCATCGATGGCCCCTTCGGCGGCTTCAACGGCGTGGTCGAAGATGTCAACTACGACAAGGGCAAGCTTCGCGTTTCGGTCTCCATTTTCGGTCGACAGACGCCGGTGGAACTCGATTTCGTGCAGGTAAGCAAAAATTAGGGCGAAGCCCTCTTTTGTAAGGATAATCGCAATGGCCAAGAAGATCACCGCCAAGGTCAAGCTGCAGCTCCCCGCCGGTTCGGCCAACCCGTCTCCCCCGGTCGGTCCGGCCCTGGGTCAGCACGGCGTGAACATTATGGAGTTCTGCAAGGCGTTCAATGCCCGGACCATGGAGCAGAAAGGCACCATCATCCCGGCGCTCATCACCATCTACGCCGACCGCTCCTTCACGTTCATCACCAAGACCCCTCCGGCGTCCGTGCTTCTGGTCAAGGCCGCCAAGATCGACAAGGGTTCGGGTGAACCCAACAAGAACAAGGTCGGCAAGGTTACCGCCGCGCAGATCGAGGAAATCGCCAAGCTCAAGATGGTGGACATGTCGGCCAAGGACCTGGAAGCCGCCTGCCGCACCATCTCCGGCACCGCCCGCAGCATGGGCATTGAGATCGTCTAACCGGCACGACCGCAAGAGGAATTTCCGCAATGGCCAAGCACGGGAAAAATTATCGCGAGGCGATCAAGGACATCGACCTCATGGTCAAATATGATGTCAATGAAGCCATGGCCCTGACTGTCCAGACGGGCAAGGCCAAGTTTGACGAGACCGTTGACGTTGCCTTGAATCTCGGCGTCAACCCCAAATATTCCGACCAGATGGTGCGCGGCGCAGTGTCGCTGCCCCATGGCCTGGGCAAGACCGTGCGCGTTGCCGCGTTTTGCAAGGGCGACAAGGAAGCCGAGGCCCGCGAGGCCGGAGCAGACTTCGTCGGCGGTGACGAGCTGATCGAACAGGTGAAAAACGGCTTCCTGGCTTTTGACAGCGCCGTGGCCACCCCGGACATGATGGCTTCGGTGGGCAAGATCGGCAAGATCCTCGGCCCCCGCGGACTCATGCCCAATGCCAAGACCGGCACCGTCTCCTTTGACATCGGCAAGGCCGTGGCCGAACTCAAGGCCGGCAAGGTCGAGTTCAAGGTCGACAAGGCCGGCGTGCTGCATGTGCCGCTCGGCAAACGGTCCTTTGGTCCCGAGAAGTTGCTTGACAACTTCCGGGCCGTCATCGATACCGTCATGCGCCTCAAGCCCTCGGCTGCCAAGGGCACCTATCTGCAGGGCATGGCCCTGGCGACCACCATGGGCCCCGGCATCAAGGTGGACACCCAGTCCGTGCGTAAGCTCATTGAGGGCTAGACGCCTTACAATCAAAGCATAATCCGTCCCAGGCCAGAGGTGCGTCCTCTGGCCTGGACGATTTTTCGATATACAACAGGGCATGGAAGGCGAGTCAAAGACAGCGGGTGGGGGTGGTCCCCTTAATTTCCCGCCGAGACCCCGTTTTGGCTCTCTCGAAGGCCCCCGAACCCGCATGTGGAGGTAGGTACCGTGCAACGTGCGCAAAAAAACGAGATTATCGAAAAACTGCGCGCAAGGGCGGACCGGGCCGGCATCGTGGTGGTCACCGACTTTCGTGGCATGACGGTGGAGGAACTGACCGAGCTTCGCGGCAAGCTTCGCGCCGTGGGGATCGAATATCAGGTCGTCAAGAACACCCTGGCCCGTCTGGCGGTGAAGGACGGCGTCCATGACGCCCTCAAGGACCATCTCATTGAGAACAACGGCATCGCGTTCGGGTACGAAGACCCGGTCGTGGCTGCCAAGGTCCTTGTGGATTATGCCAAGACCAGCAAGAAGTTTTCGGTCAAGCTCGCTTGCCTCTCCGGAAAGATCATCGACGCCGCCGGCGTTGCCGAACTTTCCAAGCTCCCGAGCAAGCCCGAACTCCTCGCGATGACCCTTGGCACCATGAACGCTGTGCCCACGAACTTCGTTGGCCTGTTCGCGAACATCATTCGCGGCGCGCTGTACGCCCTTACGGCCATCAAGGAAAAAAAGGAAGCGGCCTAAGGCCGGCTTTCGCCAAAGCGAACCCTTCAGGAGGAACTATCCATGTCCGAGATCACCAAAGAGCAAGTTGTTGACTTCATCGCCAATATGACCGTCCTCGAACTTTCCCAGTTCATCAAAGAGCTGGAAGAGAAGTTCGGCGTTTCCGCCGCCGCCCCGGCCATGGGCATGATGATGGCCGCCCCGGCTGCCGACGCTGCCCCGGCCGAAGAAGAGAAGACCGAGTTCGACGTCATCCTGACCAGCTCCGGTGGCAACAAGATCGCCGTCATCAAGGTCGTGCGCGCCCTGACCGGTCTTGGCCTCAAGGAAGCCAAAGCCAAGGTCGACGAACTGCCTTCCTCCATCAAGGAAGCCGTTTCCAAGGCCGAAGCCGAAGATGCCAAGAAGCAGCTGGAAGAATCCGGAGCCGCTTGCGAAATCAAGTAGTTTGCCGCACGCCTTCGTCTATGACACCAAAGAGCGCCCCCTCCGCGAGGGGCGGGGCGCTCTTTTTCCCTTTTTGTCGATTTTTGCTTTCCGCATCCCTGTCGGTAGTGTAGAACCGACGGTCAGGGACAAACCAGGCGCGACGCGCGCTCCGCAAGGCCGATAGAGGGCGGACGGTACGCCCGCCACCCTTCCCAACGTCGTAGCCCTGCAACAGAGGACACAATGGCCCAGCTGACCAAAAATTTCGGCAAGATCGTCAAAACGCTGACCATTCCCCATTTGCTCAACCTGCAGATCGACTCCTATGAGTTGTTTCTGCAAAAGGACATTCCTCCCACCAGCCGGGAGGATGCGGGACTCGAAGGCGTATTCCGTTCGGTCTTTCCCATCGAGGACTTCAATAAAACCGCCTCGTTGGAATACGTCAGCTACGAAATCGGCGAGCCGAAATACGACGTGCCCGAGTGCATCGCCAAAGGCCTCACCTTCGAGGCCCCGCTTCGCATCAAGGTCCGCCTGGTCGTTTACGATGTGGATGAGGAAACGGAAAACCGTACCATCCGCGACATCAAGGAACAGATCATCTACTTCGGAACTGTGCCGCTGATGACCGAGAAGGGCACGTTTATCATAAACGGCACCGAGCGCGTCATCGTCAACCAGCTCCAGCGCTCGCCCGGCATCATCTTCGAACACGACTCCGGCAAAAGCCACACCAGCCGCAAGGTGCTCTATTCCTGCCGCGTCATCCCCATGCGCGGCTCCTGGCTTGATTTTGACTACGACCACAAGGACATCCTCTACGTGCGCATCGACCGGCGCCGCAAGATGCCCGCCACCATACTTTTCAAGGCCATGGGCATGTCCCGTGGCGATATCCTGCGCTACTTCTACGAGATCGAACACTTCACCATCGACGGGCTGCGCGTCATGCGCCAGGTCCATGCCGATTTCTATCGCAAGGACAAGGCCTACTCCGAAATCCGCGACGCCGAGGGCAAGACCATCGTCGCCGTGGACAAGCCGATCACCAAGCGGGCCTGGCGGCTCATGCTTGAAGCCGGCGTGGAGAAGGTCGAGGTCGATCCGGCCGCGCTCCTTGGCCTGTTTTTGGCCGAGGACCTGACCGACGCCACCACCGGTGAAGTGCTGGTCGAGGCCGGCGACGAACTGACGGCTGATCTCATCGAGAAGCTCAAGGACGCCGGCGTCACCGATTTCCCGCTCCTCCACACCCGTGGTGCGGACACGTCCTCGTCGATTCGCGACACCCTGGCGCTGGACAAGACCGTGGACACCATTACCGCCCAGGTCGAAATCTACCGTCGCCTGCGCCCGTCCTCGCCGCCGACTCCGGAAATTGCAGCCAACTTCTTTGAGAACCTCTTCCGCAATCCGGATTATTACGATCTGTCGCCGGTTGGCCGCTACAAGTTGAACGCCCGGCTCAAGATCGATCAACCGCTGGATTTCCGCACCCTGGCCAACGACGATATCTTAAAGGCCGTCAAGCACCTGACCTTCCTCAAGGATTCCCATGGTCCGGCCGATGATATCGACCATCTGGGCAATCGCCGGGTGCGTCCGGTCGGCGAGCTGGTGGAAAACCAGTATCGCATTGGTCTGGTTCGCATGGAGCGGGCCATCAAGGAGCGCATGAGCCTGCAGGAAGTGGCCACGCTCATGCCGCATGACCTGATCAATCCCAAGCCTGTGGCTGCGGTGCTCAAGGAGTTCTTCGGAACCTCCCAGCTGTCGCAGTTCATGGATCAGACCAATCCGCTCTCGGAAGTGACCCACAAGCGTCGCCTCTCGGCCCTCGGACCGGGCGGTCTGACCCGCGAGCGGGCCGGCTTCGAGGTGCGCGACGTGCACACCTCCCACTACGGCCGCATCTGTCCTATTGAAACGCCGGAAGGACCGAACATCGGTCTTATCGTGTCGCTGACCACCCACTCCAAGGTCAACGACTTCGGCTTCATCGAGACGCCCTACAAGGTCGTCAAGGACAGCCAGCTCACCGGCGAGACCATCTACCTCGACGCCACCCGGGAAATCGACGAGGTCATTGCCGGGGCCAACGCGCCCCTGGACGAGAACAAGGCCTTTGCCAACACCATGGTCGGCGCCCGCGTGCGCGGCGACCAGGTCGTGATCCCGCGCGAGCAGGTCACGCTCATGGACATCTCGCCGAGCCAGATCGTGTCGGTTTCCGCCGCGCTCATTCCCTTCCTCGAGCACGACGACGCCAACCGCGCGCTCATGGGTTCGAACATGCAGCGCCAGGCCGTGCCGCTTCTGCGCTGCGAACAGCCGCTGGTCGGCACCGGCATGGAAGGGGCCGTGGCCAAGGATTCCGGCTCGTGCATCCTGGCCGAGGGTCCGGGCGTCGTCCATTACGCCGACGCCGAGCGCATCATTGTCTGCTACGACGATGCCTCGGTCGGAGCCGATACCGGCGCGGCCAAGACCTATGAGCTGTTAAAACACCACAAGTCCAACCAGAACACCTGTTTCGGCCAGGTGCCGCGGGTGCTGGTCGGGCAGCGGGTGGTCAAGGGCGACGTGCTGGCCGACGGTCCGGGCATCCGCGACGGCGAACTGGCGCTCGGCAAGAACCTGCTCGTGGCCTTTATGCCCTGGTGCGGCTATAACTACGAAGACTCCATCCTCATTTCCGAAAATGCGGTCAAGGACGACACCTTCACCTCGGTGCACATTGAGGAGTTCGAGGTGGTTGCCCGCGACACCAAGCTCGGACCCGAGGAAATCACCCGGGATATTCCCAACGTCGGCGAGGAGATGCTCAAAGACCTCGACGACTGCGGCATCATCCGCATCGGTGCGCGGGTGGCTCCGGACGACATCCTGGTCGGCAAGATCACGCCCAAGGGCGAGACCCAGCTGACGCCGGAAGAAAAGCTCCTGCGGGCGATCTTCGGCGACAAGGCCCGGGACGTGAAAAACACCTCGCTCAAGGTGCCGCCCGGAATCGAAGGCACGGTCATCGACGTGCGCGTCTTTAACCGCCGCTCCGGCGAGAAGGACGACCGCACCCGTCAGATCGAGGACTTCGAACTGGCCCGCCTGGATATCAAGGAAGGCCAGCACGTCGACGCCATCGCCGCCAACATCCGTCGCCGCATCTGGCCGCTGGTGTCCGGCAAGACGGTCTTCCAGACCATCAAGGGCGCCAAGAAAAACGACGTGCTCCTTGAGGCCAACCACCCCATGACCCTGGAGGTCCTGGAGGCGTTGCCGGTTAAAAAGCTCTCCGGCATGTTTGCCGCCAAGGAAACCAACGAGGCTGTGGCCGAAATCCTCGACGAGTACGACCGCCACATCCATTTCGTCAAAGGCCTCTACGATCAGAAGCGCGAGAAGGTCACCGAGGGCGACGATCTGCCCCCGGGCGTGATCAAGATGGTCAAGGTCTACGTGGCCGTCAAACGCAAGCTCAACGTGGGCGATAAAATGGCCGGCCGCCACGGCAACAAGGGTGTTGTGTCCTGCATCCTGCCCATTGAGGACATGCCCTTTTTCGCCGACGGCGGACAGGTCGATATCGTGCTCAATCCGCTCGGCGTGCCTTCGCGTATGAACATCGGCCAGATTCTCGAGACCCACCTCGGTTGGGCCGGCATGGAGCTTGGCAAGCAGCTGGCGGCCCTGGCCGACTCCGGCAAGGCCATGGAAGGCATCCGCGACCGGGCCAAGGTGGTCTTTGGCACCGAGGAGACCGACGAACTCATCGACGGCATGTCCGATGATGAGTTGCGCGACGCCTTGCGTGCGCTGCGCAAGGGCATCGTGGCCAAGACCCCGGTCTTTGACGGAGCCACCGAAGACGAGTTGTGGGACTGGCTCAAGATTGCCGGCCTGCCCGAAGACGGCAAGATCACGCTCTATGACGGCCGCACCGGCGAGGCTTTCCACCGGCCGGTCACCGTGGGCTGCATGTATATCTTGAAGCTCCACCACCTGGTTGACGAAAAGATTCACGCCCGTTCCACCGGCCCCTACTCCCTGGTCACCCAGCAGCCGCTGGGCGGCAAGGCCCAGTTCGGCGGCCAGAGACTGGGTGAAATGGAAGTCTGGGCTCTTGAAGCCTACGGCGCCTCCTACCTTCTCCAGGAGTTCCTGACGGTCAAGTCCGATGACGTGGGCGGCCGCGTCAAGATGTACGAGAAGATCGTCAAGGGCGACAACTTCCTGGAAGCCGGTCTGCCCGAGTCCTTCAACGTCCTGGTCAAGGAACTCATGTCCCTTGGTCTTGATGTGGATCTCATCCAGGACGAGAAAAAGATCGCCAAGGCCCCTCGGCGGTAATCGCACCGTCGACGGCCACAGCCTATAGATTCGCGACGATAACGCCCCGCCGGCATGGCCGGCGGGGCACGAAGCGGGACGGGTCATCCCGCCTACGAGGTATCGTATGTCTCTGGACGAATTGTTCAGCATGCGCGGCATCGGCCAGACCGGAGTCTCCAGCCGGTCGCTCAAATCCATCCGCATTTCCATCGCTTCGCCTGAAAAGATTCGGGAATGGTCCTTCGGGGAAGTCAAAAAGCCCGAAACCATCAACTACCGGACCTTCAAGCCCGAGCGTGACGGCCTTTTCTGCGCCAAGATTTTCGGCCCGGTCAAGGACTACGAATGCAACTGCGGCAAATACAAGCGCATGAAGCATCGCGGCATCGTGTGTGAAAAGTGCGGCGTCGAGGTCATTGCCTCCAAGGTTCGCCGTGAGCGCATGGGCCACATCGAACTGGCTGCGCCGGTTGCCCACATCTGGTTCTTGAAGACCCTGCCTTCCAAGATCGGCACCCTGCTCGACATGACCATGGTCGATCTGGAAAAGGTTCTCTATTTCGACTCCTATCTGGTGCTCGATCCCAAGGACACCAACCTGACCAAGTTTCAGGTCATCTCCGAGGAACAGTACATCCAGGTTATCGACCACTACGGCGGAGAAGACGCCCTGGTCGTCGGCATGGGCGCGGAAGCGGTGCGCAGCCTGCTTGAGGAGATCGATCTCCTGACCCTTCGCGCGGAGTTGCGCGACGAGTCCATGACCACCAAGTCGCAGACCAAGAAGAAAAAGATCATCAAGCGCCTCAAGATCGTCGAGGCCTTCATCGAGTCGGCCAACAAGCCCGAATGGATGATCATGGAAGTCATTCCGGTCATCCCGCCCGAACTGCGCCCGCTCGTTCCCCTGGACGGCGGCCGGTTCGCCACCTCGGACCTAAACGACCTCTACCGCCGGGTGATCAACCGCAACAATCGCTTGAAACGCCTGATCGAACTCGGCGCGCCGGACATCATCATCCGAAACGAAAAGCGGATGCTCCAGGAAGCCGTGGATGCGCTCTTTGACAACGGCCGCCGCGGCCGGGCCATCACCGGCACCAACGGCCGGCCGCTCAAGTCGCTGTCCGACATGATCAAGGGCAAGCAGGGCCGGTTCCGTCAGAACCTGCTCGGCAAGCGCGTCGACTACTCCGGCCGTTCGGTCATCGTCGTCGGCCCGCGGCTCAAGCTCCACCAGTGCGGCTTGCCCAAGAAGATGGCCCTCGAACTCTTCAAGCCCTTCATCTATTCCAAGCTGGAAGAGAAGGGCCTGGCCACCACCATCAAGACGGCCAAGAAGATGGTCGAGCGCGAAGAGCTGGTGGTCTGGGACATCCTTGAAGACGTGGTGCGCGAATATCCGATTCTTTTGAACCGCGCCCCGACGCTCCACCGCCTGGGCATCCAGGCCTTTGAGCCGACCCTGGTCGAAGGCAAGGCCATTCAGCTGCACCCGCTCGTCTGCTCGGCCTACAACGCCGACTTCGACGGCGACCAGATGGCCGTCCACGTGCCCCTGTCCGTGGAAGCCCAGATCGAATGCCGCGTCCTTATGATGTCCACCAACAACATCCTGTCGCCGGCCAACGGAACCCCGATCATCGTACCGTCCCAGGATATCGTGCTTGGACTGTACTACCTGACCATCGAGCGCAGCTTCTCCCAGGGAGAGGGCAAGGTCTTTGCCGACACCGGCGAGGTCATCTGCGCCGTGGACGCCGGGGTGGTGAGCCTGCATGCCCGCATCACCTGCCGCATCAACGGCGAGCGGGTCAAGACCACTCCCGGACGCATCATCGTCGGCGAACTCATGCCCGAGGGCGTGCCCTTTGAGCTGGTCAACACCGTGCTTAACAAGCGCAGCATCGGCAAGCTCGTCGGCGACACCTACCGCATGGCCGGCACCAAGGCCACGGTCATCCTGTGCGACCGCTTAAAAGACCTGGGCTACGAATATGCCACCAGAGCCGGCGTCTCCATCGGGGTCAAGGATCTGGCCATCCCGTCCACCAAGGCCCGCCTGCTTGAGGCCTCCCAGAAAGAGGTGGACGACATCGAAATTCAGTACGGTGAAGGTATCATCACCCGTACCGAGAAATACAACAAGGTCGTCGACGTCTGGACCAAGGCTACTAACGACGTGGCCACGGAAATGATGAAGGAGATCTCCTGGGATACCCTGACCGATGAAGCCACCGGGCGCGTGGAGAAAAACACCTCCAGCAACCCGATCTTCATGATGATCCACTCCGGATCGCGTGGTAACCAGGACCAGATGCGCCAGCTCGCCGGCATGCGCGGTCTTATGGCCAAGCCGTCGGGCGAAATCATCGAGACGCCCATCACCTCGAACTTCCGTGAGGGCCTCTCGGTCGCCCAGTACTTCAACTCCACCCACGGCGCACGAAAGGGTCTGGCCGATACGGCCCTGAAGACCGCCAACTCCGGGTACCTGACCCGTCGTCTGGTCGATGTCGTCCAGGACGTCATCATCACCGAGATCGACTGCGGCACGGTCGACGGACTGGAGATCACCCACTACGTCAAGGCCGGCGACATCAAGCAGCGCGTGCACGAGCGCGCCCTGGGCCGGG
>NZ_MLBG01000049.1 GCF_001936595.1 Desulfovibrio sp. DV
CCTGGAACTGGGCCTATGCCGGGTCGGTGGAACGGCTGGCCGGCATCGAGGTGCCCGAGCGCGCCGAGTACATCCGGGTGGCGGTCACGGAACTCAACCGCATAAGCTCCCACCTGCTCTGGTGGGGGGCCTATCTGCTCGACCTCGGGGCCTTTACCCCCATCATGTACGCCTTCGATGACCGGGAGTTCCTCCTGGACATCCTGCAGGCCGTCACCGGCTCGCGCCTGACCTATTCCTACTTCACCTTCGGCGGCGTCTACAGCGATGTGCCCGACGACTTCGCACCCCGCTGCCTGGCCTTTGTCCGGCAGCTGCGCTCGCGCCTGCCCATGTACCGCGATCTGGTGACGGACAACGTCATCCTGCGCGGCCGCTGCGAAGGCATCGGCGAGATGGATGTGGAACTGGCCCGGCGTTATGGGGCCACCGGCCCGGTCATCCGCGGCTCCGGCGCGCCGGTCGATACCCGTCGGGCCGAACCCTACGGCGTCTACGGCCGCTTTGAGTTCCCCATCCCGACCTATCCCCAGGGTGACGCCATGGCCCGGTACATGGTGCGCATGGACGAGCTGGAAACGAGCTGCTCGATCATCGAGCAGGCCGTGACCAACCTGCCGGAGGGACCCATCACGGCCAAGGTGCCAAAGACCATAAAGCCCCCCAAGGGCGAGGCCTGCTACGCCGTCGAAGGCGCGCGCGGCAAGATCCTCGTCCATGTGCGCAGTGACGGTGGTCCCAAGCCCTACCGGGTGAAGCTTCGCGCCCCGGGCTTTTCCAACCTGAGTGTGTTCTGCGAACTGGCCAGGGGCACGCTCCTGGCTGATGCCGTGTCCATCCTGGGCAGTCTGGACCTTGTTATCCCGGAGATCGACCGATGACCCCCGATCTTATGAGCTTCGACCATCCCCTGACGCGGCTCGTCATTGGGCTGTTGTGCGTGTTCGCCTTCGTGGGTTTAAACGGACTGGTTCTGGTCTGGGTCGAGCGCAAGGTGGCCGGCTTTGTGCAGCTGCGCCCGGGGCCGCTCCACGTCGGTCCGTACGGCCTGCTGCAACCCATCGTTGATGCGGTCAAACTGATTGGCAAACAGCTGTCCATGCCTGACGGCGCCGACCGCTACCTCTACTGGGCAGCGCCGCTTCTGGCCTTTGCCCCGGTGACGGTCTGCTTCCTGCCGCTGCCCTTTGGCCCTGATCTGGCCCCCATGCGGCTCAATACCGGGTTGGTCCTTATCCTGGCCTTTTCGGGCCTTGGGGTGCTGTCGCTGATCCTGGCCGGCTGGGGTTCCAACAACAAGTGGGGCTTACTCGGCGCGGCCCGGGCCGTGGCCCAGTCTGTTGCCTACGAGGTGCCGCTTTTGCTCTCCGTCATGGCCGTGGCCCTGACCGCCGGGTCCCTCGATCTCTATGAGATCACGGCCCAGCAGGGCGGCTGGCCCTGGCAGTGGTACGGTGTGAAAAACCCGCTGGCCTTTTTCATCTTCCTGGTCTGCGCCGTGGCCGAGACCAACCGCGCCCCCTTTGACCTGCCCGAAGCCGAATCCGAGCTGACGGCCGGCTTCCACACGGAATACTCGGGCATGGGATTCGGCCTGTTCTTCCTGGCCGAGTACGCCAACATGATCGTGGTTTCCGGCGTTGCCGCGGCGCTCTTTCTGGGCGGCTGGCAGGGACCGTTTTTGCCGGGCATCATGTGGTTTCTGGTCAAGGTCTACGCCATTTTGCTCCTTATGATCTGGATGCGTTGGACGTTCCCCCGCGTGCGTTTCGACCAACTGCTCAACCTCAGCTGGAAGTGGCTCACCCCCCTGGCCCTGATCGATCTGGTGCTGGTGGTGATCGTGGCCGGATTTGGAGGCTGACATGACCGTGTCTGCGCTGTTTCAGGAGGCCTACACCGGGCTTAAAAGCCTGGTGATCGGCCTTGGCATTACGGGAAAAGCCTTTTGCCAGCCCGGTGTCACGGTGATTTATCCCAAGGAAGAAGTGGACAATCTGTCCACCTTCCGGGGCCATGTGGAGCTTATCGGCAAGGACGAGGATCCGGCCGTGCCGCGCTGCGTGGCCTGCGGGGCCTGCGTCAAGGCCTGTCCGTCCAACTGCCTGACCATCCTGTGCCCGGTGCCGGCCAAGGAAGGCGAGGAGGGCGGTCCCGTGGTCATGGGGCCGGCACCGCAAAAAGGCAGCAAGACGCCCGGGGCCGTGATCGTGGATTTCTCGTTGTGCAGCCTATGCGGCCAATGCGCCAAGGCCTGCCCGGTGGATTCCCTGCAGTTTTCCGACAACCCCTACATGGTGCGCCTGGATCGCCGGGAGTTTCAGATCGACCTGCTGGCCAGGCTTCGCCGGCTGGCCGAACAAGACTAACGCTGCTTGCTCCTTCGACGCTGCAATCCACCCTGCCGCGTTGCAGTGTCGAAGATACGCCCGGCACCCTCCCGGGCTCCTCAAGGTCCCTGGCTGTATGGCCGGGGGCCTTGTTTTTGGTCTGGTGCGGCACTGTCCGGGGCAGGGGGGAGGCTTGTTCCGGCACGGCCAGCGGCACCTGGGACACGGCCGAGCGGCAGTGGCGAATAGTTGTGAAAGCGGCTGCGGCCGGGCTCTGGCCCCCCCCTCGCCGGGTGGTCTGGCACTTGGCGGATGGCCCGCCGGGCGCGCCGCATCGGGGGGGACAGGTTTGGCCTCAAGGACATCCTCGGTGACAGAACCGCGGTGGGCAGCACGGTCTCTTGCGGCGTCTTTCATCCGCTGAACACGGACAAAGCGATCCCCTCGATGGCGAAGCCACGTTTCTCGACTTCAGGATTTCTCTTCCGTGTAATCGAGAGGCAGTTTGGGGAAAGTAACCGTAATGGTCGTTGCGTCATGCTCTGAGCAATCAAGGGTGATATCGCCGTTTTGGGCTTTGGCCATGAGCATTGCGGAATATGTTCCGATCCCTGCACCGTGTTTTTTATCTGCGGTGACAAACTTATTGAAAAATACGTCGCGTATTCTTTCGGGTACTTCACCGGTGTTTCTTATTTTCACGGTGCAATATGAATTCGTATCCAGGGTAATGTGTATTTCTGATAGATTGTGAGAAGCCTCAATGGCATTTGCCAATAAATTGTTGAGAATGTTGAATGTGAGAACTTCGTTGCCGTAAATATGAAATCCATCATCTTGAATGTCTGTCTGGTTTGGTAGTTCGATTGTAAAATATAATTTTTTTGAATTTGAAGTCGTTTCATGTAACGCCATTATTGAGTGTAGGATTTCAAGCACATCTATTTTTGTTGCTTCGACATTGTATTTACCGTTCTCGACATTTTGCAGGGCCAGATTCATATCGAATAAATTGACTAATCTTGTCGCGGAGGTCTTCATTCTGTTAATGATATCTCTCTGGACTTCATTTAAATTATTGCTGTCCAGGAGTATGTTGGGGGCTATTGCCAAGGATGCCAGCGAACTTCTGGAGTCGTGGTGAATTATGTGTTCGATGTCTTCTTTTGATCGTATCTTGTCTTGAATTTCAAAAATTTCAGCGGATAAATTTTCTATTTTTTCGAGGAGTTCTTTCTCATTTTCTGAGTGCTCTTTCTTGGAAACAAAGAGTTGAGATTTTAGTGATTCAGTTAATGCCTGTGATGTTTGGAGCTCAGTGCGAAGATGTTTGTTGATTTGGTCTTTAATTTCATTAGTATCCATTTCAAACTCCTTCTACTTCCTGCAATGATATGCTTGGATTTCAGGCAGATACTGCTGTGCGTGTTTTTAATCCAATGCCTATGGAATATACCCTGGAATGGTTAGCCGTGTCCATGCCCGCGATGGTTGTTTTGAGGGAAGTGCAAACAAATGGAAAGGCCAGGCATTGCAACCCTGTCCTCCGGGAGGGAGTTCCGTTGTGATGCGGGTCAAGTCAGTCAAATGGTGCTAGGCCATCCTCAAGATTGAGGCCCCATACCCCCATTCAGGGCGCAAGGCCCAGGTGGGGGCCGGCTACAGGGGCCGGTTGGGTGTCTTTCTTCTCGCCAGAGTTCGTCCCCGCGAGTTCGCTTGGCCTGCATCGACAGGCAGCGCGAGCGGGGTAGATTGGTCTGGGCGGTGGAAACCGGGGAATGTTCTTTTCAATGGTAGAGAGGCCGGCGATGCGGCTAACGCGGGAATCGTTTCCCGCCGCCCAGGTCAAAAAAAGCGAACTGGCAGTGCCTCTTGAAGATCAAGGCAAGGTGGGCGCCGGGGTCGTAGCTGTCGGGCAGACCGGGCTGGAGTGGAGGTGTTAGCTGTTGCACAACGTGAAGGAAGGGGTTAGTTTCAATTATCCAATGCTCTAAGCAATAAGAGGGGCTATTATTGTTTAAATACATTGTTTTAGCAGGGGCATGCCTCAGTATCTCCATTGTAGTTGTAGCTTTTTCGAAATCCCCACTAAAGTATATCATGAGGGATTTGTTCTCAAAAGAAATGCCTTTGGAAACGGTCAAAGACGTCGACCTCGGTCGGTATCAGGGCGTTTGGTATTCGGTGTATGAGTACTATGCTTGGTTTCAAGCTGGATGCAAGTGCACGAGAGCCGAATATTCTCTTGCAGATAACGGAAAAGTTGAGGTTAAAAATTCATGCTACCGAAATGGTGCTCTTGTTGTGGCTACTGCGATTGCTTGGCCTATCAATGAAGGGGATAATTCAAAGCTCTATGTCCAGTTCAAGGCTCCTTTCAAGGGTAAATACTATATTTTATCAATAGACGAGGGTTACCAGCATGCCTTGGTTGGAACGCCAGACAGGAATTATCTATGGATTCTTTCACGGGAAAAGACCATTGATGCAAATACGTTTAATGAATTTGAATTAAAAGCAAATAGTCTGGGATTCGATTGCTCGCGTTTGTTGGATGTCAATCAGGAGTGCACTGCCCCGGATTAAATTGCAGCAGAATTGATATTCTGGGTGGGTCTGAAGTCGAAGTATTAATTAGCCGGTTTTGGCCTCGTTTGTTTCAATCAAATCAAGCCGCGATTGACCAATAGAAGCCCCCAAAACAGTTCTCAACCACCAACGGACCGGAGTCTGTAATGACAAATGCTCAGGATTTAAAAGCCTACTTTGAGGAAGTCAAAGGATTTGGCGTGTTGTCTACATCAAATATGTCTGGAGATGTGAATGCCGCAGTGTATTCTCGGCCACACGGTATGGATGACGGCTCGTTAGCCATAATTATGGATGATCGGCTCAGCCATAAAAATGTTCTTGAAAATGCAAAGGCACATTTCTTGTTCATGGAAACCGGCCCTGGATACAAAGGCAAGCGGCTTTCCCTGACGATGCTGCGCGAGGAGGAAGATACAGAGCTTCTTCAGGACCTCTGCCGTCGCTGCCATCCCAAAGAGCTGGCAAAGGAACAATCCAAGCGGTTCTTGGTATTCTTCCGTATTGATAAGGAATTGCCGTTAATCGGAGTGAATCAAACAACAAACGACTAGGTGTTTCACGGTCTCTTCGGGGACTCGAGATGCGTTTGCATTACTTGGACAAAAGGGATGCATCCACGCACTCGGATTTTGACCACCGCCGCCCTTTTACTCTTGAACAAGTGCCCGGGTGGGATGGCGATGGGAGGCGGGCGGGGTGATTGGGGACGTGGGTTGGCGGGGGGGGGCGATAAATTTGTGATCCGAGCGTCGGTTGACGATTGAGGCGACGCGGGATTCGCATCCAAGGTCTACAAAAGCGAAAAGCCGTCCAGTTTTGGACGGCTTTTCTTTATGAATCGAAATGTCTGGCGGAGAGGGAGGGATTCGAACCCTCGAACAGGATTTACTCCCGTTACCCGCTTAGCAGGCGAGCGCCTTCGGCCAGCTCGGCCACCTCTCCGCAAAAAGGCGAAATAGACGGTTGCTCGGCCGAGGTCAAGAAAAAAAGCTGGACAACATGCACTTCCTGCCGTTTCCGCTCTTTACAGGGGGCCGGCCCCGCGCATATGTTCACCTTTCGTCTTAACGAGCCCCCTCAAAAGGAGTCCAGGGCATGAAAAAGTTTGCGCGTATGGAGCGCCTTCCCCCATACGTTTTTGCCACCGTCAACGAGCTGAAAATGCAGATGCGGCGGCGAAACGAAGATGTCATCGACCTCGGCATGGGCAACCCGGACCTGCCCACGCCCCCCCATATCGTTGAAAAGCTGGTCGAGGCCGCCCAAAAGGCCGCAAACCATCGGTACTCCGCATCCCGGGGCATCAAGGGTCTGCGAAATGCCGTTTCCGGCTGGTACAAGCGCCGTTTCGACGTGGACATCGACCCCGAAACCGAAGCCGTGGTCACCATGGGAGCCAAGGAAGGCCTGGCCCACTTGGCCCTGGTCATGCTTTCCCCGGGCGACGTCGTCTTCGCCACCGACCCGGCCTATCCCATCCATCCGTACTCCTGCATCATTGCCGGGGCCGATGTGCGGCGCATCCCCATCAGCTCCGACCGCGACTTCTTTGAGGATCTGCTGGCCGCCACCAAACAGACCTGGCCCCAGCCCAAGCTGCTCATTATCTCCTATCCGCACAATCCGACGACGGTGACGGCGGATGTCCCGTTTTTTGAGCGCATCGTGGAGTTCTGCAAAGAACACGACATGATGGTCATCCACGACTTCGCCTACGCCGACTTTGGCTTTGACGGCTACCAGCCGCCAAGCTTCCTCCAGGCCAAGGGGGCCAAGGATGTCGGCGTCGAGTTCTTCTCGCTGACCAAGAGCTATTCCATGGCCGGCTGGCGCGTCGGGTTTTGCTGCGGCAATCCCGAGATGGTCCACGCCCTGACCCGCATCAAGAGCTATCTGGACTACGGCATCTTCCAGCCCATCCAGATTGCCGCCACGGTGGCCTTAAACGGCCCCCAGGAGTGCGTGCGCGAGATCATGGACGTGCACCAGGAACGCCGCGACACCTTGATTGAAGGTCTGGCCCGGGCCGGCTGGGACGTGCCGGCTCCCAGGTCCACCATGTTCGTGTGGGCCAAAATCCCTGAGCCCTTTGAGCATCTCAAGTCTGTGGAGTTTTCCAAGCTCCTGTTGCGCGAAGGCGGCGTGGCCGTGTCGCCGGGACTGGGATTTGGGCACTTTGGCGACAACTACGTGCGCTTTGCCCTGGTGGAAAACCGCCACCGCATCAATCAGGCCGTTCGCGGCATAAAAAAGGCGCTGTCCGGATGAACGAAGCACTCGCCGCCCCCGTTCGTATTGGACTGGCCGGACTCGGGACTGTCGGGTCCGGCCTCGTGGCCGTATTGCAGCAAAACGCCGAGTGGATCAGCGCCCGGCTTGGCCGTGCCGTCACCGTCAAAACGGTGCTCGTGCGCGATCCGGCCAAGCCCCGGGCCGTGACCCTTGGCCCCGAGGTCGCGATCACCACCGATGCCGAGGCCCTGGTCACCGACCCGGACATCGACATCGTGGTCGAGCTCATGGGCGGCATTGATGCGGCCTTTGCGCTCATCCACAAGGCGCTCTCGGCCGGCAAGCATGTGGTCACGGCCAACAAGGCCCTTTTGGCCAAGCGTGGCCCCGAGCTCTTCGCCCTGGCCGCCGACAAGGGCCTGGGGCTTTACTATGAGGCCAGTTGCGCCGGAGCCGTGCCCATTGTCGAGACGCTCAAGTCGTCCCTGGCCGGCAACCGCATCAAGAGCATCATCGGCATCTTAAACGGCACGGCCAATTACATTCTCTCCAGCATGAGCGAAAAAGGCCTGCCCTTTGCCACGGCGCTCAAAAAGGCCCAGGACCTGGGCTATGCCGAGGCTGATCCGACGCTGGACATCCAGGGCTATGATGCGGCGCATAAGCTCATTGTGCTCATCCGGCTGGCCTACGGCCGCAATCTGCCTCTGGAGACGCTGCCGGTCGAAGGCATCACCGCCGTCACCCCGGAGGACATCCGCTTTGCCCGGGAGTTCGGCTACGCCATAAAGCTCATCGGGCAGGTCCGCGACCTGGACGGCCGTCTGGCCGCCGGAGTGTGGCCCATGCTCGTCCACGAGGATTTCCTTTTGGCCAGCGTCAAGGGGGCTTTTAATGCCGTGCGCGTCGAGGGCGACGCTTCCGGCCCCATCATGCTCCATGGCAAGGGAGCCGGCGATCTGCCCACGGCCAGCGCTGTTCTGGCCGACATCCTGGCCCTGGCCCGGGAAGGCATGATCCCCAACAACACCGGGTTTCGCACCGAACCGCTGCCCGAGGCCGAACTGGTCGATCCCGACGATTTCGTCAGCCCGCATTACATCCACTTCACGGTCAAGGATCAGCCAGGGGTCATGGCTGCCATCTCCCAGTCCATGGGCGAGCATGGCGTGTCCATCCGCCAGGCCGTGCAGAAGGGCGAACCCGAGGACGGCTACGTGTCCATTGTATTCCTGACCCACGAGGCCCCCAACCGGGCCATCACCGGCGTGTTGACCGACACCGGGGCCATGGCCTTTATCAAACCCGGCACTGTCCATTTCCGGGTCCTGTAGCAACACCAACGGTCAGCGGCCGAGTTTCTGCCGCCCCGTTAAAAGTTTTTTGAAGAGAGTCCAGAGAGAAACTTTTTTTCAAAAAAGTTTCTCTCTGGCCGCCGGAGGCATCTTCCCTCATGTCCATGTCTATCTCCTCTCCCTCCCCCAAGCTCATCTTCCTCATCGCCGATGGCATGGGCGATCTGCCGGTTCCCGCTTTGGGCGGGCGAACGCCCATGGAAGCGGCCGAGACGCCGGCCATGGACCGGCTGGCCCGGCTTGGCCGGGTCGGCCTTTGCCGTACCGTGCCGACCGGCATGGCTCCCGGGTCGGATGTGGCCAACATGTCGCTTTTGGGTTTTGACCCGGCCAGCCACCACACCGGGCGCGGCCCCATTGAGGCGGCGGCCCTGGGGCTGGCGCTCGATGCCGACGACGTGGTTTTCCGGCTCAACACCGTGACGGTGAGCGAATTTGCCGAGTCCGGGCTTATGCGTGACTACAGCGCCGGGCATATCGACACGGCGGTGTCCACGGAGCTGGTTAAAAAGCTTGGCGAATCGTGCCTGCCGGCCGGCTACGAACTGCATCCCGGCGTGCAGTACCGCCATCTGCTGGTGGCCAAGGGGGCGGCCGGGCGGGAAGAGGCGACGGTTTTCGTCCGTCCGCCCCATGACATCACCGACCAGGGCCTTGCCCCGGATCTGGCCGAGCTTCGGCGTGTGCCGGCCTTGTGGGAGTTTGTGACCTGCGCCGCCCGGACGCTTGCCGGCAGCGGCAACGGCAGCAAGGCCAACGCCGTGTGGCCCTGGGGCCAGGGCCGGGCGCTGACCTTGCCGGCCTTTGCCGCGTCCTTCGGGCTTCGGGGTGGGGTGGTTTCGGCGGTCGATCTGGTCAAGGGCCTGGGCCGGGCTGCCGGCATGGACGTCCTGGAGGTGCCCGGAGCCACGGGACTTCTTGAGACCAACTACGAAGGCAAGGTCGCAGCCGCGCTCGAATTTCTGAAAAGAGGCGACTTCGTGTTCGTCCATGTCGAGGCCCCGGACGAATGCGGCCATGGCGGCGATGCTGCGGCCAAGACCGAGGCCATCGCCCGGTTCGACGCCCGGGTGGTGGTCCCCATGCTCGACGCCCTGGGGGATCGGGCCGCCTTTCTCGTCGCCTGCGACCACCCCACGCCCATTGCCATCCGCACCCACACCAGCGACCCGGTGCCGTTTGTGTTCTGGAAGCAGGGCATCGCGGCCAACGGCGCGAGCGCCTTTAGCGAACAGGCAGCCGCCGGGACCGGCCTTGTCGTCGAACCCGGACATACGCTGTTGCCCCAAGCTGCTGCCTGGGCCAGGGGCTGAGACTGCCGTGGCCGTCATCCTCAAGCCCGAGGACTTCCCAACGCCGGACACGTGGCTTGGGCTCACCGTGTCCTACGGCGAGACCGACCGCATGGGCTATGCCTATTACGGCCATTATCCTCACTGGTTTGAACAGGCCAGGGGGCGGTTTATCCGCGAGCGGGGCATGAGCTACGCCGAAGTGGAAACGCGCGGCGTCTGGCTGCCGGTCCGCGACATGGCCGTGCGCTACGTGCGGCCCGCCCGCTATGACGAGGACATAACCGTCCGGGTGGCTGTTGCCGCCTGGGGCCGGGCCTCGGTCACCTTTGTCTATCAGGTCTTCGGCCCGCCGGAGGCGGCAACGCTTCTGGCTGCCGGCGAGACCGTGCACGCCTGCACGTCCACCGATGGGCGGCCCATGGCCGTTCCGGATTGGCTGCGCGGCCTTTTTTCAGCCTAACCCTTCCTCCCTTTTCTCGCAGTATCTCCTATGTTTATAGATATCCATACGCACGCCTATCATCCGAAAATCGCGGACAAGGTCCTGGCCCAGCTTGAGAACCACTACGGCATCGCCCCGGTCGGCACCGGCCAGATTGACGATCTGCTGGCCCGGGCCAAGCGGGCCGGCCTTGACCGGGTGGTGGTCCACAACGCGGCCACGTCCCCGGCCCAGGTGGTCCCGGCCAACAACTGGGCCATTGCCATCCACCGGGAACACGCCGAAATATTGAGCTTCGGGACGCTGCATCCGGATTATCCCGGGTTTGAGCGGGAACTTGACCGGCTGTGGCGAAACGGCATCAAGGGCATCAAGTTCCACGCCGATTTCCAGGGGTTTCGGCTGGACGACCGCAAGTTGTGGCCGATTTTCGAGGCCCTTTCCGGCCGTTTTGTCGTCATGCTCCACGTCGGCGACCGCCTGCCCCCGGATGAGAACAACTCCTGCCCGGCCAAGGTGGCGGCCATCCTGCGGGATTTCCCCGATCTGACCGTCATTGCCGCCCATATGGGCGGGTATCTCCACTGGCAGTATGCCGTGGAGCACCTTGTCGGCAAAAATGTCTACATTGACACGTCCAGCACCCTGGCTTTCATCGACGACGACACCTTGCAGCGCATTTTTACCGGCCATCCCCGGGACCGCATCCTTTTTGGCAGTGATTACCCACTGTTCGATCCCGGCGATGAGATCGTGCGCCTGCGAAAACGGTTGTCCCTGCGCGACGCCGAGCTGGAACAGATCCTCTCCTGTGGAACCGCATTATTTCGGTAACAAAAATGAGCATTGACTTGGCCGTGGCCGCATGCTCGAAGGGACGAGGCCGGTGATTGAGAGTGCTTTTCAGTAAAGCGCCGGCCCCAAGGAGTCTTTTCCGATGAGCATTCGTGCCCAGATACTCGGTTCGCTTGGTATTCTTTTCCTTGTCGTCCTCCTGATGTTCGGGGCCACCTGGTCCATTACCAGCCAGCAGAAATCGGATGGCCTGGTCATCAATCTGGCCGGCCGGCAACGGATGGAGGTGCAACGAATCGCCAAGGATGTCCTGGCCTATGCCCACCAGACCGCCGCTGCCGGGTCCCTGGCGGCAGACGTTCGCAAGCACCTCGCCGCCTTCACCGCCACCCAGACCCTGCTGGCCAGGGGCGGGACCTACGCCAACGGCAAGACCTTTACCATCGCCCCCCCCAGTCCGGAGGTGGCGGCTCTTCTGGATGCGGCCGGCCGCTTGGCCAAGCCCTTCGAAGTTGAGGTGGAAGCCCTTTTGGCCAAGGCCGAAGGGAGTTCGGCGGAGCGCCTCGTCGCCGCTTCCGAAACCCTGGTGGCTGCCCAGGACAAGGCCGTAGCCCGGCTCCAGGCCGAGACCGAAGACGACGTGGCCACGCTCATGACCATTCAGGCCGGGGGCATGGGACTGTGCGCCCTGGTCTTTTTCGGGGTGCTTTTCATGCTCGGCCGCACCCTGCAACAGCCTTTGTCCCGACTTTTGGCCTATGCCGATGCTGTGGCCGGCGGCAATCTCAAGGCTGTGGCTGCCGGCAGCTATCCCTCGGAGCTGCTTGCCCTGCGCGATGCCCTGGCCCGCATGGTGGCCTCTCTTGAGGCCAAAGTGGTCGAGGTTGGGGAAAAAAGCCGGGAAGCCGAGGGCCATGCCGCCGAAGCCGACCGTGCGCTGGCTGCGGCCAGGGAGCAGGAAGGCCGCAGCGCCGAACTGCTTTCCCGCCTCAATGAGGGAGCCGGCAAGGCCCGGGCCATCTCCGACGGCGTCATGGAACAGTCGGCCGGCCTGCTTGGCCAGGTCGGGCAGGTGGGCCGGGGAGCGCAGCATCAGCGCGACCGCATGATGGATACGGCCACGGCCATGGAAGAGATGAACGCCACGGTGCTTGAAGTGGCCCGAAACGCCTCCAGTGCCGCCACCAGCGCCGCCGAGGCCAAGGATAAGGCCGTCATCGGGGCGCGTGGCGTCCGCTCGGCCGTGGAATCCATCGAATCCATCCGCCAGCGCATCCTGGAGCTCAAGGAATCCATGACCCGTCTTGGCCAGCAGGCCGACAGCATCGGGCATATCATGAACGTCATCTCCGACATCGCCGACCAGACCAACCTCCTGGCCCTAAATGCCGCCATCGAGGCGGCCCGGGCCGGGGACGCCGGCCGGGGCTTTGCCGTGGTGGCCGACGAAGTGCGCAAGCTGGCTGAAAAGACCATGACCGCCACCAAAGAGGTCGGCGACGCCGTGGTCTCCATCCAGGGACAGGCCCGGGAAAATATCAGCGCTGTCGAATCCGCCGCCGTCGGCATTGAGGAAAGCACCCGGGCGGCTGCCGATTCCGGCCGCTTCATGGACGAGATCGTCGGCATCGTCGAGGCCACCTCCGCCCAGGTGGAATCCATAGCCACGGCTTCCGAGCAGCAGTCTGCCACTTCCGAGGAAATCAACCGGGCGGTGGAAGAGGTCAACGGCATCGCCAGGGAAACAGCCGAGGGCACAGACCGCGCCACCGAAGCCCTGTCCGCCATGACCGAACTGCTCTACGACCTCGATGCCGTCATCCGCCAGATGACCGGCGATACCTCGTCGCCGGTGCGTTCCCTGGCTTCCCGGCCGCATCAGGGCACAACGGCCAAGGCGCTGCCAGCGGCGCGCCCGGCTCCGGCCAAGGCCCTGGCCGCTTCCCGGCCGGCAGCCAGGGCGCTGGCAACGTCCCGGCCGGCTGCGGCCAAAGCCCTGCCAGCGGCCAAGGCCCGGCCGGCCCCCGTCCTGCTGCCGCTTCCAAAGCGTTGCCCGCCCCGGTCGCCAAACCGGCCGGCAATGGCTCCGGTGGTTCTTGCTCCATCGGCGGCAGTCTGTTGCAGTGGGATGAGTCCCTGGCCACGGGCTTAAGCGAAGTTGACCGCCAGCATCAGGTGCTGGTCGGCATGATCTGCGACCTGCACGAAGCCATGCGCTCGGGCAAGGGCAAGGCCCAGCTCGAGGCCATCCTCAGCGAGCTGGAAAATTACGCCGTGGATCATTTCGGCTACGAAGAAAAGCTCATGGAACAGTACAAGTATCCGGGCTATCTCAACCATCGCAAGGAGCACGTCGCCTTTGTGGACAAGGTCATCGCCTTTGGCAACGACTTCCGGGAAAACCGCGCGGCGCTCACCACCGAGGTCATGAACTTCCTGAAAAACTGGCTGGTCGGCCACATCAAGGGCACGGACCAGAAGTATGCGCCGTTTTTTATTGAACGCGGCGTCAACTAACCAGCCGGCAAGAACGTAAAAGCCCGCAGCGCCATGGCGCTGCGGGCTTTTTTTGGGCGCTTTGTCAGCGGGGCAGGGCGGTCGATTCCCGGTGCAGGCCGTCGATAAGCGCGGCCAGCCGCGAGGCCGACTCCGACAGGTTTTCCAGTTCCGCCTCGGCCTCGGCCATGCCCTGGGCCGTTTCCTCGGCAATGAGGCTGATGTCGGCCAGGGCGCGGTTGATCTCTTCCGAGGCCGTGGCCTGCTGCTGCGAGGCGGCGGCAATGGAGCGCACCTCTTCGGTGGTCGTCTCGGCCATGGCCACGATGTGGCGCAGGGACTGGCCGGCGTTTTCAGCCAGTCGGGTGGTATCGGCCACGGCCGTGCCGGCCGCGTCCATGCCGGCCATGTTGTCGCGCACGCCGCTGTCGATGGCCGCCACCACCGAGGCCACTTCGCTGGTGGCCTGCATGGTCTTTTCGGCCAGCTTGCGCACCTCGTCGGCCACCACGGCAAAGCCCCGGCCGGCATCCCCGGCCCGGGCCGCCTCGATGGCGGCATTTAGGGCCAGCAGGTTGGTCTGGTCGGCGATGTCGGAGATGACGCCCAGGATGCTGGAGATGCCCTTGGCCCGTTCGCCCAGGGCGTCCAGACTGGTTTTCAGGCCGGCAGACAGCTGGCGCACCCGGTCGATGGAACGGGCCACCTCGTCGGTTGCGGCCAGTCCCTCCCGCGCACCCTCCCGGGCTGCCCGGGCGCTCTCGGAGGCGCGATCGGCGTTTTGGGCCACTTCGGCCACGGTGGCGTTCATTTCCTCCATGGCCGTGGCCGTGTCGGCCGTTCGTTCATGCTGGCGGGTGGTGCCGCGATTGACCTGGGCCACGCGGTCGGTGAGGGCATTGCCGGCCCGGGCCACGGCGTCGGCCAGATCCTCAAGCCGCCCGGCCGCTTCGGCCAGCCCTTCCAGGCGGGCCCGCTCGGCCTGTCCCACGGCCTCCTCGGCCGCCCGGCGGTGGCGTTCAGCCTCCTCGGACTTGGCCTCGGCGGCGGCTTTCTGGGCCTCGACTTCGGTAAAAGAGGCGCGCAATTTTTCCGCCATATCGGCCATGGCTGCCATGACGCCGCAATCATGGCCTTTGGCTGTGCAAATCACGCGCACGGCCTCGAACCGGCCGGCCGCGACATCCCGGGCCACGTCCGCCACTTCCCAGGGTTCGGCTCCGAGCTGGCGTCGGATGCTGCGCGACACCAGCCAGGCCGAGAGGATGCCAACACCCAGGGAAAGGGCCAGCAGGATGTATTGCAGGCGCAAATCCCGGCTCAGCGCGTCCACCATGGCGGCGATCTCTTTGTCGGCGGTGTCGAACTGTCCGACTTTGAGCGGATTGATGCGCGCATCCAGGGCTTCGGTGCGGGCGTCAAAATCGCCCATGAGGGCATTGCCCGCTTCCCGCCCGTCTTTGACATAGGCCTTGGCCATGCGCACGCCGGTCTCGTACATGGCCTCAAAATCCTGCGCTACGGCCGCGATTTCCGTCAGCAGCGCCCGATTCTGGGTCCGCTCGGCCAGGGCTTTGAATTTATCCACACCGCTGCGGAAGCTGGCGGCCGCTTTGGTCGCTTCGGCAAAACCGTCGTCTTCTCCCGTGGCCGAGACATCGGTGAGCCATTGCTGCACATTGACGGCCATGAACTGCATCCGGGCGGCCTCGTCGGCCAGGGGCAGGCTCTGGGCGCGCATGAGCTGCGCCCGATCCTTTACGCCGGCCGTGGAAAAGGTCATGACTAGCGCCCCGGTGGTCATGGCCGCCAGCACGAGGCCAAAACCGAGTCCCAGGCGAGCCGTGATGGAGAGCTTCATGGAAACCGCCTTGATTGGTTGAGGTTGCCGCCTTGGCAGTTTGCAAGCCGCCATGGCTGTGGTCCCCGGGCAAGGGGTTTTCAGGAGTCTTACAGACCGGGAAGGGGCTGGGTCAAGACAATGGCGAGAACGATTTCCTTTGGCAGGCGCGGCGGGCAGAGCGTCGATCTGTTCGTCCCGACCTTTGACGCGCCGGTGCATGTCACGGCCCGTATCGCTGAAGGCCGTGCCCCGGCGGTGGTCCTGCTGCATGGCCTGGGTGATTCGCGCCTGGCTTTCGAGGATGCCTTTGCCACCCGGTATCTGGCCGGGGCCAGCCTCATCGTCCCGGACATGGCCGGGCACGGCGGCTCCCCCACCGCCCTGGACTATTCCATGGAGGCCGCCACCCGTCGCGTGCGCGACGTGCTGGTGTATCTGGGCGAGCACCAGGGCCTGCGTCCGAGCCGGCTGTATCTCGTCGGCCATTCCGTGGGCGGCATCCCGGCCATCCTCTATTGCCGCGATGCCGCACCGGGCGAGGTGGCCGGGCTGGTGTTGGCCGAAGCCTCGGTGACCCGCTTTGGGGCGTTTATTTCCGCCCATGCCGAGGCGGCCCGGCTGTCCGGCCGCTTTGACGAGTGGTACGGCGAGTTTCGGGAGCAGACCATTTTCCGCGACTATCTCGGCCGCTTTCCCTTTTGCCGGCACTACTACGCCTCCCTGCGCTTTTGCCGGGAAGAGGCCTTTTTGCAGACCGTCATGGCCGTTCGCCGCACGGCCCGGTCCCTGCCCGGCAAATGGAGCCACGCCGCCGGCGAGGCGCTTTGCGGCCTGACCATCCCCAAGCTCTATGCCTATGGCCGGGATGTGGCCCCGGAAACCCTGGCCTTTCTCGGCGAACACGACATCCCCACCCGGCCTTTTCCGACCGACTGCCATTTCCTCATGCAGGCCATGCCCGGCGAGTTCTACAGTATGCTCGGGGAGTTCTGCGGTCCCTAATGTCGCGATTTTTTCAACAATGCGGTGTATTGATTATAGATCGGGATGATGCCCGGGAGCGGCCGGAGTCCGCCTTCCGGGAGTTCAAGGACCCGCCCCGGGGATGGCGCTTGCCTCCGCGCCTGGAGGGAGGCACACTGCATGGCAATCAAGCGGTTGTCCGACCCTCCCAGGAGACGCCATGGATGCCTTCCACTTCGCCCTGACCCCGGATGAGAAGCACTACCTCAAGGAACTGGTCCGGCTCGTCATCGTCGCCCGGCTGGCCGGGCGCGAGGCGTCCCTGCCGCCGCCGCCGACCGACGTGCTTCGCCGCCCGTTCGGCGCGTTCGTCACCCTGACCATAAACGGCCGCCTGCGTGGCTGCATCGGCCATATCGTGGGCGACCGGCCGCTTCATGAGACCATTGCCGGCATGGCCGAGGCCGCAGCCTTTGGCGATCCACGCTTCCCGCCCCTGTCGCGCCGGGAGTTTGAGAACGTGGCCATCGAGATATCCATCTTAAGTCCCCTGAGCCCCTGTCCGGACCCGGCCCTGGTGACCGTTGGCCGCCATGGCCTGCTGGTGCGCCAGGGGAGCCGTTCCGGCCTGCTCCTGCCCCAGGTGCCGGTGGAGTGGGGCTGGGACCGGGAGACGTTCCTGGACCAGACCTGCCACAAGGCCGGCTTGGCGCCGGGCTGCTGGAAGGACCCGAAGACGACGCTTTTCTGGTTCGAGGCGGAAGTTTTTTAACAGGCCGGTGCCGGGGCGTGTGCGAGAAGAGAAAGAGTGCCTCCGGCGGCCAAAGGGCAGTGCCCTTTGGAAACCCACAAGGGGTGCGTGTGGTCTGACTAGGCGCGCCGGCAAGTCGACGCGCGGAAGTTGCGCAAGAAAAGACGAAAAGGGGCCGGGGTCGTGACCGTTGGTGTTTGCGCTTGACTGGGGACACCGTTGCTCTGGCGGCCGGGATGATCCCCCGGACCCCTGCAAAGGGGAAGATTGTTAAGGGGGCCAAGGGGATGGCGTTGCCGCGACAGCGGCAGGGAGCGGGAACAAGACATTCCGTTCTTGAGCCATGCCGCCGAGGGTGTTCCCGTTGCTTTGGCGACGAGGGAAAAGGCCCCGGAAGGTGGTGCCGGCGTTGTTTACCCGGCTGCAGCCGGACGAAGAATTTCCGAAATATGGGCAAATTTCCTGTCGGATGATTCCTCTTTTTTGGGAATAGCCGGCACGGTCCAACAATCGTCCGATTGACCCTTTGAAATTATTCCCTTTTTTATTGTCGCGTGGTTGGCACGATACTGGCTTTCTCACAGCGTCAGATGTGGGAACGACGCTTGCGACAGACAACCAGGGAGATGGACATGAAACGCCTGCTGCTCATTGCTGCCATCGCTTTTTTGGGTGCCACCAGTTACATGGCTGATCCTCCGGCGCTGCCGGCCAGGGAGGCCGAGACGGCCGGAGAGATGCCGAAGATGACGGCTGCAGCCCAAAGCGAGGTGGTCCGGTTGGCCGAGGCGAGTCTGTCCCTGCGCCGCCTGGAGGTTCCCCAGGATGCTGCCTATGCCGGTCCGCGTCCGGAGACGCTTTTCGGCAGAAAATAGTTTTGGGAGGGCAGGCTGCAACGGAGGGTGCGTTGCAGCATCGAGGGGATGCCTTGGCATCCCCTCTTTTATGTGGCCGCCAGGCCTGGAGCCGGGTTGCAGGCCAGGAAGGGACAAAAGGCCAGGGCGGCAGCGGTCAGCCGGGTGTCGCGCCCGGTCCCCTCATACAGGGCCAGGGGCGGTTCGAGGACAAGTCCCGGGCCGCCGTTTTTGCGGGCGGCCAGGAGCATCTGCCGGGCCGGCGCGCCGGCGCGCGGGCTTAGGGGCAGGATGCGCTTGATCTCCAGGCGACAGGCGGCCAGGGCGGCGGCCACGTGGGTCAGGCGTTCGGCCAGATGGATGCAGGCGAACATCCCCGTGTTGGCCAGGAGATAGGACGCGGCCGCGGCGAAATCCGGCAGGCTGCCGTCCACCTCAAACCGGGCCGCATCCCGGGCTTCCCCGGCCGGCCGGCGTCCCGAAGCCGGGTCGCGGTAGGGCGGATTGCACAGGATGAGATCGCAGGACTCCGGGCCGGGGTGCACGGCCTCGCGGATGGCCCGGACATCGACGAGGCCGGCCGTAAACCGTCCGGCCAGTCCCAGGGCACTCGCGTTTTGTTCGGCCGCCGCCACCATGGCCGGGTCCTTGTCCAGTCCAAGCATCGTAGCGCCCGGATCGGCTGCGGCCAGGAGCCAGCCCAGGCCGGCCGCGCCGCAGCCCGTGCCGAGATCGACGGCCCGGGTCCCCGGCAGGGCGGCGGCAAAGGCGGCCAGGAGCAAGGCGTCGCTGCCGAAGCGGAAGCCGCCTTCGGGCTGGGCAAGGCCGCGCGGAAACGCCGCCCGCGCCGTCCGGCCCAGGTCATATTCTTGAAGTTCGTCCATGGAACCCCTTGAAAAACTTCTCCCATTTGGGTCGCCGGGGGCATCTTCCCCTTCCCCCTTTGTGTACCACCCGCATGGTGTGATCAGTGTCCGCCGGCATCGGTCTTTCGCGCCCGCAGGTTGAGCAGCTCGACAAGCAGGGAAAAGGCCATGGCAAAATAGATGTAGCCCCGGTCGATGTGCCGGCCCAGGCCCTCGGCCACCAGGAACACGCCGATGAGGATCAAAAACGACAGAGCCAGCATCTGTATGGTGGGATGGCGCGACACGAAATGGCTGATGACGTCGGCGAAGAGCATCATGACCAGGACCGCCGCCACCACTGCCGCCACCATGACCACGATCTCCCCGGACATGCCCACAGCCGTGATGACCGAATCCAGGGAAAAGATGATGTCCAGGATGGCAATCTGGGTCACGGCGGCGGCAAAGCCCCGGACCTTGCGGCCGACGTGTTCCGTCCCCTTGTCCGGCTCGATCTTTTCGTGAATCTCGAAGGTGGATTTGGCGATGAGAAAGAGGCCCCCGGCCAAAAGCACGATGTCGCGGCCGGTGACCACATGGCCAAGCACGGCAAAGATCGGCGCGGTCAGTCCCATGACCCAGGTGATGCCTAAAAGGAGCAGGATGCGGGTGCCCATGGCCAAAAGCAGGCCGATCTTTCGGGCCTTGGATTGCACTTCGGCCGGCAGGGCATTGGAAATGATGGCGATAAAGACGATGTTGTCGATGCCAAGGACGATTTCCAGGGCCGACAGCGTCAGGAAGGCGATCAGATTTTCGACGGTGAAAAGGGCCATGCCGGCTTCTCCTCGGACTCGCTGCGTTTTAAGGGCGACAGCCGCCCCGGGTTGCTTGCCGGATCATCGAGCCGGGGACCGGCAGACACCGTCCGGGCGTCGGCCAGGGCGTGCCGCCCGCCGCCCGTCCAAGACAAACCCGTCCCGGCCGGCGGAGCTATCCCGGCCGCCCCTCCGTTATAAAGAATGGTACCGATTGTACAGGGACCGGGTGACCGGCCCGTGTCCAATGTGTATCAGCCGGCCCTGGCCACGGGCAATTCATCCCAGTCCGTGGTGTAGCGCGGGGAACGTTTCTCCTGGCGCATGGCCCAGGGTCTGGTGATGCCGCAGGCGGCCGGGGCCAGGGTGTCTTGGCCCCATTTGGCATTGACGGCGTCCAGGGCGGCCATGAGGCGCTCGTTGCGGGCGGCTTCGGGAGCCGGGGCGTCCAGGAGCGAGAGTTGGCGGCCGGCCCGGGACTCCAGGCCAAGAAGAATCACCCCGGCTTTTTTGTAGCGCCAGCCCGGGCGGAAGAGGCCGCCAAGGGCCTGTGTGGCCAGACTGATCAGCGTGGCGGTGTGGTCGGTCGGGGCGGGCGGCGCGGCAAAGGCGCTACCGGCGTAGGGCGGCCGGCCCGAGGCGTCGGCATAGGTCTGCACGTACACTTGCATCCCGGAAGCCAGCAGGCCGCGGTGCCGCAGTTTGGCCGCCACCCGCGACACATACTCGGCCAGGGCCTCGGCCAGCTCGTCCTTCGTCGTCACTGCCCGGCCAAACGAGCGGGAGGACATGAGCGTTTTCGGAGCCGGCGGGGCCTTGTCCAGATCGATGCAGGAAAAGCCGCGCAGCTCAAGCTGGGTATGCACGCCCTGGACGGTCATGCGTTTTCGCACAAACTCCCGGGGCAGGTCGCGAAAGGCCCGGGCCGACAGGACGCCACGCCCGGCCAGCATGGCACCGTGGCGTCGGCCGATGCCCCAGACGTCTTCCACCGGCACGCTTGCCAGGAGCGCGTCCGGATCGGGATGGGCCGAAAAATCCAGGACTCCGCCGCAGTCCGGGTGTTTCTTGGCCGCCCGGTTGGCCAGCTTGGCCAGGGTTTTGGTCGGGCCGATGCCGACGGAGACCGGGATGCCGGTCCAGCGTACCACCGTCTCCCGGATGCGCCGGGCCTGCTTGGCCGCTCCGCCGGGCAGGCCGGTCAGGTCGAGGAAGGCCTCGTCGATGGAATAGACCTCCATGGCCGGGGTGAACCGGGACAGGGTGGCCATGACCCGGGCCGACATGTCGCCGTAGAGGGCGTAGTTGGAGGAAAAGACCGCGATGCCGTGGCGGGCGAAGAGCTCCCGGCACTGAAAGGCCGGCTGGCCCATGGGGACGCCAAGGGCCTTGGCTTCGGCCGAGCGGGCAATGATGCAGCCGTCGTTGTTGGACAGCACCACCACCGGCCGGCCGGCCAGATGCGGGGCGAACACCCGCTCGCAGGAGGCGTAGAAGTTGTTGCAGTCAACCAGGGCAAAGGCGGTCGCGGCCACGGCAGGCCTCAGGCTTTGTGGATGATGTAGGTGACCACGCCCCAGACCTCGAAGGAGGCTTCGGGGGAGACTTCCACGGCGGCGTAGTCGGGATTTTCCGGCACCAGGGAGAGCCGGCCGTCCTGGCAGCGCAGGCGCTTGACCGTCAGTTCGCCGTCCAGGGCGGCGATGACGATGTGGCCGTCCTTGGCCGCAACGGCCCGGTCCACCACCAGGATGTCGCCCGGGGCCACGTTGGCGTCGCGCATGGAATCGCCGGTGACGCGCACGAAAAAGGTGGCGGCCGGATGGCGCACCAGATGTTCGTTGAGGTCGAGCTTTTTGTCGATATAGTCTTCGGCCGGCGAGGGGAATCCGGCTGAAATCGGGGCCAGATAGAGCGGCAGTTTTAGCTCGGTGCGTTGCTCGAAAGCAAAGATTTCCAGTGAAGGGTGTCCCATCCGGCCACCCTAAAAGACTCCCGGCCCCCTGTCCAGGCCGGCGGTTTGGTCAGAGTGGCCGACCGCGCCAAAGCGCGCCCCCCAAAGGGGGCCGGTCTCGGTCAGCCGGCCAGACCCAGGCGGTCGGCGGCGGCCTCGGCAGCCGTTTCGGTCAGCGACTCCATGAGCGGGCCGTGGTCCAGGCCGGCCAGATGGAGAAAACCGTGGGCGAGAAGCCGGGCCATGTGCAGGCCCGGCGGCTGGCCGTAGAGAAAGGCCTCGCGGGAAACGGCGTCGAGGCTCAGCGCCATTTCACCCAGATAGTCCGGCCGATCCGGGTCCTCGGCCGGAAAACTCAGGATGTTGGTGGGGCCGGGCAGCCCCAGAAATTCCCGGTTGAGGGCCTCGATGGCCCCGTCGCCGGCCACCTGCAAATCGAACTCCCGGCCCGTGAGGTCCAGGGCCTCCTGGATGGCCTCGCAAAGGGCCGCCAGCTCGGGCCGGGAGGCCGGCAGGTCGGGAGCGAAAACGCCCCGGGCAAGGCCTATCATGCGGCGTGTTCCGCAGCCTTGGCATCCACGGCGCAGGCCGGCTCTTCGCGGTGCTTGCCGTTTTTCTCGGTGGTCTTGGCGCTCGGGTATTCGATGCGCTGGTGGAAGATGCCGGTTAAGATGCGGTGGAAGGTATCGGTTAGAAGCGTCAGGTCCTTAAGCGTCAACTGGGACTCGTCCAGCTCGCCCTCGGTGTAGATCTTGCGCACGATGTTTTGGATATGGCCCTTGATCCGGCTTGGCGTCGGATCAACCAGGGTGCGGCTGGAGGCCTCGATGGCGTCGGCCAACAGGATCAGTCCCGCTTCCTTGGACTGGGGCTTGGGGCCGGGGTAGCGGTAGTCGGCCTCGCGGATGGGATCGTCGCCCTTGGCCTCGGCCAGTTCCTTGGCCTTGTGGTAGAAATAGGCAATGAGCGTGGTGCCGTGGTGCTGGCCGATGAGGTCGGTGAGCGCCTCGCCCAGGCGGTGCTCGCGGGCCAGTTCGATGCCTTTTTTGACGTGGGAAATGAGGATCAGGGCGCTCATGGACGGGGCCAGCTTGTTGTGGCGGTTCTCCTTGCAGGAGATGTTTTCAATGAAGTAGTGCGGGTTTTTAAGCTTGCCGATGTCGTGGTACAGGGCCGCGACCTTGGCCAAAAGCGGGTTGGCCCCGATGTTTCTGGCTCCGGCCTCCACCATGTTGGAGACAATGAGCGAATGGTGGTAGGTCCCCGGCGCTTTGACCATGAGTTCCTGAAGCAGCGGCTGCTCCAGGTTTAAAAGCTCCATCAGCCGGAAGCGCGAGGTGTAGCCGAAAACAAGTTCCATGATCGGGGCAATGCCGACCACGGCCAGAAGCGACAGGAAGGCGGACAGGGCGACGAAGGCCAGGCCCGTGCCGACCACCGACGGGTCGTTTAGGTCCATCAGGTTGACCGAGACCCACATGACGCAAAGCGCGGCCAGCAGCGGCAGAACGGATTTAAACAGTTGGGAGCGGGTTTCCGAACGCTTGATGAGATAGATATAAATCATCGAGCCGACGAAGTAGTAGCAAAAGACGCCAATGCCGCCGTAGACCATGTTGGCGGCCAGAAACGACAGGATGAGGCTTATGAAGATGCACAGGCGCTTGGAGAAAAACAGCGCCAGGATGCCGGCCGCCCCGGCCATGGGCAGGCTGAAGGCAAAGTAGATCGAGCGCGTCGCCTCCGGGAGGCCGCCGCCGCCGGGCAGGGTGACCACGTCGGCCATCTTGGCCAGCATGCCGAAGATGAGCAGCACCACCCCGAGAAATACCCAGTCCGTGCTGCGCACCCGTTTGATGCCGGCCCGCTCCAGGGAGACGTAAAGGACGGCCAGGAACATGAGGCACATGCCAAAAAGGCCGGTGGCCCGAAGCAGGTTGTAGGGGCCTTTGCGGTGGGAATACAGGGCCTGGAGCTTGAGCTGCTGGATCGGTCCCACCCGCTCGCCCTGGCGCACGATGATCTCACCCTTTTTGATGATGTAATACAGCGGTTCCACGGCCCGGGCGATCTCGGCCTTGCGGGCCTGGGTGGTGTCCTGGTTAAGCGTCATGCTGGGGGCGATGAGCGGATAGACCAGGGTGTAGACGGCCTTGCGCAACCGGAAGGGCTTATTGAGCGACACCTTGAGCAGATGCTCCAGGTCGTCTTTTATCTGCTTGGTGTCCTTGATGTCGTGGGTGTCGACGCGAAGCGTCTCCATCTTCGAGGGCAGGTCGCGCAAAAGGATGCCGCTTTTGTACGGCATAAAGACCGAGGCGTTGCTCACAACGCCTGGTTCGTAGTTCTGCCTGAGCCAGGGCAGCACGTCTTTTTGCAGGAGATTTCGGAACTCGTCCTGCCGCCAGACCTCGATGATGTCGCCGCCGATCTCGGTATTGAGATTCTCGGCGATCTGCCAGCGCAGCTTTTCCAGGTCTTCGCCCGGGGCCGCCGCGCGCACCGAGGCAATGATGTCCTCGACGCCCTTGGCCAGGGCCTCGTAGGGCAGGGGGCTGACGTCAAAGACCGGGGGCTGGGCCTCGGTCACCTGTTCGCGGCGACGGGCCGTGGCCTCCATGTCCTCGATCTGCAGGGTCTGGTCGGCGGCCACGTCCTGGGTGGCAATCTCGCCGGCTGTAAAAAGGCGCACCGAGGTGTCGAGGCCCAGCCTGGCCACGAAACACAGGGTGAAGGTGACGGCCAGGAAAAACAGAAAACCCGGCGCCCAGTCGGGAACCGTGAACCCGTTTGCCGACTGGACCGGGGAGGGGGCCTTGATGGCCCGCCTAACCCTGTCGACTATCTCGCTCATAGGCCTGAATAATCCTTCCCACCAGGGGATGACGGACAACGTCGGCATCGCTGAAGGTGATGAAATCGATGCCGCGTACATTGTGCAACACCCGCCGGGCCTCGACCAGACCAGAGGCCGTATGGGCCGGCAGGTCGACCTGGGTCACATCGCCCGTGACCACGGCCTTGGAGGCCAGTCCCAGGCGGGTGAGAAACATCTTCATCTGTTCGGGGGTGGTGTTTTGGGCCTCATCCAAAATGATGAGGGCATCGTTTAAGGTTCTGCCCCGCATAAAGGCCAGGGGAGCCACTTCGATGACTCCGGTATCCAGCATTTCGCGCACTTTGCGGAAATCGAGCATGTCATTTAAGGCGTCGTAGAGGGGGCGCAGGTAGGGATTGATTTTTTCCACCATGTCGCCGGGCAGGAAACCGAGTTTTTCCCCGGCTTCCACGGCCGGCCGGGTGAGGATGAGCCGCTTGACCCGGCGCTCCAGGAGAAAACTCACACCCATGGCCACGGCCAGATAGGTCTTGCCGGTGCCGGCCGGGCCGATGCCGAAGACGAGGTCCTGGCGGCGGATGGAGGCAATGTAGTCGCGCTGGATGGCCGTGCGCGGGGCAATGGTTTTTTTTGCGGAAACAATGAGGGATTCTTCGCGGTAGACGCGTTGCAGGCTGGCCTCGGGTTCCCGGGCCAGGACGCTTAGCGCCTGCTCCACATCGGCCGGGTAGACCGGCTTGCCCTGGCGCAACAGGCCATAGAGCTGCACCAGCACGTTGGCCACGTGGGTAAGCGTCTCTTCGGAATCGGCCCGCACGACAACGGCGTTGCCGCGGGTGTCGAGACGCGCCCCGGATTTGCCGGCAATCAGCGCGATATTTTCATTGTGGGGCCCAAAAAGGTCCCTGGCCAACTCCGAATCGTCAAATTCGAGCCGGCGTTCCAGGCACAGCGTTTCCATCATAACGTTACAACGTCCGTTTGCGGTCCGAAACCTGCGCGCACTCCGGTCACGCAAATAATACAACGTACCGGCAAGAACAAGTAAAACCGTGCGTTCACGTCGTTTCCCGCAATTTTTCCAGGGCCGGGTCCACAGCCGCCCGCACCGTTTCCAAAATCCGCGACACCGTCACCTGGCCCGGGGCCGCACCCTTGACGCGCCGCACATCGCCCACCCGGGCCACCCACACATCGGCCGTGCCGGAACCGGCGGCGCAACTGGCCAGCGCGGCCAGGCCCGCAGCCTCCAGCAGGCTTTGGCGCGGCACCTCGCGGCCGGGATGGTCGCGGCGAAGGATCACATGCGCTCCCGGGCCGTCGGCCGCGTGGAACCACAGGTCGAAGGGGCTGGCAAGTCGCAGGAGCTGGTCGTTGGCCTTGGCGTTTTTGCCCCGAAGGGCCAAAAAGCCGTCGGAGGTGCGGTAGGCATGGGCGGCCACACCCTTGAGGCTGCCTGAGGGGCCTGGACTGGCGGCGATGCGTTGCGGGCCGTGTTCCCGACCTTGTAAGTCTTTTTTTGCGCCTTGCAAGTCCCGGCGCCGGGCAGCGATGGCGGCCAGGCCTCGTTCGCCTTTGGCCGCCAAATGATAGAGTTTTTGCATGTTGCCAAGGATGGTCAGGGCTGGGTCGAGCCGCAGGATCTGCCGGCCGCCTTCCGGGGTTGGCAGAGAAAGTTCTGGAATTTTAGAGGCTTTGTCCAAAGCATGGAGATTGGCGGCAATGGCGTCGGCTTCGGCCTTGCGGGCGATAAATGCCCGCATCCTGGCCTCGTCGGCCGCCAGGCGGTCCAGGGCCCGGGCCTGCCGCCGCCGGCCGGCGGCTCCGGCGGCGGCCTCGGGCGCGTCCCGGCGGCCCGAGACCTCGCCAAAAGCCAGGGGCAGGCCGAAGGCGGCGGCGGCTTCCAGGGCGGTGGCAAAGGCCTGGACCGTGTGGCCTGCCGGGAGCGTACCGGGCCAGTCCACGGGCCACAGGGCCTGGGGTTCGCCGTTTTTTTGCTCCAAAAAAAAGCCGTCGCCTGCGCCCTCGGCCAGCCGGGCATAGACGGCCGGCCGCGCGGCTGCCGACAGGGCGGCCAGCCGGCGGCGCAGATTCGGAGAAAGCTGGGGATGGGTCTGCCAGATGTCGGGGTCGCTTATAACCGCCTCAAGGGGCGGCCAAGCCGGCTGGGCCGGAGTGGGTTGGGACGGTGTGGCCGCGTCGATGAGGGCCGGGAAGGAGCGGGGATCGAGGGCCAGGGCCGGGCCTTCGCCGGTGAAGGCCAGGATCAGCCGGCGGCGGGGCCAGTCGGCCGAAACCTGTTGCACCCGCCGGCCGCGAAGATATTTGCGTAGGCGCATGGCCGCTGCCGGGGCGCGTTCGGGCTGGGCGGTTTTCTGGCCGGACAGGAAGAGGAAATATCGGCCCGTGCCGTAGCGGACGTGGAGGTGGACGGTTTTTTTGGCCTCGCAGCCAGGGATGACGCGGCCGGCCGGCAGATAAAAGGTCAGGGTGGCCACGTTGGGCACCGGCAAAAACACCTTCTCCACCCTGGCTCCCGGCAGGGCGTCCGTCAGTTCGCGGACCAGAAATCGAAAAAAAACAGCCTCCATGGGCTCTTGCCTCCCTCCGGCGGACAACGCCCCGTGCTGCCGGACCGGGGAGGGCCGGACAGATCCCGGGGCGACGGGCCGGGGGCGCAACGGGCCGGCCTGACGCAGAGGCCGCATCGCCGTGCCTCCGCTTGAGCCGGCGCTGTTGCTGCGACCGCGTCAGACGGCGGACCGGCTAGTCTCCCCGAAGGTCCTCGTCGGCTTCCTGGCGGCTTTTGCATTTGATGCAAAGCGTGGTGACCGGGCGGGCCTTGAGTCGGGCGACGCTGATGTCCTCGCCGCATTCGACGCACTCGCCGTAGGTGCCGTCATCGATGCGGTCGATGGCTTCCTTGATTTTTTTGATCAACCGCCGTTCCCGATCGCGCAGACGCAGGGTGAAGGCGCGGTCGGATTCGGCCGTGGCCCGGTCGGCCGGGTCGGCGTACACCTCGACGGTGTCGGTCATATCCTCAATGGTTTCCTCGCCCTTTTTGAGAATATCCTGAAGCATGCCATTTAAAAGTTCGCGGAAAAAATCGACGTCCTTGGGATCCATGAAGTCCTCCTCGGCCGCCGGCTAAACAGCTCCGGCTTGAAAATCGATTCCAATAATCAAAAGCATTGCAGAGGTAAAGGGGTATTGCTCGGCGCGCGAAAATGTCACGGGTCCATGGGTTGATAAAATGGACGCGCCCCGGCCCTTGCCCAGGGCCGGCCGGCGGGTTACAGTTTGCAGATAATGGCGACCGGCGTTGGCGGCCGGGCAGGTGGATGCATTCAAGGCAAAGGAGACAGCCATGGGTCTGGGGTGTCAGGAGGCGCCATGCGAAATCCGCACCCTTTGCGGAGAATTGCAAAAAATCGGCTGCGGCAACGATGCTTCCTGGCTGGCCGTTTTGCTGTTTGTCCGCAATCTGTTGCGACAATTCACTATTTTTGATGATTCCCGCAAAAAGAGCCTGCAGGAATACATTTTTTCCGAGCTGGCCCGGCGCGATCCTTCCAGCGACCACCTGCAGTTGATGCTGCGCGGGATGGAGCTGTTTTTGACCGATCATCTGCCCATGGTCGCCATGCGGGAGAAGCTGGCTTCGGAGCAGGCCGCGTCCGAATCCCTGGCCCGGTCCATCACCGATTTCCTGGAAGAGACCCTGTCCTCGGAGCAGGAACGCTCCAAGCTCGTGGGCCGTTTCGGCCGTGAAACCATGGACACCCTGGCCGGCGGCGAGGACCCGGCGGTGATGATCCCGCGGCTGCGCCAGCTCGTCACCACCATGCTCACCCATTACCGGGAAGAGGCGCAAGCCTGGGAGCGCAAGGCCCAGCAACTTGAAAAAGTCATCCAGGTGGATCCGCTTTTAGCCCCCCTGCACAACCGCCGCTCCCTGGAAGAGCATTTGCGCATGGCCATTGCCAAGGCCCAGGGCACAGGCGCGCCGCTTGCGGCCATGATGATCGACGTGGACAACTTCAAGACGGCCATCAACGACGTCTTCGGCCATGTGGTCGGCGACGACGTCCTGCGCACCCTGGCCAAGATCATCGACGCCCATGCAGGCCGGCACGGCTGGTTTGCCGCCCGCTTTGGCGGCGACGAACTGGTGCTCGTGTGCGACATCGACGGCAACGAGGCCCAGTTCCACGCCGACGCCATCCGGCTGGCCGTGCAGCATTATGATTTTTTCCCACGCATCGACGGCCGGCTGGCCGAGGCGCCCATCCGGTTCACCGTTTCCATCGGCGTGGCCGAACTGACGCCCGGCATGGATGCCGAAGCGTTTCTCGGCGCTGCCGACGCAGCCATGTACCAGGTGAAACATTCCGGCCGCAATAATGTAGCCCAGTTCGAAGCACCCGGCCCCTGACCAGAAATGCCGCCTGCGCCGCTCGTTTGCCGGTCGTACGAATATCTTTTCTTTTTATCCGAAAGACGTATGCTGCCACCCAATTGCCATCCGGTCTTCGCAAGAGGCCGGTATGGTTTCTTCCCGGCGAGGCGGATCGTCCGTCGCCCGGGTGCAACAGACCCTTGCAGGAGGGAATCATGAGCGAACAGGAATGCGCCTACTATCGCAGCCTCTATGATGTGGCCATGTGCATCAATTCGAGCCTTGAGCCGGCCACCGTGCTTCACGCCATCGCCGAACAGGCGACCAGGGCGCTTTCAGCCAAGGCCTGCTCCATCCGGCTCCTGGACCGCCAGGGCAAAACCCTGCTGTCCGGCACGTCCTATGGCTTGAGCAAGGGTTATCTGCGCAAGGGCACCGTGGAAGTGGCCAAAAGCAAGATCGACCAGGAAACCCTGACCGGCAAGGTCGTCCAGATCAAGGACGCCGGCAACGATCCGCGCTTCCAGTACCCTGATGCCGCGCGCGAGGAAGGCATTGCCTCGGTCATGGCCCTGCCGCTGACCGTCGAAGGCCGGGCCATCGGCGTCATGCGCCTTTATTGCGACAACATTCGCGAGTTCGAACCCAGCGAAATCCATTTCGCCACGGCCATCGCCAACTTAAGCGCCATGGCCATCGAAAACGCCCGGCTGCATCAGGCCCTTCGGACCGATTACGAACTCTTGACCGCCTACGAATACACCATGCACGAGTAGGAGCAGGCCCATGCAAAAACTACGCATCGCCATCAACGGATTCGGCCGCATCGGTCGGCAAGTCCTGAAAGCCATTCTCGAACGCCACGCCGAAGCCATGGACGTCGTGGCCATAAACGACCTCTTCGACGTGGCCACCAACACCCATTTGCTGTCCTATGACACCAACTACGGCAAATTGCCCGTGGCCGCCTCGGTCGAAGGCGACGTTATGATCGTCGGCGATTGGCGCATCCGCAACTACGCCGAGCGCGACCCCAAGGGCCTGCCCTGGAACGAACTTGGCATCGACGTCGTCATCGAAGCCACCGGCATCTTCCGCACCGGTCCCAAATGCCAGGCCCACATCGACGCCGGCGCCAAGAAGGTCATCATCACCTCCCCGGCCAAGGAAGAGGATCTCACCATCGTGCTTGGCGTCAACGAGGACCGCTACGATCCCGCCGCCCACCACATCCTCTCCAATGCCTCCTGCACCACCAACTGTCTGGCCCCGGTGGCCAAGGTGGTCCATGAGCAGTTCGGCATCGTCAAAGGTGTGATGACCACGATCCACTCCTACACCAACGACCAGCGCATCCTCGATCTGCCGCACAAGGATCTGCGCCGGGCCCGGGCCGCTGCCTGCAACATGATCCCCACCTCCACCGGCGCGGCCCAGGCCGTGGCCCTGGTCATCCCGGAACTCAAGGGCAAATTCTCCGGGCTTTCGGTGCGCGTGCCAACGCCTACCGTCTCCCTGGTCGATTTCGTGGTCCAGCTGGAAAAATCCACCACCACCGAAGACCTGCGCGCCGCCCTGAAGGCCGCTGCCGACGGCCCCCTGGCCGGCATCATGGGTGTTTCCGAGCTGCCGCTGGTGTCCTCGGATTTCAAGGCCGATCCCCGGTCCTCCATCGTTGACGCCGAGTACACCTTTGTCCAGGGCGGCGACATGGCCAAGATCCTGGCCTGGTACGACAACGAATGGGGCTATTCCTGCCGGGTGGCCGATCTGGTGGCCTTCATGGCCGAAAAGGGCCTGTAAACTTCCGGATTTTCAGCCTCGTCTTCACGGGCGGGAGGGCTTCGGCCCTCCCGCCTTTTTGTTTCCCGGAAGACAATTTTGAAGTTCAAATTGTTTGACACTCAAGAAATACCGATTTAGAGATTCCTCGCGACTCGTGCCAATGGGGGGGCCCGGAGGACACTGCCGCTTGCCCGCTGGAGTAACAGTGGTTTCCGCCAGGCGTTGGCTTCGGCTGTCATGTTCTTCACCCGACTGGAGTGTCGGCCAGCGCCAGCCCCGAGAACCTTCTTCCGTTGCAGGGGTCCGGGGGGGTAC
>NZ_MLBG01000050.1 GCF_001936595.1 Desulfovibrio sp. DV
GAAGTTACGCAAGAAAAGGCCAGGAGGGTACGGGGCTTTGCCCCGGACCCCTGCAAACGGATACGGGGGAAACGGGTGGTTTGCTCGCGAGATCCGGCCGGCCCCGTTGCATCAAAAGGACCGCCTGCCACGCGTGGTCGTTGCGGCGCTTGACGGCCGCGCCCCTAGCCGGCCAGCACGGTTGCGGCAGCATTGTAGGTCGCAGGCGTGGTGTAGCCCGGCGCAAGCAGATACACCGCAGCATTGGCAGCCGTGATGGTGCTCTGGCTCGTGGCGTCCTGATTCTTGTAATTGAGATAGGCGGTCCGGGAAACCGGGCTGGTCAGGATATCGGCGTAAACGGCCTGCCACTCCTGCGGCGTGGCCAGCGTGTAGCCGTAGGTTTCGGCGTAGTCGTATTCCTTGCTCCAAGCCGGGGTGGCCGCCCCCAGATCAAGGGTGTAGGTCGTCTCGTTTATCAGGGCAAAGGTCTGGGTGTCGAAACTGTAAATCTGATAGCCGGGGTTGCTGTCGAAGACAGGCGAAATCCCCGGGGCAATGCGAATAAGCGCAGCTGCATCCGAACCGTCGTTGGCGGTTATGAGCCGGAAATCGTCGTTATGGAGATGGCCGGTAAACGTCGCCGCGATGGTTGAAGAATAAGACAACTCCAAGGCCGTAAACGCATTGTTGAAACCATTGTCCAGGTTCCCCGAGTAGCTGATCTGCCCGGTCGCATCATAGGTGCCGGCCACGGTGGCAGCGGCGGCTCCGGTCGGGATGTGGGCGACCACCCAGACCTTCTGAAAATCCTGAGCTGAATCAGCCAGTTCCGAGGCGAACCAGGCCAGTTCCACGGCTCCCGGGCCGGGGTCGTCATACTCGGAAATCCACAAATTATCATTGAGCACAATATACTTGATCCCGGTCGGACCGTCCGGCTCCAGGGCATAGTATCCGGCCATGGAATAGCCGGCGGTGAAGGCTGCGCGGTCGGCATCGGTGTTGAAAAAGTCCTGGGCCAGGATGGGGGCGGTGCTCGACAGATAGGCATCGCCGGGCCGTGCGCCGATGCTGCCGAGCGTGTTGTCGGTGTCGCAGTTGCCATCAGCCACGATGACGGTCGCATCGGGAAAACGGCTGTCCACTTCCTGGACAAAAAATTGCACGGTCTTTTGGGCAAAGGCATTAAGCCCGGCCTGACTCGTATCACCGGGCAGGCTGGCATAGTCGGCAGAGAAATTATGGGACAGGATGTCGCCGGGATAGATAATAAGCGAGATGCCGCCGGCCCGTGCCGCCATATCGTCCAGAGTCGATTCAAAAAGCCTATAGTTGGAATCGCTGCCATAGGCCGGGTAGGCGGTCTGGGTCGAAGACGCCAATATGCTTTTCCAGTCGGACACGTCTGCTGCGGCCAGGGCCGGCACCAGGCTCGGATCGGCAAAGGGATCAAAGTGCACGTCGGAAAACAGCAGAAACGTGTCCACATTGCCAGTCGCAGCCATGATGCCTTCCTTGTGTGGCGGTACCCCTGGCAGCTCTTGGCTGCACCCAGGTTGTTGCCCGGAACATACACCGAATCATGGTAAAGCAAAAGACGGCCGGGCAGCCGGCTACAGGCCTGGCACAACCTGTAGCTTGGAAAGACCGCGCTTATTGGGACGCGAAAAAAGGACTCTCGGCCTTTTCCCGGCCGACCGTCGTGGACGGGCCATGGCCGGGAAAGAGTTCCACGGCATCGGGCAAAATAAGAATCCGTTCCCGGATGGAGTCCAGGAGCAGATCCGCGTTGCCGTACGAACTGTCGGTGCGGCCGACATTGCCGCGAAAGATCGTATCGCCGGTAAAGGCGGCCAGGGAACGGGGAAAGAAATAGACCAGATGGCCGGGAGTGTGGCCGGGGACCGGAAGGACCAGACAGGGCTCGCCCAGAAACGCCGCGCGGCCGGGGTTGATGGCCTTGTAGGCAAACGGCGGCACCGGGACCATGGCCCCTTGCGCGCTGTAACTTTCCTGGGCGGCCAACATGGCGTCGGCCGTCGAAGCATAGACCGGAGCCTTACTCAGCCCGACCAGCTCTGCCACGCCGACGACATGGTCGGGGTGCAGGTGGGTGAGCAATATAGCTGCGAGGCGCAACCCGCGGACACCAATTTCATGCCACAGGCGCTTGGGTTCCCCGCCGCAGTCGACAACCACGGCCGCGCCGGCATCGGTCCAGGCCAGGTAGCTGTTGACCCCGAAGGGTTGCATGGTAAACGTCTTGATATACATAGGCTGCCGGCAAAAATATCCTTTCCTGAAGCTTTCCTGCAAACCCCTTGCCGGTTGACGCCGCATGCCCGGGGAGTCCGACCATGATCCTTTTTCGCGGCAACTGCCAGATGCAGTTCACTGCCGAAGCAGCAGCCGCTGCCGGCCTGGATGTCTCCTTTGCCTCCCTGGCCTCGCCGCTGACCCTGACCGCCTCGCCGGGCGTCATCCCGCCTCTGGTCAGCGCCCTTATCGACGGGGCCAAGGTCGGGGAATACCTCCACACCCGTGAGCTTATCGACCAGTTCCTGCCCCCATCGGTCACCTCCGGGACCAAGGCCCTGGTCGTCAACCTCTTTCACGAAAACAGGCCGCTGTTCCTGCACAAGACCGAGCGCTACGCCTTCTACCTCGATCCTGCCGCCTTTGCCCGCAAACCCGCCCTGGGCCGGGCCGTCGAAGCCAAATTCCAGACCATCGTGCCCAACCCGGCCAGTTATCTCGACCGCTACGCCGCCATGCTGCACCTGTTCCGCGAGCGCCTGCCCGGCCTGCCCATCCTGGTGGTTGGTCGTCTGGGCCATTATCCGGGCCTTGGCCCGGCGCCGCATTCCTATCTCCAAGGCTGGGGCGAGGTCTGTTTCACCGCGGCCAGGGAGTTCGCCGCCTGGGTCGGGACCCTGCCCGACACCTGCTATCTCGATGCCGACCGGATCATGGCCGGCGCTTTTCGACGCGCCGGCGCACCAGTGGAGGCCCATTTCCCCTTTCTGCGCCTGACACGTTCCCCGGACGGCGGCCGGGTGGCCGTCAGCCGCGACCTGGAACATGCCGGCAGCCTGTGGCCGGCCCTGGTCGCGAAAATCGCCGCCACCCTGGAGACAGGCCGGGTGGACTACGCCCCGGAAGAGACCGTGCCCGAGAGCTGGCAGCAGCCCTTCGTTGCGGAAGAGCTCAACCCTCAAGCGTTACTTGAACATCTTGTTTCCGGCTCCAACTACCGGGCGGCCCGGGCCGTGGGGTATTTGCTGTTTCACCCGGAAACGGACGGCACCGCCCTGCTCAATCAGGCCGCGCCCTACATGCCGGTATGCCACAACCTGCTCCACATGGTGCGGGCCTACGGCCAGGGCCGCCCGGACCCGGCCCTGGCCGAATGGTGCGACAACCACGCCGCCCTGGCTGCGGCCTTTACGGCCAACGGCGAGGCCTACCGCAGGGAGTATCTGGAGAAAATCGAGGCGTTGCGGCAATTGGTTCTTGCCTCGACAACAGTTTAACATTATCAAACTCTCCGTTTGACAATCGTAAATGATTCCCGGCCAGGCCTAGCCGCCACCGGGATCGCCCAACCAGGATGCTCCCCACGCACTTTTGCATCCCCCGCATTTCCGGTCTGTTGTCTGATTGGAACCCAATTGGCCCGCCAGGCTGGCATAAATCGTGCTGCCCGGGAGACGTAACGGGGAAGCCTCGGTTTCAGCGGCATCGGTTTTATTTTTTCAAACAGGGAGGCGTCATGCGCCGTGTCTTTATCTTACTCGTCCTATTGTGCCTGATCGGGCCGAAAACGGCCTTCCCGGCCAAGCAGTCCGGGAAGTTGGCCGTCAAATCCGCTCTGGTCACGGAATATGGCTCGGGCAAGACCCTGTACAGCCAGGACGCCGACCGTCGCATCCCCCCGGCTTCGCTGACCAAAGTCATGACCATGTACGTTGTCTTCGACCTCGTGGCCTCGGGCAGGGCCAACTTTACCGATCGCATTAAAATCAGCCGCCGGGCCGACGCCACGGGCGGGTCCACCATGGGGCTTCGCGCCGGCGAGGTGGTCACCCTGGACGAACTGATGCGCGGCATGGCCGTGGCCTCGGGCAACGACGCCTGCATCGCCGTAGCCGAGCACTTCGGCGGCATCCCCAATTTCGTGGATATGATGAACAACAAGGCCCGCAGCCTGGGCATGACCGGCACTACCTATAAAAATCCCAACGGCCTGCCCGCACCGGGCCAGCTGACCACCGCCCGGGACCTCACCAAGCTGGCGGTGAGCTACCTGCACCACTATCCGCAGGCCCTGCGCTACCACTCCACCACCGAGATCAACCACAACGGCGCGGTCCACGGCAATACCAACCGCCTGCTCGGCTCCTGCGACGGCGTGGACGGCATCAAGACCGGCTACGTCGATGCCAGCGGTTACAACATCATTGCCACGGCCAAGCGCGGTGATGCCCGCGTCATCGCCGTAGTGCTCGGCGGACGCACCAAACAGGTGCGTAACCGCGAAGCCACCCGCATCCTCGATGCCTCCTTTTCCGGCGCAGTGGACAGCATGGTGGCCGCCTGCGATGTGCCTGAGCCGGCCCCGGCCAAGATCAGTTCCAAACGCGGCAAGTCCAGGCACAGTGCCAAGGCCGTGCGCATAGCCAAGGCCGAACGCCGCAGTTCGGTCACTTCCCGCAGCGGCGCTTCAGCCCGCTTCGATACCCGCGCTGTCTCGGTCAAAGCCAAGCACACCACAGCAGCCAAGGCCGACAAGGCTGCCGCCCCCCGCAAGGCTTCCCACAGCCAGAGCAAAAAACACGCGAAAAACGGCGCAGCCAGCCGCTAGCGCTCCGGCTCCCGGCCCATCGAATCTCCCGGCCTCACCGCTCCGGTTTCAGGCCGCCGCCCGACCTCCTCCCGGGCGGCGGCCGCATCTTTTCTCCCACCCGCCCTTTCTTTTTCTGTTCTACGCCTGGGCCCAGTCACATGCCATTGTGGATTTAAGTGACAGCAACAGGGATTTTTCTGACAGCATTGACCATTTTTCGCCCTGGTTGCTACTGTAGGCAGCAGTGCCAACACTCAACCAGGAGCCTTCCATGAAAGTCAGCGCCCGCAACCTTGTCCCCGGCACCATCAAGTCCATCACCAACGGCATGGTCAGCAGCGAAGTCGTCATAGAAATCGCCCCCGGCGTTGAAATCGTGTCCGTGGTCACCAAACACTCAGTCGAAGCCATGGGTCTGGCCGTGGGCCAGTCGGTCAAGGCCATGGTCAAGGCCTCAAGCGTCATGCTCGTCACCGACTAGTCCGCCGCCACTGCCCTGCTGTCCGGTCCCGGCCGTCGCATCCCGGACGGGACCGGACGTTGCCCCCTGCCCCATTGCCCCGGCCTTCCGCCCTGGTCCGCAGCCTGTCGGCGCAGCAGTTCCCGGTCCTGTCTTGCCAAGTTCGCGCCCTCGTGCCACCTTGCCCCACCAACGAAACCGTCGGCTGTCCCACAGCCCGCAGTCCGCCCGGGAGTAACGGCGTGCGTCAAACCTGTCTGACTGTCCTTGTTCTTCTTTGCTGCGCGGGTGCGGCCGGCGCGGCCGCCGAGGCCGAAACAACCGCTTCCGTGCTGTCCACCCTGTGGAGTCCGGCCGAACTGGCCGGTGCAGCGGGTGAACGCAAATCCGGCCGCCTGGGAGCTCCGGACCGGACGCCGCCAGCATCCGTGGCTGTCCCGGCCCTGCCTCCCCTGCCGCAACGTCTTCAGGGGTCGCTTCGCCGGGTGGACACCCACGGCGAAAAGCTCGTGGCCCTGACTTTTGACCTGTGCGAACTGGCCGACCAGGCTTCCGGCTACGACGGGGCGGTCATTGACGCCCTGCGCGCGGCCGGGGCCCGGGCAACGCTTTTCGTCGGCGGCAAGTGGCTGCGGTCCCACCCCACCCGGGCCATGCAGCTTATGGCCGACCCTCTTTTTGAAATCGGCAACCATGCCTGGACCCACGGCAACTTCGGCCGGCTGGAACCAGAGGCCATGGCCCGGGAGATTGCCTGGACCCAGGCCCAGTATGCCGTGCTTCGGGCCGAGCTGGCCCGTCTGGCCCGGGAGCGGGGCCTGTCCGAGTCGGATCTGGCCACCATTCCCAAGGCCCCGACGCTTTTTCGGTTTCCCTACGGCCGCTGCCGGCCCGAGGCCCTGGCCATGCTGGCCGAAATGGGGCTCCCCGCCGTGCAGTGGAGCCTGACCACCGGCGATCCCGATCCGGCCAGCACCCCGGAGCGCATCCTCAAAAACGTCCTGGAACGGGTCCGGCCGGGAGACATCATTATCGGCCACGCCAACGGCAACGGTCACGGCACCGGCGAGGCCCTGCCAAACCTGCTTGTGGAACTGTCCAAGCGTGGTTATATTTTTATGAAGGTCAGCGACCTGTTGGCAGCCGGACGACCGGTTGCGGCCTCGGATTGCTATGACGGCCATCCCGGCGACGCAGCCCAGTACGACGCCATTTTCGGCGACGGCACGACCCATCCCCGCAAAAAAAACGGGCCTGGGCCAACGCCCAAGCCCACGCCGGCCCCCTAATCCCAAGCAAAAAACATTTGAGGAAGAAGCTGTTATGTGCCGTTTGAGTAAAACGTGTTTCCAGCTGGTTGCTGCCTGCGGGTTTATCCTTCTTGTTTCTATCTCTCCCGCCTATTCATTATCAATAAATCTCCCCATCAAAGGCGAAGTGCATAACAGCCCTGAAACGTTCACGGGAACAGCGACCGTGTCTTTGAGCGGCGACGGGAGCCTGATTCTCGCCACCAACACGGGTGTGGCTTGCAAGGGTAATTTTGTTCATGTGAGTCATCAGGAAGGCAACGGCACCGTCACATGCGAAGATGGCCGATTGGGTTCCTTTGTTTTTGTTACGGCGGGCATGTCCGGTTTCGGCTCCGGGAAAATAGCCGACGAGGACTTTGAATTTCGCATCGGGAAGAAATACTCCGCGAAAGAGTGACCCCGTTCGTGAGACCGTTGCGTCAATTTCATGCTCACGGATGGATTGTTGCGCGGTGCCGGCCGGCTCTCGGCGGTGGTGTCCGGTTGCATTGGGGACGGCTCCACCGGTGCCCCGGCATCTCAAAATACACCGAGCCATACCAAGCGAATCCCCAGAGGAGTCTCCCCCTCTGGGGATTCGTGGCTGTTTGTTGTCTTGCGCCCGTGGACAAAACCCGTGCGAACTATCGAAAAGGCTGCACTACGGCGCCTGCGCCCTATTGAGCCGGGGCCGGGGCTGCTTCCTTGTCGTCGCTGCCTTCACGGATCAAAAGCGTGATGCTGGCCACTTTGGATTCCTTGCCCGGCTCCATGTATTTGAGCACCAGACGGTTTTTGCTGGTCAGCTTGCCGACAAACGCACCGTCGTCATCGGCCATATAGAGTGTGCCCCCGTCGATGACCCCGACCACAGTCTCCTTGCCCCGGGCCGAGGCCCGGGTGCCGAAAAAGGCCCGGCCTTCCTGTTTGTCGATGGTCAGTGTCCAGTCCAGATGCAGAAAGGTGGGGGCAGTGGTCGGATCGGTATGCCCAAGCCGGCCCATGGCCACGGCATCCGAGGTGCCCTTCCACACGCCGGTGACGTCGGGGATGTTTTTTTCCTTCTTCTCTTTGGGTTCCCTGGCCTGGGCCGAAGAAACGGCCAGGAAGCAGCCCATGACAAGAGCCAGAAGCACTGCGACATGACGGAACATGCAAACCTCCGTGCAAAGTGGTAAGAAGGCCATGGCCGGCCCTGGCGCGACGACCGCCACTGCGCTATGCTGTGGGCCGGCAATTTGTAATACTCCAGTATCTGTAGGGAAAAGGACCGCCCATGACAACAGGCAGCCAACCGATTCTGCTCGGCCGGGGACCAACCGACGCCTTTTTGCTGCCGGCCATGGCCAACCGCCACGGCCTGGTTTCCGGGGCCACGGGCACGGGTAAAACCGTGACCTTGCGTGTTCTGGCCGAGGCCTTCTCCGACCTGGGAGTCCCGGTCTTTCTGGCCGACGTCAAGGGCGACCTGTCCGGGTTGGCTGCAACCGGCGGTGACGCCCCAAAAATCCTTGCTCGAGCCAAAGAACTCGGGCTTGATCTGGCTCCCGCCGCCTATCCCGTTGTCTTCTGGGACGTCCTTGGCCGGGACGGCATCCCCCTGCGCACCACGGTGTCGGAAATGGGGCCGCTGTTGCTGGCCCGCCTGCTCGGCCTCAACGACACCCAGTCCGGGGTGCTGGAAATCGTTTTCCGGGTCGCGGACGAGGCCGGGCTGTTGCTGCTTGATCTCAAGGACCTGCAGGCCATGGCCACCCATGTCGGTGACAATGCCGCCGCATACCGCACCCGCTTCGGCAATGTCTCGACAGCCAGCGTCGGGGCCATCCAGCGTGCCCTGCTTGGCCTTGAGAGTCAGGGTGGTGCGCTCTTTTTCGGCGAACCGGCCCTTGACCTCGACGATCTGCTCCAGACCGACGCCTCGGGCCGGGGAGTCGTCAACATTCTGTGTGCCAAGGGCTTGATGGGCGCGCCCAAGGTCTACGCCGTCATGCTCCTGTGGCTTCTGGCCGAACTGTTTGAAACCCTGCCCGAAGTGGGCGATACGGACAAACCGCGGCTGGTCTTTTTCTTTGACGAGGCCCATCTGCTCTTTACCGACGCCCCGCCGGCCCTGGTGGAAAAAATCGAGCAGACCGTGCGGCTCATCCGGTCCAAGGGTGTGGGCATTTATTTCGTCACCCAGTCGCCCCTGGACCTGCCGGACACCGTGCTTTCCCAGCTCGGCAACCGTGTCCAGCACGCCCTTCGCGCCTTCACCCCGCGCGATCAGCGGGCCGTGGCCGCCGCAGCCGACACCTTCCGCCCAAATCCGGGCCTGGACACGGCCAGAACCATCACCGAGCTTGGCGTGGGCGAGGCCCTGGCCTCGTGCCTGGACGCCAAGGGAATGCCGACGGTTGTAGAGCGGGTCCTGGTGGTGCCGCCGCGAAGCCGCATGACGCCCCTGTCCGAGGCCGAGAAAAAAGACAGCATCGCTGCATCGGTCCTGGCCGGCCACTACGGCCGGACGCTTGACCGGGAATCGGCCTTTGAACGGCTGCAAGCCCGGGCCGACACCCGCGAGGCGCAGCAACCAACGGCCCGGGCCGGCAAAAGCCAGGCCGAACGCCTCATCGGCTCCATGGCCGAAAGCGCCCTGCGTTCCATCGGCACCCAGATCGGCCGGCAGATTGCCCGGGGGGTGCTCGGAGCGCTTTTCGGCGGGAAACGGTAACGGACAAAAAAAGGGGGCTAAAGCCCCCTTGATTGGTTTATTAGTAGTAGCGCCACTCGCCGGGTTCCTCGCGAAACGTCATATCGAGCGCCTCGCTGATGCCGACCCGGAGTTCCTTGTCGTTTTCGGCCACGGTCACGTTCTTGGCCGGATCATATCCGACATCAAGGCAGACCTCTTCCCAGTGGCGGCGAATATGGTCGGCCGCCTGGGCAAGGGCTGCTTCCTGACCGGGCCGCTTGAGCCAGCGCGCAACCCATATCCACATACGCGCCTCCTTGGCTGAGCAGTCAGGAAGTCGCACAGCCAGGGGCCATGCGTCTTACTTTTAGTATAAGCACCGCCGTCCCGTTTTCAAGGGGCCGGCCGAGCCACTCCTGCCCAGCCAGGGCCAATCGGAAACCGGCCGGGCCTACTGCCCGCCCTTCTGGCGCTGCTGCTCGATTTCCTTTTTCAGCCCCTCGCCGTACTTGCGGGCCTGGATGATGATGTCGTCCACCTTGTCGCCGCGTACCCGCATCAGCGAAATCTTGTAGGCGCCGTCCAGAGGAATCATGGCGTTTTTGGAATCGGCATACAGGGTGTCCATGGCCGAAATCAGGCTGGAGGGGTCCATGCCGGCATAGGAATTGAAACACTCGCGGAAGTTGTTTTCAATGGCCGGTCCCTTGGCATCTTTCTGCATGGTGCTGACGTCGGTGCACATGATGCGGACAGCCGTGGCCAGACCGAACAGGAAGGATCGCTTTTCCTTTTCGGAATAGCTGGACCAGGCATGGGCAAAAGACGCAGTGTTGTTGCCGGCGGCAGCCGAAGCGGCCGGAGCGGCCGGATAGGCAGGGGCGCGAAAGGCCACACAGACGAGCAAGGCGGCGAGGACCAGGGCCTTTTTGGACATGATGTTCTCCTTAAGATGGAAACGGGCAACATGAGCCCGGAAATGGGCGAGGGCTTCTCCATACGCCATGGAGCTGCGGGCGGCAAGGGGCCAGGCTGGCCCAGGCCGGCCTTGACAATGCCGGCGCTTCCGGTTTTGTGATAAATAATTCATGTTCGTATCCCAGGTGAAAGGAGCCTCCCATGCACCGCCTTCTCATTCTCGCCCTGGCCGTTATCGCCCTCCTGTTCCAGACCGCCCCGGTCCGGGCTGCCGACGCTCCAAGCCAACTGGCCGGCATCGCTGTCGGGGCCAATGCCGAAGATCTGCGCGATCGCCTGGATCTGGCCCGGGTTGCGCCGCTATGGGACAAGCCCTGGCTGGTGCGGGCCAATCTCAAACCGACCAAAGGTTTTACCGCCGGCTACGTCTTGCTTGGCGGCTGTTCCACCCAAAACCGGGTGGAACGCATCCGGCTGCAATACAAGGACGGCTCCAAGGCCCTTTTTGACAAGCTCACCCGCAGGCTGACTGACCGCTACGGCATCCCAACACCGCTCCCGGTCCCCAAAGACGTCAAGTACAAGGGCTATCGCTGGGTTTTCGGCTCAAACAAAACAAAAGGCCTGGACATTTTGCTTGAGCATTTCGAGCAGGCTGGCGAAGAAAATCCTTCCGGCAACATCATCCGTATGAGCGACAACCGGGCCATGGCCCAGGAACGGGCCTGCTACGACGCCATGATCAAGGGCGCACCCGAGCCGCAGCCGGCCTTTCCCTTGTTTGAAGTCGATGACAACTGGCTTTTGCCGCAGTAGGCCAGAGCCGGCCGGCGGTCTCGGGCACGGGTCGGCAACCTGACGATTTGTTGACACAAAACCGCCGCTCGGCCTATCATCTGCCGCGTTTGCGGACCGGCCGTAACGTCGTCCGCCTGACGCCCCGGGCCGGGGTGCGGCGGCATCCCGCTTCCGACACGCTCTTACTCCCAGGAGGACACGAATATGGCGGTTACCATCGGCATCAACGGGTTTGGCCGCATCGGCCGGTATCTGGTCCGGCTTCTGGCAAACGACCAGGACATCACCCTGGCGGCCATCAATGCCCGGGCCGACAATGCCCAGCTGGCCCATCTGCTTAAATACGATTCCGTGCACGGCCGTTTTGCCGGCACCGTGGTTCCCTGTGACGAAGGTCTGGTCATAAATGACAGACTCGTGAAAATCAGCCGCCACGGCGGCGGCGAATGGCGCTGGGGCGAGCTCGGCTGCCAGTACGTGATCGAGACCACGGGCAAGTTCGTGGACCGTGAATCCTGCGAGAAGCATCGGGCCAGCGGCGCGGAAAAGGTCATCATCAGCGCTCCCGGCAAAAACGAAGACGTCACCATCGTCATGGGCGTCAACGACCACGAGCTCTCTGCCGAACACCGCATCATTTCCAACGCCTCCTGCACCACCAACTGTCTGGCTCCGGTGGCCAAGGCCTTAAATGACGCCTTCGGCATCAAACACGGCCTCATGACCACCATCCATTCCTATACCATGAGCCAGCGCATCCTCGACGGGTCCCACAAGGACTGGCGTCGCGGCCGGGCCTGCGCCCTGTCCATGATCCCCACCACCACCGGAGCCGCCCGGGCCGTGACCAAGGTCATTCCGGCCCTGGCCGGCCGCCTCGACGGCATGTCCATCCGCGTGCCCACGCCCAATGTCTCGGTGGTGGATTTCACCTGCGAGCTTGAAAAGCCCACGGACACGGCCGGGATGCTGGCGGTGCTGGCCGCCGCTGCCGGCGACAGCATGGGCTTTACCGACGAACCGCTTGTTTCCATCGACTTCGTGGGCGACACCCATGGCGGCGTGGTGGACTCCAAGGCCTCCCAGGTCCTGGACGGCACAATGGCCAAGGTTTTGTCCTGGTACGACAACGAAGCCGGTTTCACCCACCAGCTGGTGCGCCTGATCAAAAAGGTCGCCACCCTGTAGACCGCCTGGCTGCCTCGCTGCAAACCGCCCCCGGCCCTGGCCGGCGGGCGGTTTTCCTTTTTGGAACCGCCCTAAAGCATTCCCGATCCCGGTCGATACGGTGAGCAAAGGCCAATGCCACCGGAACCCCGGCCGCCCGGAATCGAGGATGTGACCATGACCGCGCCGACCACCCCTGCCGCTGTTTTTTCTTCCGCCCTTGTCGTCACGGCCAGCGACGGCCATGCCCGGGTCGACCGCGATTTCCTGAAGCGCGCCCGCATCTTTGCCGTGCGCCATGCCTCCTCCGGTGCCGATGCCCTGGCCCTTCTTCGCCGCGAAGGCCACAGCCTGATCATCTGCGACGACAAACTGTCGGACATGGACGGCCGCGACCTCATCACCGCCCTTCGCGCCGATCCCGCCCTGGCCGACGTCCCGGTCATCCTCACCGCGGCCGGCGGCACCCGGGCCGATGTGCTCTCCGCCGTCAAGCTCGGGGTGGCCGGTTTCATGTTGCGGCCCTACTCCGAGGCGACATTTCACCGCCATCTGGCCATGGCGGCCCACATGAGCCGGTTCGCCGCAGCCGAACGGGCCGCCCTGGGCCGGGCCGTTGCCAGGGAAAACGCCGGTGACGCCGTCGGAGCCGAGCGCGCCTTTGCCGTCGTGGCCCATGCGCCAGACGAGGCCCCGCGCCTTTTTGAGGAAGGCATGGCCGCCTTGGCCGTCCGGGACGTGGAACGGGCCATCCTGGCCTTTCACAAGGCCCTGGCCGTCAACAAGCTCTATGTCGAAGCTCACCTCGGACTAGCCCGGGCCTGGCTGGCCAAGGGGAGCCTTCGCCAGTACCGCCACTACATGAAGCAGGCGGCATCGGCCTGCGCCCGGGCCCAGCGGTTTGCCGAACTGCGCGACCAGTTCGTGACCCTGCTTGCCGCTGACGAGGCCGGGTTCAATCCCTTCCTGGCCCTTGGCAACGAACTGGTGCGCGAGCGCCACTACACCGCTGCCGTGTCCCTCTACCGGTTGGCCCTGGAGCTGGCCCCGAACAATGCCGACGCCTACGTGGGGCTGTCCAAGGCCTACCATTTCCTGCGCCGCCCCGATCTGGCCGAGCGGGCCGTGCGCAAGGGACTGCGTCTCAACGAACGCCATCCCGAAGCCCGGGTCATTCACCGCCGCCTGACCGGGAAGACCGACGACGCCCTTGCCCCATTGGATGCCAACGCGGCTCAACAGTCGCCGCTGCGCCTGCCCCTGCTCCTTCGCGGCGTGCTCTACCTGGCTGGCCTTGCGACCGAGACGCTGGTGCGGCCCCGCCGCGAGTCCAAGGCCGCGTGACCGGGACGGCAGAACCCACTTCTCGCGGCCAAGGATTGCCTTGCCTTCAAAAGTGGGGCACAAGGGAGGTAGCGGCGAATGGGTCGCCGCCGGAGGAACACCATGTCGGACGCCGTCACCCCGGCCGGACACGTCGAAGCCGGCCCCCCTGGTCATTTTGAAGCGTCACCGCCGGGCCATGTCGAAGCAACGCCAGCCGGAACGGTCACGCCGTCTCCCCCAGGCGTTGTCCAGACGACGCCTCCGACCGGTCCTTTCGATGTCCAGCCCGCCGGGCACGTCGATACGGCCCCGGCCGGCAGCGTGACGCCGGCTGTCGCCGGTGCGGTGGAAGTTGCCCAAGGCGGCATCGTCAACATCCGGCTCTAGGCTCCGATCCGGTCTTACGGACGACTTGAGCCGACAACCCCCTGGTTTTTATATGCAGCTATTTCGCCCAAGCCTTATCCTGGCTCTCTCCCTCGTCCTGTGTCTGCCCCTTTTGGCCTGCTCCGGCAAAAAGAACCCCTGGATTGCACCGGACCAGAGCCAGATCCTGGCAGAAAAGGTCAAGAACAACCGCAACGCCTATCTCCGCTACAGCCAGGCCGAAGAAGACGCCCGCAAGGACGGCAGCGCCGAGGCTGTTGAGCACTATGGGCGGGCCAAGGAACAAGCCCGGCAGGAACTGGAACGTGCCGAGCAAGAACTGGCCGCCTACCAGAGTTCCAAGGGACTTGCGCCACAAAAAAAGACTCCCTGAGGCGTCGTTCCAGCCGTTGTGGTGCTGGCTGCCGCCGCTGTCCATTTTTTTGTGAATCTGCCTGTCCCGAATTCCCGCCATGCCCCGGCATGGCGGGATGGTCCGATTTCTGCTTGAGGACTGGGGTGCCGTATCCTCGTCCACCTCATGCGGAGTCGTCTATGCCCCGTTGTTTAAGCGGTCTCCTCGCCGTGTTCGTCCTCATCTTCGCCCTGCCTCCCCACGCTTTCGCCCTTGAAGGCATCACAACGACCTTCTCCGTGGTCCAGGATTGGACGACAGGCTTTGAAGCCAATCTGACCCTGGCCAATACCACCGGCAGCACCCTGCGGGACTGGAGGCTGACCTTTCGCTTTGCCGGCACGATCAACAGTGTCTGGAACGGCCAGCGTCTGGCCGACCAGGACGGGATCCTGGTCGTTGCTCCGGCCTCCTGGAACAGCGACATCCCCCCGGGCGGCTCGGTGACCGTGGGCTTTGTCGCCAGCCCGGGCGGCACGCTTACGCCCACCGATGTGGCCGTGGGCGGCACCTGGTGCGACAACTGCCCCGTCACGCCGCCACCGTCCGTCACGCCGGGAACCGGCGATTATCGCATTAACGCCGACCGCGACGCCGATGCCTTCATTGTGGGGCAAAATGAGCCCTTGCAGGTCCATGTCCGCGCCGGCCAAAGCCGCACCTTCACCTTTGACCGGGCCATTGCCAGCGTCATGTCCAGGAATCCCAACCCAGCCGCATTGACCATCGCCAATGGCGCGCTGACGGCCCGGGGACTGGTCCCGGGCCGCACCGGACTGGCCCTGGCCTTTGCCGATGGCACGACCTGTTTCCTGGGCCTTCGGGTGGACGCGGCCAACGGCAGCCTGCCCGGACTGCCGGGTCCGGTGGCCATCGGTTCGGTATCGGAGGACTCGGATGCGGATCTCGCCTTCTGGCGCAACCACGAAGCCGGCCCCAAGGGCACCCGGACGGATATTCGCTACATCTATATAAATGGCGGCCCCATCGCCGGCTGGAAGTCCTGGGACCCGGACCGGGCCGTCTCCTTCGCCAAGGAAAGTCTGGCTCTTGGCCTTATCCCGTTCTATGTCTTCTACAACATCCCAGACGGCGGCGAGAGCTACACCACCGACCTCGAACACGTGCAAAGCCCCGACTATATGGCCGCCTACTACAACAATCTGTCGACGTTTCTTTCCGAAACCACCTCGGTCATGCAGGGAGAACTCTACGGCATCATCCTGGAGCCGGACTTCCTGGGCTACCTGCAACAGAATTCCGGTCTGCCCCCGTCTGCCATCGCCACGGCCGACGGAACGGTTCCCGACACCGTGCAGCGCATCAATGCCGCCATCCGGGCCAGCGGCGACAATGTCCTGTTCGGCTGGCAACTCAATCTCTGGGCCTCGCCCACGGCCACCGGCGGCAAGGGCGTCATCCGCCGCACCGATGATGACGACCAGGGCTGGACGGCCGGCCGGGCCACCATCGTGGCTGCAGCCCGGGAAATCGCCGCCTATGCCATGGCCGCCGGCATCCTTTCCAACCAGGCCGATTTCGTGTCCATCGACAAATACGGCCTGGACGCCGGTATCAGCTCCCCGGCCGATCCGGCCCGGTCCACCTGGTTTTGGAACAGCGACCACTGGAACAACTATCTGCTTTTTGCCCAGACCCTGGGCGAAACCACCGGCAAACCCATGGTTTTGTGGCAACTGCCGGTGGGCCATATAAACGGCTCCAACCGGATCAGCGCCCGCACCGGGGCGGCCTTTGCGCCCCTGGCCAATACCTCGCAGCACTACGAGGACAGCACCACCACCTTTTTCTTTGGCGACGCCGTAACCGAGCCATCCAGCCTGCGGGCCGCCTATTTTGCCCAGAACCGGGCGGCCGACCCCGGACTGGCCGCCAGCGGCCAGTCGCTCGTCTGGGGCGAACACCTCGGCGTCCTGCCAAGCCACGGCATCATTGCCGCCCTGTTCGGGGCAGGCGTTGGCGACAGCACCGATGGCCTGGGCCAGCCGCCGACCGATGACTGGTTCTGGATTGAGGCCGCGCAGGGGTATTATCTGGCCCACCCTGCCGCGTCGCCGTCAACGACAGCGGCCTTGCCGGCCGTTCTGCCCCTGCTCCTGAATCAATAGGAGCGGCCAGACGCGGCCAAAAGCCATGGCATGGAACGGGCAGCGCTGATGCGCCCGGTCCATCCTGCCTGGCCAGCCCGAAAACGACGCCGGCCGGCCAAACGCCGGACGCAAAAAAAGGCCGCCCCGAATCGGGACGGCCTTTGTCGTTGTCCAAAGCGTTGCGTCTTTTAGCCTAGGCTCTGGCGGCGTTGACCCGGGGGCCGGTAGTCGGCGCGGGGGCCTCGGGCTTGTTCAGTCCCGAACCGAGATCAAGCAGGATCGGGCTGGCCACGAAGACCGAAGAGAAGGTTCCGGCCAGGATGCCTATAAGCATGGCCAAAGCGAAGTCGTGGATGACCGGACCGCCCAGGAAGAACAGGCAGGCAACGGTAATGAGCGTGGTGCCGGCCGTCAGGATCGTGCGCGAGAGGGTCTCGTTGACGCTCTGGTTGATGACCTGTTCGAAGGGCACGGATTTGTCGGTGGTGCGCAGCTTTTCCCGGATACGGTCGTAGACGATGATGGTGTCGTTTAGCGAATAGCCGAGGATGGTTAAAAGCGCGGCCACGATGGTCAGGTCAAACTCCAGGTCAAGGAGCGAGAAGATGCCTATCGTGACGAAGATGTCGTGCAAGTCGGCAACCACTGCCCCCAGGGCGTATTTGAGGCGCAAGACGAAGCACAGAGCCAGGGTGATGAGCATGGCTCCGACGATGAGCCACACCGTGGAAGCACCGGCGAGCTTGAGCAGATAGATGCCTCCGGCCAGGCCGGCGGCCATGAGGCCGGCCGCCATCCAGCGCTGCTCAAAACGCCCGGAGATGTAGATGGCGATCAAAAGCACCGAATAGAAGATGGCTTCCAGGGCCTTGCCGCGCAAATCCGCGCCGACCTTGGGACCGACCATCTCCAGGCGTTGGACGGAATAGCCCGAATCCGGAAGATTCTTGGCCAAGGCGGTCTCGATGCCGGTGCGCACCGTCTCCTGATTGATCTCGTGATCCGAGGCCCGGATCAAAAACTCGTTGGCGTCGTCCTGGCCGAAACGCTGGACCACGACGTTTTTAAGCCCCACCTCGTCCACAGCCTTGGCAATGCTCTCCACATCCATGGTCTTGGCAAAGCGGACCTGGATGGACAGACCGCCGGAAAAATCCACGCCGAAACGAGGACCGCCCTTGACGGCCAGGGACACGAATCCGGCCAGGACAATGGCCGCCGAAATGAGGTAGGCCAGTTTGCGGTACTTCAGAAAATTGATGTTCGTGCCGGGCCGTATCAGCTCCAGAACCATCGTCTCCCCCTATTGGATTGATGCGGGATTGGCGGGCGGGGCGGCAAAAACACCAGTTGCCCCGTCCAGCCCGGAAAGGCGTTGCAGCTTCCGTCAAATACGCGGGCCTTGTCAAGCCGCCCGGCCGGGAGTCACATCCCGGCCGGGGCAACTTCAGCGCAGATATTTGAGGAAAGGGCTTTCCGGGGTGAGAAACAGCCGGGTATTGCGGGCAAAGGACTTCTGGTAGGCTTCAAGGCTCCGGGTGAAGCCGAAAAACTCCGGCGACTTGCCGACAGCCTCGGCCCACACCGAAGCCGCTTCGGCATCGCCCTGGCCGCGCAGGATTTCCGCCTGCCGCTCGGCTTCGGCCAGCAAAATGGCCCGATCCTTTTCCGCGCCGGACTTGATCTTCTCCATCTCTTCCCAGCCTTCGGAGCGGTAGAGCTTGGCTTGCCGTTCGCGCTCGGCCCGCATCCGGCCGTAGATGGCCTGGGCATTTTCCGGCGGCAGGTCGGTGCGCTTGATGCGCACGTCCACCACCTCAAGGCCGTAGGGCGACAGGATCTGGGAAGATTTCTTGGTCACCTCGCCCATGATGGTGTCGCGCTTTTCCGACACCACATCGAGCAGCGTGTATTGGCCAAGGGCCACGCGCAGCTCGGCGTAGATGATGTCGTCAAGGCGGGCGTTGGCCCGGCCGACCGTGCGAAGGGTGCGGTAAAAAAGCAGCGGATTGGTGATGCGCCAGCGGGCATAGTTGTCCACCACCAGATTCTTCTTGTCCAGGGTGAGCACCTCGGCCGCTTTGGCGTCGTATTCGAGCAGCCGGGCGTCGAAGGAGACCACATTCTGGATAAAGGGAATCTTGGCGTGCAGGCCCGGCAGGATGGGGCCGGCCACAGGCTTGCCAAGCTGGAGCACGATGGCCGTCTCGGTCTGGTCCACCACGTACACGGTCTGGGAAGCGGTCACAGCGGCCATAAAGGCCAGGACGGCGCCGATGACGATGGAAGTCTTCACTGGGCGCCTCCCTTGGGCTTGGCCGCCGGGGTGTCCTGGGGACGCGGGGCCGGGCGCACGGCCTCGAGCGGCAGATAGGGCACCGCCTGCCTGGCCGCTTCATCGCTCATGATGAGCTTTTCGAGTTCGGGATTGGCCAGCAGGGTTTCCATACCCTCGATGAAAAGGCGCTGCCGGGTTACGGCCGGAGCTTTGTCGAATTCGGTGCGAAGGGCCGTAAAGCGGTCCGCGCCGCCCTTGGCCCGGCGGATAACCTGTTCCCGGTAGGCCCCGGCCTCGTTTAAAACGGCGGCAGACCGTCCCCGGGCCTTGGGGATGATGTCGTTATAATAGGCGTCGGCCTCGTTGACGAGACGGATCTTGTCTTCCCGGGCGCTGGCCACGTCCTTGAAGGCATCCACCACTTCCTTGGGCGGGTGCACGTCCTGGAGTTGCACCGCCACCACGTCCACGCCGCAGTCGTAGCGCGCAAGCATGTTTTGCAGCAGCGTCTTGGTGTCGTCCTGGACCTTGACCTTGCCGGCGGTCAGCACCGTATCGATCTTGGCGTCGCCGATGACCTCGCGCATGGCTGCCTCGGCCGCGCTTTTGACGGTCTCGTCCGGGCGGTCCACCTTGAAAAGATAGTCCACGGGGTTGCTGACCTGGTATTGGACGATAAACTGCACGTCCACGATGTTTTCATCCCCGGTGAGCATGAGCGATTCCTCGGGAACCGCCCGATACTGGTTCGTCAGGCCGTCGCGCGTGGTCGAGCGGAAGCCCACCTCCACCCGGCGCACCTGGGAGACCTTCGGGGTCTTTACGGTCTCCATGGGAAACGGTAAGTGGTAATGCGGTCCCGGTCCCGTGGAATAGGCGTATGCGCCAAAACGCTGCACCACGCCGGCCTCATCCGGCTCCACGATGTAGATGCCGCTGGCCAGCCACAACAGGGCGATCGCGGCCGCGATGATTTTGGGCCCGCCGGGCAGCCGTTTTTTGATATCCGACAATCTGTCGGCCAAGTCCTCGCCAAGCCGCCCGGGTTCCGGTATCGGAGATCCTTGGCGGCGTTTTTGCTCGGAGAGCTTGTCCCAGTCCCAGTTCATCGTTTGGGCATAGGGGAGAAACAGGGCAGAGGTCAAGAAAAGCCGAGCGCAGCAAGACGACGACATTTCCAAGGAGACAGCATGAAACCTATTTTGCCTGGGCCATTCCGGGCTTATGACATCAGGGGTCTGGTTGACATCGATTTTGACGATCAGTGGGTGGAACGCCTGGGCCAGGCCCTGGGGACATTTTTCCTGCGACGCGGCCAGCAGCAGGCCGTTATCGGCCACGACTGCCGGCTGACCTCCCCGGGCTATCAGGCCCGTCTGGCCGCCGGACTGGCCTCTTGCGGCGTGGACGTGGTGTGCCTGGGCATGGTGCCAAGCCCGGTCTTTTACTATGCGGTCAAGGCCCTTGGCCGCAAAGCCGGAGCCATTGTCACCGCCAGCCACAATCCGTCGGAATTCAACGGGTTCAAGATCTGGTCCGGCGAGAGCACCATCCACACCGACGACATCCGGGAAATCTACGACATCATGGCCGCCGGGGCGTTCACCGCAGGCGCAGGCATTGTCTGCGAGCATGACATCCGGCCGTCGTATATCGAACGCGTCTCCGAACAGATGGTGCTGCCCCGGGCGGTCACCGTAGTGGTGGACGGCGGCAACGGGGCCGGGGGCCTGGTGTGCTGCGACGTGCTGCGCCAGGCCGGGGCCAGGGTCATTCCCCTGTACTGCGAACCGGACGGCCGTTTCCCCAACCACCATCCCGATCCGGTCATCCACGCCAACGTGGCCGATCTGGCCGCCCGGGTAGTGGCCGAGGGGGCCGATTTCGGCGTGGGCCTGGACGGCGACGCCGACCGCATCGGCGTGGTGGACGGCACAGGACGGCTGCTCTACGGCGACCAGCTCCTGGCCATCTATGCCCGGGCAGTGCTGGCCAACCACCCCGGGGCCACGGTCATCGGCGAGGTCAAGTGCAGCCATCTGCTCTACAAAGACATTGCCGCCCACGGCGGCGTGCCGCTCATGGCCCCGACCGGCCATTCCCTGATCAAATCCAAGATGCGCGAGACCGGTGCGACCCTGGCCGGCGAGATGAGCGGCCACATGTTTTTTGCCGACCGCTACTACGGCTTTGACGATGCCATTTACGCCAGCGCCCGGCTGGCCGAAATCGTGGCCGCCTCGGGAACGCGTCTCCAGTCCATGCTGGACGACTGGCCGGCCACGGTCAATACGCCGGAAATCCGCATCGACTGTCCCGACGCCATCAAATTCGCCGTGGTGGAGAAGGCCAAGGCCCATTTTGCCTCGGGCTACGACGTCATCGACGTGGACGGCGTGCGCCTGACCTTTCCCGATGGCTGGGGCCTGCTCCGGGCCTCCAACACCCAACCGGCCCTGGTGGTGCGGTTCGAGGCGGAAACCGAGGCGCGGCTGGCCGAAATCCGCCGGCTCATCGAAGAGCCGGTGGCCGCCTGGATCGCCGAACTCAGCTAACCCCCGATCCGCGATACGCGCTACGCCCTGACGGCCGCCGCCCCTTGCCGGCGGCGGCCGCCCCACCCTTCCTGCCACGCCACGGAGGAGATCATGCCCAAAGCCGTCTCCGTCGCCCTGCCCCTGTGCGTCCTCGTCCTCCTGACCCTCCTGGCCGCCCCGGCCCGGGGCCAGGACTACCGTCCCAATGCCGCCCTGGGCGAATTGCTGGCCAAAGAGGAGTACATCCGCAGCAACACCAATCCCGGCGGCAAGAGCATCCTGGAAAACAGCTGCATCTACAAAGACAGTTTTTCCTTGAGTCCGTCGAAAGAGGTGCTCGATCACTGCGACGTGGCTGCGGCCACAGCCCAGTACACGGCCAAAAACGGTCTCCCCAATCTTGTGACTGACGCCCCTGGCGGCAAAAAAGTCCTTGAATACCACCTACTCCACAACGAAAACAGCTATTTTGTCAAGATCTACATCGGCTGCGCCGCAGCCAAGACCGAGGCCTTTGCCATGGTGGAGTGCAAGGTCGAAAAAAACCGGGCCAAACCCGGCCCCCCGCCGGACAGGCGTCCGTTTTGGCAAAAGATGATCCAGTAACTCCACCGGGAGAGCCGTTGCCCTCTACGCCCACATCCGGTTGCCCCGCCGCTTTCCCGCCCGGGCGACGCGCAACACCCGAAGCCCCGAGCGCTGTTGCCCGCCCCACGGCTGTCTCGCGCCCGGTGGATGCTGCCCGCAACAGCCCGCCATTTGCCGCCGCCGCCAAATACCGCTATACGACGGGTAAACCAGATCATCGGATACAATCGCATGCGCATATTCAAATGGCTTTTCCTGCTCCTCCTTCTCGCCGGTGGCGGCCTGTACGCCTATAAACAATACGTCAAAAAGCCCGATCCGCCCAAGGTCATCGCCACGGCCCAGGCCGCCATGGGCGATGTGCGCAAGGTTCTTGAGGCCACGGGCATCATCAAGGCCCAGGTCGGGGCCATCGTCAAAATCGGGGCCAGGGCCACAGGCACGATCAAGGAGATGAACGTCAAGGTCGGCGACGAGGTCAAAAAAGACCAGCTCATCGCGGTCATCGACTCGCGGGAACTGCGCTCCCAGCTCGACGAAGCCGAGGCCAAGCTGGCCCGGGCCCAAGCCGAACTGTCCCAGGTCGAGACCGTCTATCCCCGGCGCATCGCCGAGGCCGAAGCCGAACTGCGCCTGTCCCAGGCCAAATACGACTACGCCGCCTCCAGCCTCAAACGCCAGGACGAGTTGTTTAAAAAGGAACTCGTGGCCCGGGACGTCCTTGACGCCGCCCGCCGCGATTCCCTGGTCAGCCAAAACGAGGTGCTGGCCCGCGAAGCCTCGCTCGTGCGGGTGCGCACCGAGTTCGAAAAGGAAGCCATCAAGGCCCAGAAGGGCAAGGAAGAGGCCCAGGCCGTCATCGATTCGGTCAACACCAAGATTTCCTACACGAGCATCGTCAGCCCCATCGACGGCGTGGTGGCCTTTGTCACTTCCCAGGCCGGGGAAACCGTGGTGGCCGGCCTGCAGGTAGCCAACCTCATCACCGTGCTCGACCCCAGCCGCCTGGAAATGTGGATCTACGTCGACGAGACCGACGTAGGGCAGATAAAGCCCGGGATGCCGGTGGAATTTCGGGTGGACGCCTACCCTGGCGCGACGTTTAAGGGCAGCGTGGACCAGATTTATCCCCAGCCGGAAATCCGCGACAACATTGTCTATTATCAGGCCCTGTGTGCCTTGATCCCGTGGAATCGGCCAAGTTGCGGCCGGAGATGACTACCCAGTGCCAGATCGTGGTCCAGGAGAAAAAGGGTGTGCTGGTCATCCCCAACGCGGCCCTGAAATGGATCGGCGACAGGCAGGTGGTGTTCGCCGTCCTGGCCGGCGGCGGCGTGCGCGAGGTGCAGCCCAGGCTTGGCCTGGAAGGCCTCAACGAGACCGAGATTCTCGAAGGCCTGACCCCGGGCGAGACCGTGGCCACCCAGATCGTGCTGCCGGGGCTGGTCGCGCCGACCGCCAACGCCCCCAAGCCCAATCGCCCGGGAACCAATCGATGACCATCCTGGCTGGCCAGACGGGCCAGGCGGCCGGCGACGAGCCACTCATCCGGCTCACCGACCTGACCCGGGCCTATGTCATGGGCGGAGTGAGCCACACCGTCCTTGCCGGGGTCAATCTGGACATCGCGGCCGGGGAATTTGCCGCCATCATGGGTCCGTCGGGATCGGGCAAGTCCACCCTGCTCCATATCCTGGGCCTGCTCGACCGGCCGACATCCGGCAGCTACCGCCTGGGCGGCCGGGAAACGGGAACGCTTGGCGACGACGCCCTGTCCGGTCTTCGAAACCAGGCCATCGGCTTCGTGTTCCAGAGCTTCTACCTCATCCCCTACGCCAGCGCCCTGGACAACGTCCTTTTGCCGGGCCTTTACAGCAGCACCCCGCGTTCGGCCCTGACCCGCCGGGCCATGGAACTGCTCGACAAAGTCGGGCTGACCGCCCAGGCCCAGCACAAGCCCTCCCAGCTCTCCGGCGGCCAGCAGCAGCGGGTGGCCCTGGCCCGCTCGCTCATAAACGATCCCGACCTCATTTTGGCCGACGAACCCACCGGCCAGCTCGACTCGGCCACCAGCGCCGAGATCATGGAGCTGCTCGCCGTCATCAACCGCGAGGCCGGCAAGACGGTCATCGTCGTCACCCACGACGTCGCAACAGCCGGCTACGCCCGCCGGCAGATTCTCGTCCATGACGGCCGTGTGGCGCAGGATTAGCCGCGGCCCGCGCCTGTTGTGGCGGTTGCAGCACATGGCGTGGCTGGCGCTTTTGGCCCACAAGGCCAGGAGCCTCTTTGTCGTTGCCGCCGTGGCCATGGGCATTGCGGCCCTGACCGTCATTGTCGCCTCCGTGGACGGCGCGCGGCGAAAGGCCCTGGAAATCGTCGATTTCTTCGGCCCGGACGCCGTCCTCGTCCTTGGCGGGGACATTGAAAACCGGCCCGTGGGCCAGCGCGTCAACACTCTCACCTGGTCCGACGCCCGGGCCATCGCCCGCTCCCTGCCCGGGGCCTATGCCGTGCTGCCCATGCGTTCGGTGCGGGCTGTGACGCTGAAATACGGCAACAGGAATTACGAGACGGCAACCGTTGTCGGGGCCACCGAAGACTATGCCCAGACCTGGAACTGGCCCCTGGCCGAAGGCCGCGACCTGTCGGCCGACGACATCAAGTACGGGGCCAAAGTGGCGCTTATCGGCGACGTTCCGGCCCGGGAGCTTTTCGGCGAGGCCTCGCCGGTCGGACGCACCGTCCTGGTCAAAAACCTGCCCGTGCAGATTATCGGACGCCTGGCCTACCGGGGATTTACCGGCGGCGGTTCGGATACAACCGTGGACGACCGGCTGATCATGCCCATCTCCACCCTGACCCAGCGCTTCAACCTCAACCGCAGCTACTTCCGGGGCCTTCGCGTCCGGTTCCACAACCCGGAACTTATTGACGCGCACAAGGACAACCTGCGCGCCCTGCTGCGCCATGAGCACAAGCTCGAACCCACGCAGCCCGACGATTTCACGCTGCTTTCCGCCAGTGAAATCCTCAAGTTCCTAACGGCCTTTACCGGCGGTCTGGTGGCTTTTCTCGGCGTCACGGCCGGGGTGGCCATTTTGGTCGGCGGCTTTGTCCTGGCCAATCTCATGTTTCTCGGCGTGAGCGAGCGGCGGGTGGAGATCGGGTTGCGAAAGGCCGTGGGAGCCACCTCCACAGCGATCATGGTCCAGTTTCTCTCCGAGGCCGTCTACCTGACCCTGGTTGGAGCGGTCTTCGGCATCGGCCTTGGCGTGGCGCTCGGCGAATCCCTGTCCCGCCTAGGCATGCTGGAACTGCGCCTGTCGCCCAAGATCTTCGTCCTGTCTCTGGCTGCCGCCCTGGCCATCGCCCTGGTGTTCGGGCTGCGCCCGGCCCGCAAGGCGGCCGCACTCGATCCCATCGAAGCCCTGCGCGGCGGCGGCGAGTAGCCCTTCAAAGCCCCACCCGTTTTCCTGACCAGCCGCAACCCACCCGATACAATCGCCCTGCGCACCCCATCCGGGAGCGTTGCCTGACGCCTGCCCCTGACGCCTGGATACGGCTCTATCCGGGCAGGCGCAGCCGTATCCAGAGGCGAACCAGAACTGCCTGCGCCGCCCTGACCATCCTTTGATTTGACCGCTTCGTTTTCCACATTTAGTGGAAAACAGCACATCCGTCAGCTCTTCAATAAATTAAAATAGCATTTATAAAACAGATAGTTATCTGTAATTTTGTGATTTTTTCCACAGCGGCACAACACCTGCTATGGCCATGACAGTCTGCCACCCCAACACCCCAGGGATTTTCATGGACCATGCCCGGACGTACCCCGCCTTTGCCGCCCTTGCCCTCAGTCTGCTCATCCTGCTCCCGGCCGCAACCGCCAGGGCTGCCGAAGAGACTGCGGCCGTAGCCGAAAAATATGCCGACCCCATCGCTTCCTGGGATAAGGCCGGGTTGCGCCAGACGCCGCCCGCCCCGGTCCAGACCGTGTCGGTTCGCGACTATGGGGCCACCGGTGATGGCGTAACCGACGATACCGCTTCTTTCGAAAGCGCCATGGCCGCCCTGGCCAGACCCGGCGTGCTGTCGATCCCGGCCGGCACCTACCGGTTGAGCCGCACCCTGGTCCTGACCAGCGGCCTTGTCCTTCGCGGCCAGGGGGCCAGCCTGTCCAAGCTCGTTTTCAACATGAACGGATCGTCCGATCCGCTGCTTGATTTCACCACCTACAATTCCAGAAGCTGGAGCAGTCTGACCCAAAACGCGGCCCTTGGCCAATCAACCATCACCCTGGCCGGCACCTCGGGTGTGGCGGTCGGCGACAAGCTGGAAATAGAACAACAAAATGACCCCGCCGCCATGTACACCGACCCGGAATGGAATCAGAGCTGGGCGCAAAGCGTAGTGGGCCAATTCGCGGTCGTCACGGCCGTTTCGGGCAAGGTCCTCACCCTTGACCGTCCCCTGCGCGCCGCCTACAGCACGAGCTTCTCGGCCCGGGCCAGGGTGTACCGCATGGGCACGAATGTCGGCATCGAAGATCTCGGCATCCGCCGGGAAGATCCCGGTGAGAGCGGCGGCGACACCATCCACTTCAAGTATGCCTTCAATTGCTGGGTGCTTCGGGTGGAAAGCCTCGACACGGTCAGCGCCCATGTCTACGCCGAATCATCGGCCGCCATCGAGGTACGCGACTCCACGTTCAAACGCGCCCACGACTATGGCGACGGCGGCCGGGGCTATGGCGTGAGCCTGGGCCGGCATGTCTCGGACTGTCTGGTGGAAAACAACATTTTTGACACCCTGCGCCATGCCATGATCGTCAGCCAGGGGGCCAACGGCAACGTCTTTGGCTATAATGCCTCCAGAGGCACCGTGTGCGAGTCCGACCAGTGGACGCCCTGCGACATCTCGGTGCACGGCCATTACCCCTTTCGTAATCTGTTCGAGGGCAATCTCGTCGAGGAAATCGACATCACCGACTATTGGGGTCCGGCCGGCCCTGGCAACGTGCTCCTTCGAAACGTGGTCGCCAAGGAAGGCATCGAAATCCTCGACGCCTCCCACGGCCAGGTTGTGCTTGGCAACGTGATCCTGGCCGGCGGTCCCCTGACCGTGGCGGCTGGCATCACCGGGACCGTGTCCGCCGGAAACTCCACCATGGCCGAGGCCGATCCGGACAACGGCTGCAATGTGACAGGCGTTCCGGCCAGTCTCTACCGCGCAACACCTCCGGTCTTTTTCACCAGTTGCGCCTGGCCCCTCCTGGCTGACGGCCGGTTGATCAATCCGGCCGGGCTGCGGGCCACCGGGGTGACGACCGCTCCCCCCGCCCCGACCACGCCGCCGATGGTCATGACCGCCATCACCGGCCTGCTGCTGCGATCGCAGTAAAGCGCCCCTCCTTCCAACCAATGCAAACGGGGCCGGACACTTTCGCATCCGGCCCCGTTTCTCGTCGTCGGGACAGTGTCGCTCGGCCGGTTTAGAACCGCTCGAAGTCGTCGTCCTTATCGTCGAGGTCGATGCCGACGCCGTTGCCGGCCTTGGGCTGGGCAGCGGGACGACGGCCGGCGGCGGGACGACGGGCAGCCGAGGGCAAGGCCTTGACCGGCCGCAGGACCTGACGTCTGGTCATGGTCCCGTCCACCCGGAAAAAGGCCATGGTGGACTGGAGTTGTTCGGCCTGGCTGGACAGTTCTTCCGAGGTGGAAGCCATTTCCTCGGAGGCCGAGGCGTTTTGCTGCACCACCTGGTCGAGCTGCTGGATGGCCCGGTTGATCTGGTCGGCTCCGGAATTCTGCTCCTGGCTGGCGGCAGCGATTTCCTGGACAAGATCAGCGGTGCGCTGGATGTCGGGAACCATCTTGGTCAGCATGGAGCCGGCCTGCTCGGCCACCCGGACGCTGGAGGCCGAGAGATCGGAAATCTCCGAGGCGGCGGAACCGCTGCGCTCGGCCAGTTTGCGCACCTCGGCGGCAACCACTGCAAAGCCTTTGCCGTGCTCGCCGGCCCGGGCCGCTTCAATGGCGGCATTAAGAGCCAGGAGATTGGTCTGCCGGGCGATTTCCTCGATGATGGAAATCTTCTCGGCGATGTTCTTCATGGCCGCCACGGCGGAAATGACCGCCTCGCCGCCTTCGCGGGCGTCCTGGGCCGCCTTGACGGCAATGGACTGGGTCTGCTGGGCGTTTTCGGCATTCTGCTTGATGTTGGAACTCATCTCTTCCATGGACGAGGAAATCTCCTCGACGCTGGCAGCCTGTTCCGTGGCGCCCTGGGACATGCTTTGGGCCGAGGCCGAGAGTTCTTCCGAACCCGAGGCCACGTTTTCCGAGGCCGATTGCACTTCGGCCACCACTTCCCGCAGCTTGCCCACCATTTCGTTAAGCGAGGCGGCCAAAACGCCCATCTCGTCCTTCTGGTCGATGTCGAGCAGTCGGGTGAAATCGCCTTCGGCCATGGCCTTGGCAAAGGTCACGCCCTTTATGACCGGCCCGGTGATGGCCTTGGTCAGCAGGATGGCAATGATGATGCCAAGGACCAGGGCCGCGCCGAGGCCGCCGTACATGATCGAGGAGGCCGTGGACAGACTGATCACTGCGCTGTCGGCGATCTTCTGGGTGGCGTCCAGAGCGGCCTTGGCGGTTTCTTCGGCCGCGTCCTGCACGCCATTGGCCGCCTCCAGGCGCTTGGCAGCGATATCCTGGAGTGCCTTGAAATTGTCCAGGAAATCCAGGAGGGCCTGCCGGTATTTGCCGGAAGCGTCCTTGAGAGCGGCCAATTGGCGCAAATTGCCTTCTTCACGGGTTTTGGCCCGGATGCTCTCAATGGTCTGGTCAAACTCGGCGAACGCCTTGATGGCCTCGTCTATGTGGCGGGGATCACGGTACAACTGGCCGCGATAGTTGTTCACCCGGATGGCCGTGACGGTAGCGATGGCAGCGGCGGCATTATCGATCTTGTCCACCCGCTCCTGAAGGAGCTGGGCATTGACATTCTGGCCGATCTCTTCGCGAATTTTTTTCTGCTGGCTATCGAGATAACCTTGGCTGTTCTTGACAATGTCGCCAGCTGCGGCATCCAGGTTTTTACGCACCACAGCCAGGGCATCGATACGCGAGGCGGTCTCATTGATCAGCTTTTCGTAATCCGTGCACTTGGCCTGGGCTTTGACCACATCCTCGCGCAGCTTGACCAATTTCGGATATTTTTCCGAATGCGCCTTGGCCTCGGCCAGGGCGCGCTTGAGTTCGGCCAGATTGCGCATCCCGGCTTCAAACTGTTTCTTGTCTTCCGTATACCCGTAGCTGCGCATTTCAAGCATGGTCCCGAGAGTGGCCCGCTCGATGCTGTTGGCAATGGCCACTTCCGGCATGTATTCCCTGACCAACCGGGTCGACTGGTCTTCCACGCCGTTCATATTGATGATGGCCATGCCGCCAAGCGCGCAGGCGATGGCGATCAACAGGCCAAAGCCAATGCTGATTTTAACCCCAAGCTTCATGTTCTTCACTGCCGGCCTCCCCTCGACGTTGTGGTATCCCGCGCGGTGCTGCTGTAGACAAGACACGGGGCAATGGCGCGGTCGTCCTCGGATTGTGTATATCTGGCTTATTTTGAAAGGCCTTGCAATGGTCAAAGGGTCATTTTGACCAGTGAACATGGACCACCGGCCATTTTTCCCGTAGGGACCGGACCAGGGAAGGCATGATCATGACGTTTTTTCGCGATTTGCTCCTGGCTGCCCGTGTGGCCCGACGGGAACTGCGCACCGGCCTGCGGGGATTTGGCGTATTCGTGGCCTGCATGGCTCTGGGCGTGGCCGCCGTGGCCGGCGTCAAAAGCCTGTCCGCGGCCTATCTGGCCGGCGTGGCCGAGGACGCGGCCGCGCTGCTTGGCGGCGACATCGAAGCAACCCTGTCCCTGCGCCCGGCCGCCCCGGATGAACTGGCCGCCCTGACCGCGCTTGGACCGACGTCCCACGTCGTGACCATGCAGGCCATGGCCCGTCGCCAAGACGCCCCGGGGAAACGCGCGCTCACCACCCTTCGGGCCGCCGACGACGCCTTCCCGCTCTATGGGAACGTCACCCTGTCGCCCCCCATGCCCCTGTCCGAGGCCCTGGCCGTTCGCGACGGCCTGCCCGGAGCCGTGGCCGCGCCGGAACTGCTCAGCCGGCTTGGGGCCGCTGTCGGCGACGTCATCCTGGTCGCCGACGCTGCCTTTGCAGTGCGCGCGACCCTTGTGCGCGAACCCGACGCCTCGGCCGGGCTGGCCGCCCTGGGGCCGCGCCTGCTCGTCTCCCTGCCGGCCCTGGCCGACTCCGGCCTGCTCGCCCCCGGCACCCTGACCCGCCACGCCTACCGGGTGAAGCTCCCGCCGGGGACCGACACCCCGGCTGTGGCCGGCAAACTGCGTGAATCCTTCCCCACCGCCGGCTGGCGGGTGCGCGACGTGTCCACGGCCCAGCCGGGCCTGACCCGCTTCATGGACCGTCTGGCCGCGGTCACCGGGCTGGTGGGACTGGCCTCGCTTCTGCTTGGGGGCATCGGCGTGTCCCAGGCGGTGTCCGGCTATCTGGTCGGCCGCTCGGCCTCGATTGCCACCCTCAAATGCCTCGGTGCGCCGCGCCGGGTGGTCGTGGCCGCCTATCTCCTGGCTGTCGGCGCCCAGGGCTGCCTGGGCATTGTCCTCGGTCTGGCCCTGGGCGCGGCCGTGCCGGCCCTGCTCGCCCCCCTGGCTGGCAACCTGCTGCCGGTGCGCCTGCCGCCCGGCCCCTATCCCGGTGCCCTGGCCCTGGCGGCGACGTTTGGCGCGCTCACTGTCCTGGCCTTTTCCCTGCCCCATCTGGCCAGGGCTGCCCGCATTTCACCGCTGCTGCTTTTTCGCGGCTACGGCGAGCCCGAGGCCGGCCGCTTGTCCGTGGCCGCCCGTCTGCCGGGCCTCCTGTGTCTGGCGGCCCTGCTCGCCCTGGCCGTGGCCGCCACCCCCAACCGCCGGCTGGGCCTTGGTTTCGTGGCCGCTGCGGCCGGGGCGACCGTCATCTT